>JALSLZ010000156.1 GCA_026988075.1 Flavobacteriaceae bacterium
ATTAAAAAACATGGAAGAAAAGCAATTACTATTTTTAAATATGGTTTAAACTACATTACAAACTGTTTGTTAAACGCTTTAAATCAGGGGAATATAAATATTATGAAATTTTTGTCATGTACTTAGAGGGTTGTCCTATTTCATAATTCCGATCCTTTTCATTTAGACTTGAATTTATTATCTTTTTGTAATAATTTAAGAAATTTTCCTCATCATTATTTTCGATATAGTACCAAAGAATATTTCCTAATGCAGTTCCGTATGTACTTGATGGTTTATTCGATTTTTTTTCTACTTTTTTCCAAATTTTAAAAGCCTTTTCTTTTTTCCCATTTTCATATAATTGAATTCCTTTATCAATCTTAATATCAAGTTTGTCTTGAGTAAAACTGTTTATAGATAATAGCATAAAAATGAAAAGAAAAAGGTTTTTCATTCGTGTCTTTTTGTTGATGTTTTATAAAAATAAAAATAACAATTTATCGCTGTGAATCGATAAATTCGTTTAATTCTTCCATACTGCTTTCAAAAGTAAAAACATCGCTTAATTTCCAATAATTTTCTGGGTTGTAACAAAACGGATATGCATATTTGGCAAAGGTTAATTTGGTATCTTCAAAAGTAAACAGTGCTGTTATTTTTTTAATTTGCGTTGCGGTTAAGCAATTTCTTTTTACAATTTGTTTTGCTAATGATAATTTAGTTTCTGAAAACGACTTACTTTTAATTGACTCTAAAGCTTGTCTGTAATCTGCATTGTTTAAGGTATAACAATCCACTTCATTAGTTGATGATAGGTCATTGCTTATGAGGTTTCCAGATGTAGTTGTGGTAGTTGTTGTCGTTGTCTGTGTTGTTACATTACCTAAATTATCGTTTATGTTTACATTCATACCCATATTAACTCCTCCAATATTTACGCCAACATCAATATGTTCTCCATTAGAAGAAGTTGTCGTTGTTTGGGTTGTAGTTATTGAATAATCTATATTTGGCATTGGCGCACTATTATGATGAATTATAGTTACGTTTTCGGTTGCAGGCTTGTAATCTTTAAAAGGCGTAAAAGAATAGTAGCGTAATATTAATTTGCCTTTTCTATTTTTTTTAATTTTATAGGTTACATTTCCTTTTTTTTCATCTTGACTAATAACATTTAGAAAACTTTTTTTAATGGATGGAATTGATTTGTTTGCAAAAACAATTTTAGTATCATAATAATCTTTTTCTAAATAATCAACAGTTATGTTAATTTCTGGTTTTTGATTTTGTCTAATTCCGTTTAGAAATAGATAAAAACCTTGATTATCTTCAGAGAAAATGGTTAAGCTACTCGTGTTTTGAGCAAAAATTAGTTGTGTTATTAAAATTATTACGGTACTAAGTATTATTTTTTTCATTAGATGTGTTTTAGAATTGTTAAGATGGCAAATTTAATGCCATATTTGTATTTGTTTTAATTACATTCGTTGTTTAATTCCGCCACAAATTTTAATGGCTCAACAGCATCATTAACCGAAAATTCGCCAATTTTAGTACGTCTTAATTCACTTAAATGTCCGCCAGATTTCAATGCCAATCCAAAGTCATAAGCAAGTGAACGTATGTAAGTTCCTTTACTGCAAATTACTCTAAAGGTTACTTTAGGTAAATTTATTTTAGTTATTTCAAATTGATGTATGGTAACTTGTCTGTGTTTTATTTCAACGGTTTCGCCAGCTCTTGCAATTTCATAAAGGCGCTTTCCATCTTTTTTTATTGCAGAAAAAATAGGTGGTTTTTGGTTTATTTCGCCTGTAAACTGTTTGGTGGTATTGTAAATCAATTCGTCTGAAATATGATCTATTGGGAACGTTTTATCGATATCGGATTCTAAATCGTACGAAGGTGTTGTAGCGCCAAGTGTTATTGTGCCTGTATATTCTTTTGTCTGCGCTTGATATTCGTGTATTTTTTTTGTGAATTTACCAGTGCAAATAATTAACAATCCTGTTGCTAAAGGATCTAAAGTACCAGCATGACCAACTTTTATTTTTTTAATACCAAACGTCTGCCTAATATGCCAGCGTAATTTATTAACTACCTGAAAAGAAGTCCAAGTTAAAGGTTTGTCTATTAGTAAAACTTGACCAGTTTTAAAATCTTCTAAGGTGCGTTTTGTCATTTATTTCTATCCTTTTTTATCTCTTATTCTCAATTTATTACACGCTCAATTTAAAAATAGTAAAATGTATAATAAGTAAAACAATTCCTAAAATTATTCGGTAATAACCAAAAACTTTAAATCCTTTTTTACTCAAATAATCAATGAATGATTTAATGGCAATTAATGCGACAATAAAAGCAATAATATTTCCTATAATTAAATAATTAATTTGCGAACTGCTAAGCTCAAAACCAGCTTTATAATATTTATAAATTTTATAAGCAGTTGCTCCAAACATGGTAGGAACAGCTAAAAAGAATGAAAATTCAGCAGCTACTTTTCTACTTAATTTTTGAGTCATACCGCCAACAATACTTGCGCCACTTCTCGATGTGCCAGGAATCATAGCCAAACACTGATAAAAGCCTATTTTTAAAGCGGTAGCATAACTTATTTCTACATTTGTTTGATTGTCATTATCGGTTGTTTCATTCGATTTAAACCAATCATCAACTTTAAGTAAAATAAAACCACCTATTATTAATGAAATCGCTACAACTACAGGACTCTCTAATAACTCGTCAATAAAATCGTTTAGCAACAAACCTAATATTACAGCAGGAATAAAAGCGACTAGTAATTTGAAATAAAAATCCATACTCTGAAAAAAACGTTTCCAATATAAAACGACCACAGCTAAAATTGCTCCAAGCTGAATAACAATGGTAAATAGTTTGGTAAAATCGTCGCTTGCAATATGCATAAACGATGAAGCAATAATCATATGTCCTGTTGAAGAAACAGGTAAATATTCGGTAATACCTTCAATGATAGCAAGAATAATGGCGTATAAGTAATTCATTATTTGTTTGGGTTTAACATAATAGCGTAAATTTCAATACCTAAGCCAATTAGAACTAAGGTTGGCGCTAATCTAATTCTTCTAAAATTATACATTTCAGGATTAAAAACATTTGGGTCATCACTTCCGCCGCCAGCCATCAAAATAAAACCCAAGATAATTACGCCAATACCAATTAGCATAAATTTATAATTTTTTTTTCCGAAAAGGAATTGCATATTTGATTTTTGGTTTTTGCTCATAATTTATATTTTAACTATTTTATTTTTGGTTCTACTGCAAATATAGTGGGAAATTTTAACTTTGCTTAAAAAATAGCAAAACGAATGTCAGGATATTTTGATTTATTATGAGAATTGGCAAGTAGTAGATTTACGCAAAGGAAATACGAATGCGAGTTGATTTTATCGAAAAAAATAATAAAACTAATTTTAGATTCTAATTTAAGAAACAAAATGGGTAATATAGTTATCAAAAATATTTAGAACTTCAAAACGAGATATATTTAGCCAATGGATTGAATTACTTAAAATTAAATAAAACTATTTTATCATTTTAAAGCTAAAAGGTTCGCCTTTAATAAAATTATCAATAAAATTTTTCCCTAAAATAGTATCGTAATGTTTAGTGTGCAATCCAAAACCAGGTCTAATGGATTTTACATTTTCTTTGGTAATTAGCTCTCCTTTTTTTACATCTTTAACTACAAATAGCGAACGTGAAAACTCCCTGCTTTTTGCTTTTTTTTCATCCATTTCATAAGTAACACGTCCTAACATTTTTTCAGCAGTTCTAACTGCTTTTACCATATTTGTAAATTCTGTTTCATCTAATGAAAAATGAGCATCTGCACCACCAATTTTTTTATCTAAAATAAAATGTTTCTCAATAATTTGTGCTCCTAATGATACTGCTACTACTGGCGCTTCAATACCTGTTGTGTGGTCTGATAAACCTATATTTACATTGTATCTCGATGCAATATCTACCATTGTTAACAGGTTTACATCTTCTGCTTTTGCAGGATAAGCAGATGTGCATTTTAATATAGTAATTTGATTATTACCTACTTCTTTACATGTTTTTATTGCAAGTTCAATATCTTCTTCAGTTGCAATACCTGTAGATATAATTATTGGTTTTCCTTTTGATGCTGCGTATTTGATTAGTGGAATGTCGGTTATTTCGAAAGAAGCTATCTTATAAATAGGAGTGTTTAATTCTTCTAAAAAATCTACTGCTGTAAAATCAAATGGTGATGAAAAACATACCAATCCTTCTTTTTTTGCAAGGTCAAACAATTCTTTATGCCATTTCCAAGGTAATGAGGCTTTTTTATATAAATCGTATAAATATTGTCCGTCCCAATGTGTGCCTTGGCTTATTTTAAACAAGTCAGATTTTACATCAATGGTAATAGTATCTGCCGTATAGGTTTGTAGTTTTATAGCATCGGCACCAGCTCGTTTTGCTGCACGAATAGTTTCTTTGGCAATTTCAATATCTCCGCCATGATTCGCAGATAATTCTGCTATAATAAAACAATTTTTACTAAACATTTTTTTCTAATTTATAGATGTAGCTTTCAATATTATTAACAACTTCTTCTTTATATAAAATGTATTTTGCGTTTATAAAAGATTTAATCGAAGCGGTATTTTTCTTTTTTATGTATGCAAAAATAGGATAATCATAATGCGAAAAGTATTTAATTGCCGATTTTTTTAATATTTCTGATGCCAAACCTTGACCTCTATACATTTTTGATATTAAAATGCCTATTGTTGTTTTTTTATTATTAATTTCAAATCGGACTATTCCCGATGGTTTATCATTAATTAATAGTATTAAAAATAAAACTTTTTCATCTTTTATTTTTTTATGAAACCATAAAACATGGCTATCGTATTCTATTTTTGTACTATTGTATGAATTTTTTCTTACTAAGTCATCATTAGACCATTTATATACTTGTTTTACATGTTCTTTATTTGCTTTAATAAAAGTAATATTCAATTTGTTTACCAGGCCTAAAAATCTATTTTTATTTCGTCCATCAAAAAGTTTTTTTTGCTGTTTCAGCTTTTCAAAACTATGTTGATCATTAATAATTTTATTAATTTGAATTGTAAAATCTGATTTTGAATATTTTGAGAAATTACTTCCTTTATAGATAACATTATCCATAGATAATTGGTTATAAATATTTTTTTGATTTGCTACATAATAACCTGAAAGGATTAACATTTTAACACAACATAATTCGTAGAGTATTGTACTGGCTGGTGAAATTGCAAAATTTGATTGTTTCATAATTTCAACCATTTTTGCTTCAGAAGCATTTTGAATAATTTTAATTTTATTATTGTTTAATGCTAAATTAAAAATTTCTTTGTGTTGATATGCTGCTCCTAAAACAACATATATTGTTTTAAAAATTTCGTTTTCTAATAAGGCTTGTGTTGCTGTAAACGATAAATTATATTTATCAGAACCACCAAAACAAACAAAAGCTACATCTATATTTTTATTTTTAGGATGATTTTTGGCTTCGGCTAAAAATAGCGGTCTTAAAAGTGCATATTTTGTTCCCAAAGCAAATTGTGTGTAATTTTCTGATTTGTATGTAGATGTATCTAAATTTGGCGAATGATTAATTACAATGTCTGCGTACATATGTTCTTTATACAAATCATCAATATAAATTAAATCAAACCCTAAGTTTTTAATTTGTTTTTGATAAGATGAAATAAATTGATAACCATCTGCAATGATAATGTGTTGATTTGCTTTAAATTTACTGTTTAACCAAGCAGGTTCATTATTTAAACTGATGTCTTTTGGTATTAATTGAATGGGATAATTGTTGGGAATAACCGAAGTGGTTGACGAATGTTTAGAAATAAAAACAAACTCATAATCGTTTTTGAGCATTTCAACCAAAGCAAAAAGTCGGTATAAATGACCTAAGCCAGTTTCTGAATTTCCATCAGCTCTAAAGAGTAGTTTTTTTTTCATGTAAAAGTTTATACTTAATTTCGGCTAATTTCCAATCTTCTATTGTATCAATATCTTGACCTTCAGATTCTTTAATAACAATAACACCAGTATTATCAGTCCATAATTTTTTATTTAAAATAATTTTATCGGTATAAAACCAATAAAACTGTCCAGCATCATGATAGGCTTTTTCTAAGTCTTGCGAACGAGAATTAAGGTGTTTTGGTTGAAATAATTTCATTTTATTATTACTATCAATCTTTAAGGCTCGTTGGATAGGGAAACTAAAATTCATTACCGGAAAAACCGTGTCAAATTGATTGTTTATTAAAATTTTATAAGCACTTGTTATTGTTTTATCAGTAACAAATGGTGCAGTTGCGTATAAACAACAAGTGGTTTTAAAAATTTTACCTTTGGCTTTGTAACATGTAATTACTTCATCTATTACATCAATAGTTGTGGCGTAATCGTTTGCATTTTTTTCACTTCTTAAAAACGGAACAGTTGCTCCATATTTTTTTGCAATTTTTGCTATGTCTAAATCATCTGTAGAAACCATGACTTCGTCAAATAAATTAGATACTAATGCTGCTTCAATAGCATATGCAATAATAGGTTTTCCTAAAAAAGGTTTAATGTTTTTTTTAAGGATTCTTTTAGAACCACTTCTTGCTGGTATGATGCATAATTTACTCATTAACAAACTCTAATACTTTATTGATTACAAAATTTTGTTCCTCATTTTTTAAAGTAGGATACATTGGTAAACTAATACATTTGTCGTAGTAGTTCTCTGCATTTGCTAAGCTAGCCGAACCATAACCAATTTCTTTGTAATAAGGTAATTTATGAATAGGTATGTAATGTATTTGTGCATAGATGCCATTTTTTCGTAAAAAATTATATAAACCTTTTCTGTTTTCAACTTCAATTACAAATAAATGGTGTGCGTTGTAGCTGTTAGTTGGCAGTTCTTGATATTTTATTTTTTTACGAAATGCAGTTTTATAGTTGTCTGCAATTATATTTCGTTGTGTAACTCCTTTATTATTTTTTGCTAATTGCGATATTCCCAATGCAGATTGTATATCAGTTAAACGATAATTAAAGCCTAATTCTTGCATTTCGTAATACCAATTACCATCGTTTTGAGTCATGTTATTTTTGGTAATACCATGCGAACGTAATAATTGTAATTTTTCGTAAACTTTTTTCGAATTTGTAGTAACCATTCCGCCTTCACCACAAGCAATATGTTTTACAGGATGAAATGAAAAAATACCAATATCAGCATATTTTCCATTTCCACAGCGTTGTTTTTTGTTTTTTGAATCTATAAAATATCCGCCAGGAGCGTGGCAAGCATCTTCAATTATCCAAAGGTTATGTTTATTAGCTAAATCTCTAAATCCTTCTAAATTTATGGGTAAACCTGCAAAATCTACAGGAATAATGCCTTTAAAAAAACCTTTTGGTTTAGATTCTATTAATTTTTTTGTGCTTTCTAAAGATAAAAGATAAGTGTCTTTATCAATATCTGCTAGCCAAACCTCTCCTTGATTATAACGAATACAATTTGCCGAAGCTGCAAAGGTAATCGGTGTGGTAATTACACGTTCTCCTTTTTTTAAGCCCATACTTGCTACTGCTATATGTAAACCAGATGTAGCATTGTTTACAGCAACTGCATATTTGGCACCAATATATGCTGCAAATTTATCTTCAAACTCTTTTACTTTAGGACCTTGAGTTAAAAAATCTGCTTGTAAGGTTTCTATAACAGCATTAATGTCATCTTGTTCAATAGATTGTCTTCCGTATGGAATAGCATATTTAGTCATTAGGCTTCAAAATTTGGATCAACATATTGTTTAATTAACTCACGTAAACTTTCTACGGTTTCCCATGCTGTATTTTCGCCAGAATTATAATTAAATCCTTGCGTTACTATTTGTGCATTAAAGTGCTTTATATATTCTGAAATATTAAAGTTTGGTTTTTGGGGTAAAATAGCATAATATTTACCTAAATCGTATGTGGTAAATGAATCTGAAGCAGTAATCATTTCTTCATGAATTTTTTCTCCTGGTCTAATTCCGATTTCTTTTTGTTCACAATTAGGACATATAGCTGTTGCTACATCTACTATTTTATAAGATGGTATTTTTGGCACAAATATTTCTCCGCCCCAAGCGTTATCAATGGCATCGAAAACCATTTGACAACCATCTTCTAATGAAATATTAAAGCGTGTCATTCTTTTGTCTGTAATTGGCAGTATACCTTCTTTACGTTTGTTTAAGAAAAAAGGCATAACAGAGCCATTAGACCCCATAACATTTCCATAACGAACTACAGAAAATTTAATATCTCTTTTTCCTTTAATATTATTTGCGGCAATAAATAATTTATCGCTTGTTAATTTGGTTGCTCCGTATAAGTTAATTGGTGCAGCGGCTTTGTCGGTAGAAAGTGCAACTACATTTTTTACGCCAGATTCTAATGCTGCTTGAATAACATTTTCAGCACCAAGTACATTGGTTTTTATACATTCCATTGGGTTGTATTCGGCTAAATGTACATGTTTCATGGCTGCTGCATGTATTACAACATCAATACCTTCAAAAGCTCTTAATAATCTTTCTTTATCTCTAACATCTCCAATGAAATAGCGTATTGCTTTATGCTCATTTTCTGGAAACTCCATTCCCATTTGAAAGTGTTTTTGCTCATCTCTTGAGAAAATAACCAAACGTTTTACATTTGGGTATTTAGATAGAATAATTTTAGTAAACATTTTTCCAAATGATCCAGTTCCTCCAGTAATTAAAATTGATTTATTATTTAACATGTTTTTTATTAAAATTCTTTTATTAAAAAGCTAAGGTACAAAAATATATACTTGTGCTTTTTATTATAAATATTGTTTGTATATATTTTTAGCAATTATTTCATCATTAAAGCGTTGTGCATAATCAAACCCTTTTTCTTCCATTTCCTTTTTTTTGTTGGTATTGTTTAAGACTAAATTAATTGCCGATGAAATTTCTGAAACTTCTAACGGGTTTACATAAATAGAATTTGCTCCACCAGCTTCTATAAAACAACCGTCTTTTGAACTTATTACAGCAGTTTTTGAGTATAATGCTTCAATTATTGGTATGCCAAAGCCTTCAAAAATACTTGGATATACAAAAAGAGTTGCTAATTTATAGATAATAGCCAATTCGTTTAATGCTACATTTTTTAAAAATTGCACTTTGTGTAATAAATTATTATCTGCTATATATTGTTTTACTTTTTTAGCGTAATCGGATTTATCATTACCGATGACCACTAATTTAGTGTCTATATTTTTTATAGATTTGACTAAGTTTAATAAATTTTTACGTTCTTCAATTGTGCCAACATTAAGAATAAAGTTAGTTGGAAGGTTGAACTTATCTTTCGTTTTATTTATTAATTCGATACTGTGTTCTTTTTTAAAAGCATTTGCACAACCTTGATAAACTACTTTTATTTTTTCAGTTTTGACATCTAAAAATTGTACTATATCTCTTTTGGTTTGTTCGGATATTGCAATAACAACATCTGCCGTTTGCGCTGCATATTTAAACTTGTTAAAATGTATTTTTCTGTCAAAAAAAGAATATAATTCAGGGTAACGCACAAAAATTAAATCATGTATTGTAACAATGGTTTTTATGTTTGTTTTACCGATACCTCTTGGTAATTCACCACTCAAACCGTGATATATATCAATTTTATCTTTAACCAATTGTTTTACGATGGCTCTTTGCCTCCAAATTGAAGATAATTTTTTCCAAAATTTAGATTTAGGTAAAACTTCAATGTTGTTATTTGCTAATTTGTAACGATTAACTTTTTTTGATTTTGGGTTATATAAATAATATATATTGTTAGGATAATGCTTAGATAAAATACGTAATAAATCTCTACTGTAGTTTCCTAAACCAGTAGTGTTATGAAAGGCTCTTTTAGCATCATACCCTATTTTCATAATTGATTTATTTTCTATTTAATGAGTTTGTTTTTTAATTAAAAATAATTTTCTCTCTGTTTTAAACAGCTACATCATTTTCACGTAGCGCATCGTTTAGCGAAGTCTTTTTATTTGTACTTTCTTTACGTTTACCAATAATTAATGCACAAGGAACATTGTAACTTCCAGCTTTGAATTCTTTTGTATAACTACCAGGAATTACTACCGATCGTTCAGGTATTACACCTTTAGTAATTATAGGTTTATTGCCAGTAACGTCAATAATTTTAGTACTCATAGTTAAAACGACATTTGCGCCTAAAACAGCTTCTTTTTTTACGTGTATTCCTTCAACAACAATACATCTTGAACCAATAAAACAATCGTCTTCAATAATAACAGGCGAAGCTTGTAATGGTTCTAAAACACCACCAATTCCAACGCCACCGCTTAAATGTACATTTTTGCCAATTTGCGCACAACTTCCAACTGTAGCCCAAGTGTCTACCATAGTTCCGTGATCAACATAAGCGCCAATATTTACATAGCTTGGCATTAAAATAGTGCCTTTTGAAATATACGAACCGTAACGAGCGACAGCATGTGGTACAACACGAATTCCTTTTTCTTTATATCCTTTTTTTAACGGAATTTTATCATGGTATTCAAATATACCAACTTCCATTGTTTCCATTTTTTGAATAGGAAAATACATTACTACTGCTTTTTTAACCCATTCATTAACTTGCCATCCTGTTTTTGTAGGCTCGGCAACACGTAATTTACCTTTATCTAACAAGTCAATAATGTCACGTATTGCGGTTGAATATATTTCTCGTTGTAGTAACTCTTTGTTTTCCCAAGCGGTTTCGATAAGTAACCTTATTTTATCTATATTCATACTTTAATTTTATGGCTTAAATACTTTTTTTAAACAACAAAAATAACATAATGCTAACTACTTTTGTTATTTTATTAATAAAAAAGTATTTTTGCCAAAATTCAAACGAATATATGGCGAGGATACTTGCAATTGATTACGGTAAAAAACGAACAGGTATCGCTGTAACAGATGAGTTACAAATTATTGCTTCGGGTCTTACTACTGTAAATACAAAAGATTTTTTCACTTTTATAAAAAAGTATTTAGAAAATGAAAATGTAGCACTTTTTATTGTTGGAGAGCCAAAACAGATGGACTATACACCGTCAGAAAGTGAAGCTTTAATAGTGCCGTTTATAAAAAAACTGCAAGAAAAATATCCAAATATTCCAATGAAAAGAATTGACGAACGCTTTACATCAAAAATGGCATTTCAAACCATGATTGATAGCGGAATGTCAAAAAAGAAAAGAAGAAATAAAGCGTTACTTGACGAAATTAGCGCTACAATAATATTACAAACATATTTGAATGGTGATAATTTTAAAATATAACATTCAAAATTTACGAAAATTATGATTTTACCTATTATAGCAATCGGACATCCTGTACTTAAAAAAAAGTGTGTCGATATTGATAAAGACTATCCTGAATTAGATAAGCTTATCAAAAATATGGAGGAAACAATGCGTAATGCCTTTGGTGTTGGTTTAGCAGCGCCACAAATAAACAAAGCAATCCGCTTATTTTTAGTAGATGCAACTCCTTTTGCAGAGGATGAAGATTTAGACGAAAACGAAAAAACTTTTTTAAGTAATTTTAATCGAGTATTTATCAATGCAAAAATAACCAAAGAAGAAGGCGATGAATGGGTTTTTAACGAAGGTTGTTTAAGCATACCAAACATTAGAGAAGATGTTTTTAGAAAACCAACCATTACAATTGAATATGTAAATGAAAAATTTGAACCTCAAAAAGAAGTATTATCAGGTTTAGCAGCTCGAGTAGTACAACATGAATACGATCACATTGAAGGAATTTTATTTACCGATAAATTATCCTCTTTAAAAAAGAGATTGATAAAAAAGAAAATTGAAAACATAAAAAAAGGGAAAGTAGCTGTAGATTACAGAATGAAATTTCCTAATAAAAAATAAATTAATAAGCTTCGTGCTTTAATAATTAACAACATGACATTAAAAAAATTAATAGTAGTTTCTGGTAAACCAGGAATTTTTAAAATTAGCAACCAAACAAAAGCAGGTTTATTGGTTGAAACCTTAGATAGTGATAGAAAATTTCCTATACATAACATGCATAATGTAAGTAGTTTAAACGATATTGCGATCTATACTTATGAAGATGAAGTGCCATTAAGAGAGGTTTTTACAACGATTCATAACAAGGAAAATGGCAAACAAACCATTAGTCATAAAGCAAGTAAAAATAAACTAACAGCATTCTTTAGTGAAGTTTTGCCAGATTATGATACAGAACGAGTATATCCGTCAAATATTAAAAAAGTCATACAATGGTACAATCAGTTGGTAGATGCTAAGTTTGATTTTTCTACTTTAGATAGTAAAGAAAACACTGAAGAAGAAGAGTAGAAGTAAAGGTGTGTTTTAGATTTAATAACAAAAATAGCTCGTAATTTAATGCTAATGATTGAACAATTACATTCAAAAGAACAAAAAATAGCAGCTTTTTCAAGGTTACTCGATATTATGGACGATTTACGAGAAAAATGTCCGTGGGATAAAAAACAAACTTTTGAAACACTTAGACATTTAACTATTGAAGAAACTTACGAACTTGGAGATGCGATTTTGGACAATGATTTAACCGAAATTAAAAAAGAATTAGGCGATTTGTTACTTCATATTGTCTTCTATTCAAAAATTGGCTCTGAAACCAGCACATTTGATATTGCAGATGTTTGTAACGAAATATCTGATAAATTAATATATAGACATCCACATATTTATAGCGATGTTAAAGCAGAAACAGAAGTAGAAGTTAAGAAAAATTGGGAGCAATTAAAGCTGAAAGAAGGAAAAGGAAGAAAGTCTATATTAGAAGGTGTTCCAAAATCATTACCAGCATTAGTTAAAGCCAGTAGAATTCAAGATAAAGTTGCTGCTGTAGGTTTTGAGTGGGAAAACACTAAGCAAGTACTAAAAAAACTTCAAGAAGAGATAGAAGAATTTGAAGTTGAAAAAAATAATAAAAATCAAGTTCAAATGGAAGCCGAGTTTGGCGATGTTTTATTTGCCTTAATCAACTATGCACGATTTAATAAAATTAATGCCGAAGATGCTTTAGAACGAACCAATAAAAAATTTATTGAAAGATTTAAATTGATAGAGTTAGAAGCGAAAAATAATAATACTGAAATTTCAGAATTGCCGTTAAATGACTTGTTAAAGTTTTGGAATAAAGCAAAACTTAAAATTAAATAAATAGTTCAAAAAAAAACATTAAATTAGCAAATCACAATACTCTTTAAATAATGAAATTACGACTACTCTTATTACTATTCGCTACACTACTATTATCTACATCTTGTGGTGATAAAAAAGTCATTGCTGCATTTGGATTCATGAATGAAAAGTTAGAAGAATCAAATAATGTACTTAATGTACGAAATGACACCAATAAACAAATATTAGATGTTGAAATAGCTAAGCATCCTAATAAATACAAACATATTAAAGAGCGTTCAGAACGCGTTTCAATCATTTCGGGTGATTTTTACAATTATTTAGAAGATGTAAAAGATATTATTTACGAAGCACATTTTGAGCAAGGAGAAAGTAGAGAGCAATATGAAAAGCTAAGTAGTAGTGATTTTTTAGATGATTATTTTTTTAAAAGTAATAAGTATTCAGCCGAAGGTCAAGAGTTTTTAGACAATACAAAAAGATTTAAAAAGGATATTGCATCAGCTTTAGGGCGTGGTTTTTCAACCATTGCAGCAATTGTTAATGCCCGTTTTAGAACGGATGATATTAAAGGGAAAAACAATGAGATTATTCCTTGGGTAAACTTTAAATTTAAAGGCTTTCCTGCAATTACATCCATTACAAATATAACTCAAATGCAAACAGACCTTAAATTGATAGAAGGAGAATTGTTAGCATCTATGATTAGTGGCGAGTTTGAGCGTGAAATGGCATTAAGAAACTTTGTCGGAATTGTAGAGCTTGATAAAAATGCTTACTTAGAAGGCGAAGTTGTACGTGGTAAAATATTATTAGGTAGATATGATACTTCGGTAATACCTGAAAACGTGATTGTAAACGGGACAAAAGTTGATCCGAGATATATTAAAGAAGGCGAAATTAAACTAGCTTTTAAAGCAACAGGAATGGGCGAACATCCACTTGATGGTGTTTTTACAGTTTTTGAAGAAGGACAACCTGTACAAATACGATTTAATAGCAGTTATTCTGTAATTAGAAAATACAGATACGAAGGTTCTGATCCTGAAAATCCAGTTGAAATTACCGAAACAGAAACACCTGTTGTAAAAGCAAAACCTAAAAAAACTACACCAAAACCAGTTTTAGCTTTTGATGAAGCTACCGTAGAGTTAGAAGGAACGATTAAAGGTAAATACGGATTTTTAAACATGACTAAAAGTCAAGTTAAAAACGCAATTATTGGAGCCGTACATTACGATTCTAATAAAACGTACAAAGCAGTAGATTTTTCAATTAAAATTGATGGTTCTCCAGCTATTCGAGTTAAAGGTAATAGATTAAACCCTAAAGCAAGAAAAGCCTTAGAAAAAGTAAGAAGAAACCAACGCATTAAAATTTATAACATTAAAGTTGTTTCAAGTTCAGGTGCTAGGTTAACTAAAATACAGCCTATAACTGTAAAAATAAAATAGACAATAATTAAATCAGCGAAGTTATTATGCAAAAAGAATTAAAACTTTCTAGCTGGTTGCCTACCACTAAAAAAGAAGTAAAATTAAGAGGTTGGGATCAATTAGATGTGATTCTATTTAGTGGCGATGCTTATGTAGATCATCCTTCTTTTGGACCTGCAGTTATTGGTCGAATTTTAGAAAGTTATGGCTTAAAAGTCGCTATTGTGCCACAACCAAGTACTCACGATAGTTTACAAGATTTTACTAAATTAGGAATGCCAAAATTATTCTTTGCAGTTACTGCTGGTGTAATGGACTCTATGGTCAGTAATTATACTGCCAATAAATGGAAAAGAGATAAAGATGCCTATACGCCAAATGGTGATAAGGGTTTTAGACCAGATTATGCAACGACTGTTTATTCTAATATTTTAAAAGATAAATTTCCAGATACACCAATTGTTATTGGCGGTATTGAAGCGTCACTGCGTAGAGTAACACATTATGATTATTGGAGTGATAAGTTAAAACCCAATATTTTAACCGATTCAAAGGCAGATTTATTAGTTTACGGAATGGGAGAATTGCCTTTACGGGAAATTGTGAAGCTTTTACAAAAAGGAGTTCCGTTTTCATCATTAAAAACAATTAAGCAAACTGCTTATTTAAAAGATGATGATATTCCTTTACAAAAAAATAAAAAGTGGGAAGATAAAATATTGCACTCGCATGAAATTTGTATAAAAGACAAAAAAAAATTTGCAGCAAATTTTAAAATAATTGAGCAAGAATCAAATAAAGTTTTTGGCGCAAGAATTTTACAAGATGTAAAAAGTAAAACCTTAGTCATTAATCCACCATACGCAACAATGACTGAAAAAGAAATTGATGCTTCATTTGATTTACCTTTTACTAGGTTGCCACATCCAAAGTATAATAAGCGTGGTCCGATACCTGCATTTGAAATGATTAAATTTTCAATTAATATTCATAGAGGTTGTTTTGGTGGTTGTAGTTTTTGTACAATATCGGCACATCAAGGTAAATTTATAGCAAGTAGGTCACAAGAATCAATACTTAAAGAGGTTGATAAGGTGGCAAATATGTCAGATTTTAAAGGTTATTTGTCCGATATTGGTGGTCCATCGGCAAATATGTATAAAATGAAGGGTAAAATACAGTCAATTTGCGATAAATGTGTTGCGCCTTCTTGTATTAATCCTGTAATATGTAGTAATTTAGATACTTCACACAAGCCTTTAACAGAATTATATCAAGCAGTAGATAAACACCCAAAAGTTAAAAAATCTTTTATTGGTAGTGGTATTAGGCATGATATGCTTGTACCTGAATTTAATAAAAATGCAGACCCAAAAGAATTAGATGCTTATACCGAAGAGGTAATGACCAAGCATGTTTCTGGCAGGTTAAAAGTTGCTCCAGAACACACTTCAGATCCTGTTTTAAAATTAATGCGTAAGCCGTCTTTTAAGTATTTTCATAGTTTTAAAAAACGATTTGATAGAATAAATAAAAAGTTAGATTTAAAATTACAATTAATTCCTTATTTTATTTCAAGTCATCCAGCAAGTGAATTAGAAGATATGGCAAATTTAGCTGCCGAAACTAAAGATATGGGTTTTCAATTAGAGCAAGTACAGGGTTTTACGCCAACTCCAATGACTGTTGCTACTGTAATTTATTATAGCGGTTATCATCCGTATACTTTGCGAAAAACAAAAACACCAAGAACCAAACAAGAGCGTGAAGATCAACATCGCTTTTTCTTTTGGTATAAAAAAGACAATCAAAGTTGGATTAGAAATAGCTTGTTAAAAGTAAAAAGATTTGACTTGTTGGAACGTTTACTTCCAGAGAAAAATAATGCTAAAAACTCAAAAGAATTTAAAAGTGTTTTGCCAAAAAACAAAAATGCAAGGCATAAGCAGTTAAGTTTACCTTCTGAATTTCCAAAATCAAGAAAAAAAGATAAAAGAAGAAAGAAAAAACGCAAAAGATAAAAAACCAATTTAATTGTTGAATCAAATTGGTTTTCTATTTTTAAATTAAATTATTTATTATTTACCGAGCTATTTTTTTAGTAACTTTAATGTGGTACTTGTGTTATTACCTGTTATTTTAAAGAAAAATAAATTAGAAGCCGTATTGGTTAAATCAATTTTATATTCGTTTTTATTTATTGATAAAGCAACATTTTTAATTAATCTACCTGTAATATCGTAAATTGCTACTTCTTCGATTTCTATTCCATTCATCTTTTTTAGTGTAAAGATTCCATTTGAAGGATTTGGATAAATAGAAATATTGTCTTTAATGTCTTGTTCTGTAACATTTAAAGCTTGCGAACAGTTGTAAATAACTATATCATCTATATACCAACCAATTCTTCCGTTACAACCATCTGTACCCATTTCCCATCTAAATTGTATTGATTGTGTTGAAGAGTTTGCTTGAACACCTAATACTGAAAAATCAATAACACTTGTTCCCCAAGAGCTAGTGCTTCCGCCTTCATCCGAACCTGTAAAAGCCGCTTCGCCATGCATTGGGTTGTCATTTACATCATTTAAAAAATCATTATATGGGTTTTCTAAAAAGGCAGATGCAGGTACTAATGACCAAAAAAGACCGTCTAAAGTATATTTTAAATTACCACCATCCCAATTTTGCTCTGTTGAGACGTTATGTGTAAAAGCCATTTTTAGTTTGCCTGAATTGTATTCAGGTAAATTAATTAAAGGACTTTGTAAACGAATAATTCCATTCTCTAAATCATCACCACAATTACCATTAATAGGATCTATAGCAAACATGGCATTTCCAGCTCTATTTTTTGGTAAATTTCCAACAATTTCCCAATCTCTCGATTCCCAAGTAGCAGCTTGTACAGGTAGTTGTTGTAGTGTCCAATTGCCAATTCCAGACTCCCAATCTTCAAAAAATATTGGGTTAGACGTTGCTGCTGAACATAAATCATTGATTGGTGCTAAAATAGTTTGAAAATTACAGTTAGTATTTGTTCTTAATTCAACAGCTAAAAGAGTGTTAATTACACTGTTTAAATCTGCATTTGTAATCACTTCTCCAGATAAGCCTGTAGCTACAGTAGTTGATAAGCCTTCTAAATTCACACCTATTAAGTCAGAGCAAGAAGTTTCTAAAGCATCTGCTAAATTACTAAAATCACTTGTAGGCGTTAAATATTGCGTTTGAGCTCTCCAAAAGATATGAGCTGCTTTTATTAAACCGATTCCATTGATATTTGTATTGTTGTAAAAACCGCCATCTACTAAAAGTGCATAAGTATGATTTGGTATACCAGAATTTGTATGAACACCTCCATTATCATTTGACGAGCACACATAGTTTGAAGCATCATTTACTTTTCCAGGATCGCCTTTACATGTTGGATCCCACATATCTCTAATAGCGCCTCCAAAAGCAGTTGCATCTTCACCCATCATCCAGCGTTGTGAACTACCACAGCTATGACGTAATGAAAGATCTTCGTCTGTATCTTCGTAATTGTTTATCAAATCTACTGTTTCTCCCCAAATATCAGAATACGCTTCGTTTATTGCGCCACTTTGATAGGCGTAAATTAAACCACTTGTATATTCTGTATATGCATGTGCCCATTCATGAGCAATAACATCATCAGAAGCCGTTCCGTCGCAATAATTTACCGTAGTTCCATTCCAATTTGCGTTAGGGCAATTAATATTAGGATTGTTGTTTATTGTACGCATTTGCGCTTCTGCATTATCATAAGAATTGTAATTAAACGCATTTTTAAAAAAATTATATGCGTGTTTAGACACATTTACTTCATTCTGTTGCCAAATTGAAAGTGTACCAGGAAATGCATCGCCTTCTTGCCAAACTATATTAGATGTATCGTTTTCAAAAATAATACGGTTTACAGCATGTGCTATTCCTGTAAATTGTGCTACTATTTTTCCATTTTTAGCATTGATAAACAGAAATTCTCGTACATCAAGCTCATTAGTGACTTCAATTCTATATACTAAATAGTTTCTTCCGATTTGATTTTGTACTAAACCTTTATAAAAGATATAAAGTTTATTGTTTTTGGTTATTAGTGGCTGTTTGGAATTGTTTAATTGTTGATTTTTAATTTCTCTAATAGCAATTGTATTGGCTTGAATACGACTAATAGTACTTGTTGTATTTAAATTTATTTGTGGTATGTAATTACCATTAATGGCTGTTAATTTTTGTTTTTTATTGAAATGAAAGGTTAATTTACCATCAAAAACAGAAATACCATTGTGATTTTGTTTTAACACAATACTTGATAAACCATATTGATCTGTTTGTTCTTTTTCAAAATAAAATTCATGTATAGATTTAATTTTGAATATTTCTTTATTTGAGTTTAAAAAATCAGTTACTTTTTCTTTTAAAGTATTTCCTTGTAATTCTATTGCGTTTTGTGATGAGAAACGAATAAAGTCAGGTATTCCAAAAATAGGACTTATTGTTATTTTAGCATTGGTTTTTTCTTTGAATTGTTTAATGCGTTCTGTTGTGTTTTGTGCATTAGCAAATAATGCAAAAAAGGCTAATAATAAAAATAGAATAGTTTTTTTCATCATTTAAAGTTAAAATGGAATCGCAATTTACAATTATTTTGTAACGATTCAATGAAATGGAAGAATGAAAATCTATGTAAAGATACGTTTTAAATTTTTTTTTTGATTTAATTCTTTAAGGTAAAGCGTCGAAATGTAAAAAAATGGGTTTGTTAAGTCTTTGGTTATTCACTATAATGAGGTAATATGTAACAAACATTGGAGCAAGTGTTTTGCGTGCAAGTGCTTAGTTCATTGTTTTATCAGTTTGAATAATAACACCTTGGTAGTACGACTCAGAATAGGTTTAATTTTCTACATATTCAATCTATATCAAGCATCATTATTATATGGCTAATGTTGCTATTTTGTTAAAATAAATTATGTAAATTTGCTTATTATAAATAAAACAAAAATTATGAGTAAATACGATGTTACCGTTATTGGTTCTGGTCCTGGAGGATATGTTGCTGCAATACGTTGCGCACAATTAGGGTTAAAAACTGCCATTATTGAAAAATACAATACACTTGGTGGAACTTGTTTAAACGTTGGATGTATACCTTCAAAAGCATTGTTAGATTCATCTCATCATTATCACGATGCTGTAAATCATTTTGAAAAACACGGTATTAAAACGGGTAAACTTTCGGTTGACTTTAAGCAAATGATTAGCCGTAAAGATGAGGTTGTTTCTCAAACTTGTGAAGGTATTAATTTTTTAATGGCAAAAAATAAGATTGATGTTTTTACTGGCGTTGGAAGTTTTAAAGACGCTACACACATAAATATAGCTAAAGCGGATGGCAATACAGAAACCATCGAATCTAAGAACACCATTATAGCTACTGGCTCAAAACCAGCTACTTTACCTTTTATTAAATTGGATAAAAAACGTGTAATAACCTCAACCGAAGCTTTAAGTTTAAAAGAAATTCCAAAACATTTAATTGTAATTGGTGGTGGCGTTATTGGTTTAGAACTTGGTTCTGTTTATAAACGTTTAGGTTCTGAAGTATCTGTAATTGAATACATGCCAACAATTGTACCTACAATGGACAAAATGTTATCTAAAGAATTACAAAAATCTTTAAAAAAGCAAAAAGTAAAATTTTATACGTCACATAAAGTAAGTTCTGTTACAGGAAACGCTAAAGAAGTAGTAATTACTGCTGAAAACAAAAAAGGAGAAACGGTTGAATTTAAAGGTGATTATTGCTTAGTTTCTGTAGGAAGAAGACCATTTACTAATGGATTAGGTCTTGAAAATGCAGGTGTAAAATTAACAGAAAGAGGTCAAATAGAAACAAATGCACATTTACAAACAAACATAAAAAACATTTATGCTATTGGCGATGTGGTTAAAGGTGCAATGCTTGCTCATAAAGCAAGTGAAGAAGGAGAATTTGTAGCCGAAACTATTGCTGGTCAAAAACCGCATATGGATTATAATTTAATTCCAGGCGTAGTTTATACTTGGCCAGAAGTAGCTGCTGTTGGTAAAACAGAGCAAGAACTAAAAGACGCAGGTGTAGCAATTAAAGTGGGTTCATTTCCTATGCGAGCTTTAGGTAGAGCAAGAGCAAGTATGGATTTAGAAGGACAAGTAAAAGTAATAGCAGACGCTAAAACGGATGAAATTTTAGGCGTTCATATGATTGGCGCAAGAGCTGCCGATATGATTGCCGCTGCTGTTGTTGCAATGGAATTTAGAGCTTCAAGCGAAGATATTGCAAGAACTTCGCATGCACATCCTACTTTTACCGAAGCTATTAAAGAAGCATGTATGGCTGTTGAAAACAGAGCAATTCATAGTTAAATCCTATTTAAAAACAACAGCCTTAATATGTATATAAATATTAAGGCTGTTTTTAGATTTTACAAGAAATAAGCACATCTATAAATCCGTTTTTTAATATATTTGCAATATAACAAACACATAAACAGTTGTCACACCAACTAATTGCCTCAAAATTTGAAAAATCTGAAAAAACACAACAGATAATTCAAACCTTAAAACAAGAAAAACAACAAATTCAAATATCGAATTTGACTGGATCTTCATTGTCTTTTTTGATTTCAGAAGTCTTTAAAGAAACAGAAAAACCATTCTTATTAATTTTTGAAGATAAAGAACAAGCTGCCTATTATTTAAATGACTTAGAGCAACTTTTAGGCGAAAAAAATTTACTGTTTTATCCAGCTTCGTATCGTAGAGCATATCAGCTTGAAGAAACCGATAATGCAAACATTTTATTGCGTTCAGAGGTTTTAAACAGAATAAATTCACAAAGAAAACCTGCTATAATTGTAACGTATCCACAAGCTTTGTTTGAGCAAGTTATAACAAAATCTGTTTTAAATAAAAACACCTTAAAAGTAACTGTAAACGAAGAATTATCACTCGATTTTATTACAGAATTACTCTTTGAATATCATTTTGAAAAAGTAGATTTTGTTTCTGAACCAGGACAGTTTGCTGTTCGTGGCGGAATTATAGATGTGTTTTCATACAGTAATGATGAGCCATACCGAATAGAATTTTTTGGCGATGAAGTTGATAGTATTAGAACTTTTGATGTAGAAACACAGTTATCCATCGAGAAACTGAAAAAAATTAGCATTCTACCTAATGTTGCTAATAAAATGATGGAAGAAAAACGCGAAAGCTTCCTAAAGTACATTCCTAATAAGACCGTAATTTTTGCAAAAAACATTCTCAATCTTAAAGACGATTTAGACCATGTTTTTGCTAAAGCAGAACGTGATTATGTAGATTTAAAAGGAGAAATAAAACAAGGTAGCCCAAAAGAATTATTTTGTAATGGCGATTTAATCCTAAATCAGTTAAAAGATTTTTCTTTAGTTAACTTAAATTCTTCTACCAAGTTAAATCAAATTTCTTCGCTTAAGGAAAATAGAAAATGGAAATTTAACACAAAGCCGCAACCGAGTTTTAATAAAAAATTCCCATTATTAATCCAGAATTTAGTCGAAAACACCAAAGCTGGTTTTCAAAACATTATCTGCTGTGACAATAAAAAACAAGCAAAACGCTTTCAAGATATTTTTGACGATCAAGAACAAGAAATAAAATACCAAACTATTGTTTTTCCGATGTATGAAGGTTTTATTGATGTAGATAAACGTTTGGTTTGTTATACAGATCATCAAATATTTGAACGCTATCATAAATTCCATTTAAAGAATAATTTTTCAAAAAAACAAGCCATCACTTTAAAGGAATTGACAAGTTTGCAAATTGGCGATTACGTTACGCATATAGATCATGGCGTTGGAAAGTTTGGCGGATTACAAAAAATTGATGTTGCTGGTATTGGTGTAAATCAAGGTAAAACCTCAAAACAAGAAGCAATAAAACTTATTTATGGCGAACGTGATGTTTTGTATATTAGCATTCATTCGTTACATAAAATTTCAAAATATGGCGGAAAAGATGGCAAAGCACCAAAAATATATAAATTAGGTTCTGGAGCTTGGAAAAAAATCAAGCAAAAAACCAAATCTAAAATCAAACATATTGCATATAACCTAATAAAATTATATGCAAAACGAAAAATGCAAAAAGGACATTCGTTTAACCCAGATACTTATATGCAACATGAATTAGAAGCGAGTTTTATTTATGAAGATACTCCAGATCAATTCAAAGCAACGCAAGAAGTAAAAGCCGACATGGAAAACGAACGTCCGATGGATAGATTGGTTTGTGGAGATGTTGGTTTTGGTAAAACAGAAATTGCAATAAGAGCCGCTTTTAAAGCTGTTGATAATGGTAAGCAAGTTGCCATTTTAGTACCAACTACTATTTTGGCTTTTCAACATTTTAAAACATTTACAGAGCGCTTAAAAGATTTTCCTGTAACGATAGATTACCTAAATCGTTTTAGAACAACCAAGCAACGAAACGAAGTGATAAAAGGTTTAGATAGTGGTATAGTTGATATTGTTATCGGAACGCATCAGTTAGTAAATAAAAAAATCAAATTTAAAGACTTAGGCTTACTAATTATCGACGAAGAACAAAAATTTGGTGTAGCAGTTAAAGATAAATTAAAAACAATAAAAGAAAACGTTGATACTTTAACCCTTACAGCGACACCAATACCAAGAACTTTACAGTTTTCATTAATGGCAGCTCGTGATTTATCTATTATTGCTACTGCGCCACCAAATAGACATCCTATAGAAAGTAATGTTATCCGTTTTAACGAAGAAATAATACGTGACGCTATTCAGTATGAAATTTCTCGTGGTGGACAAGTTTTTTTTATTAATAACCGAATTGAAAACATTAAAGAAGTTGCTGGTTTGGTACAAAGATTAGTTCCTAATGCTAAAATTGGTATTGGTCATGGACAAATGGAAGGCAAAAAATTAGAAGCTTTAATGCTTGGTTTTATGAATAATGAATTTGATGTTTTAGTATCGACAACCATTATTGAAAGCGGATTAGACGTACCAAATGCAAATACTATTTTTATAAATAACGCTAATAATTTTGGGCTTTCTGACTTGCATCAAATGCGAGGACGTGTTGGACGTTCTAACAAAAAAGCTTTCTGCTATTTTGTTACACCACCATATCATATGATGAGTACCGATGCTCGAAAACGTATTGAAGCATTGATGTTATTTAATGAGCTTGGTAGCGGAATTAATATTGCTATGAAAGACCTTGAGATTCGTGGTGCTGGTGATTTACTTGGCGGAGAACAAAGTGGTTTTATAAATGACATTGGTTTTGATACCTATCAAAAAATTCTAAATGAAGCAATTCAAGAACTTAAAGAAACAGAATTTAAGGAGTTGTATAAAGATGAAAACAATGATAAAATAAAAAATTACGTTAAAGAAGTACAATTAGATACCGATTTTGAAATCCTTATTCCAGATGATTATATTAGCATAATTACCGAACGATTAAGTCTGTATGAAGAATTAAGTGTTTTAGAAAATAATGAAGAACTAAAAGCTTTTGAAAAACGATTAACCGACCGGTTTGGAGAAATACCAATCCAGATAGTAGATTTATTAAATTCCGTTAGAATAAAATGGTTGGCACAAGAGTTTGGTTTAGAAAAAGTCATTTTAAAACAAAAACGTATGATAGGTTATTTTGTTGGTAATCAGCAAAGTGATTTTTATAATAGCGATAAATTTACACGTGTGCTAAACTACGTTCAAAAAAATAAAACCACTTGTGTAATGAAAGAAAAACAAACCAAGCAAGGTTTACGTTTATTAATTACGTTTATTAGAATTGATAGTGTTGAAAAAGCATTAGAAGTTTTAAAAACCATTTAAAAAGTATCTCTTAAATAACATAAAAAAGTTTATTTTTGTAGTACTTAAAATCAAATTAACAATTTGAAAAAAAATGCTTTTCACTCTAAAAAAAATTATGCTTAATTAATGCATCTAAAAAACAACATAAAAGTATCATTAATTATAGCTACATACAATTGGGTTGAAGCTTTAGATTTGGTATTGTTAAGTGTTTTTAATCAAAGTGAAATGCCTTTTGAAATCATAATAGCAGATGACGGTTCAAAAGATGAAACCAAAACCTTAATAAGTAGTTATAAAAGTAAATTTAGTAAATTAGTACATGTTTGGCATGAAGATAATGGCTTTCGATTGGCTACAATTAGAAACAAAGCAATAAAACAAGCAAAAGGCAATTACATCATCCAAATTGATGGCGATGTTATTTTACACAAACATTTTATTAAAGATCATATTAATAATGCTAAAAAAGGTGCGTTTTTAGTCGGTTCACGTGTTTTATTAGGTGAAAGCATTTCAGAAAATATTTTAAAATCAAAAAAAATAACATTTCATTTTTTTAATAAAGATATCACAAACAAACAATACACCTTACATCTGCCTTTTTTATCTAAATTGATGAAATCGCCAACAAACGACATTTATAAAGTTATCCGATCGGTTAGAGGTTGTAATATGAGTTTTTATAAAGCAGATTTATTACGTGTAAACGGTTACGATGAAGCTATGATTGGTTGGGGACGAGAAGATTCTGAAATTAGCGCTCGACTAATAAATATGGGTTTAACAAAAAACAAACTGAAATTTTCTGGAATTCAATACCATATTTATCATACTGAAAACTCAAGAGAAGGCATTAATCTTAACGACAAAATATTAAATAATACGGTAGAAAATAATATTGTATATGCAAAAAACGGAATTGTAAAAAATCAAAAATACATTCAGAAAAATAAGTTAACCGCTATAATACCTACCTTTAATGAAGAAGTTAATATAGATTGCGTTATACAAAATTTAAAATTTGCCGATGAAATATTAGTTATAGATTCATTTAGTACTGATAAAACGATTGAACTTGCTCAAAACTATGATGTAAAAATAATTCAACGAAAATTCGATAATTTTTCTTCTCAAAAAAATTTCGCTATTGATAAAGCTAAAAATGATTGGGTTTTAGTTTTAGATGCTGATGAAAGATTGTCTAAAGAAGCTGTAAAAGAAATTACACAAATTTTACATCAAGATATTGATGTCGATGCTTTTTGGATGCATAGAGATAATTATTTTTTAAATAAAAAAATAAAATATAGCGGCTGGCAAAACGATAAGATAATCAAACTTTTTAATAGAAAAAAAGCACGATATAACGGCAAATTAGTACATGAAGAAATAACATGTAGTGGTAACGAACAGTTTTTAAAAAATAAACTTTTACACTACACGTATAAAAATAATGAAGATTATAAAAATAAAATAACCTTATATTCTGTTTTAAAAGCAAAGGAATTGTTCCATCAAAAAACAAAACCAAATACCTATCATTTTTACATTAAACCAGCTTGGAGATTTGTTTATCATTACATTTTAAAATTAGGTTTTTTAGACGGAAAAAGAGGTTGGATTATTGCATCTATTAATGCTTATGGTATTAAAAATAGATATGTTGAATTGAAAAAAATGTATGAAAAATCAAATTAAAAATTCAACTGAATTCCTTATTAAAGGTAAAATAATTCTCTATCCTACAGATACGATTTGGGGCATTGGCTGTGATGCCACAAATAAAAACGCTATTCAGCATGTTTTTAAACTCAAACAAAGAAACGAAAGTAAAAGTCTTATTATTTTAGTTAGTAGTATTGAAATGTTACAAAATTACATACAAGACATTCCTCAAGAGATAAAAAATTATTTAAATAAAACAAGCAGTCCAACAACAGTAATATACAATAACCCAAAAAACCTACCTAATAACTTAATTGCTCAAGATAACACAATCGCTATTAGAATTGTAAAAAGCGGCTTTGCACATAAACTAATTAAAGAATTTAACAAACCAATTGTTTCTACTTCTGCAAACATTTCAAATAAAGAAACACCAATTGGTTTTAACGATATTTCATTAGAAATTAAAAATAAAGTGGACTATATTGTAAAAGTTAATAACGAACAGTTAGTAAAGAAATCATCAAAAATAATTAGATTTGCTAAAAATAAAATAGAAGTATTACGAAAATGATGATGAATAAAAATTATACTAACGCACTTGAACATTCCGTTTTTCAATATATTACTAAAGCAGCAGATGAGTTGCAATTGGAAACTTATGTAATAGGTGGTTTTGTTAGAGATTATATTTTACAAAGAGGAAAAGCCAAAGATGTAGATGTTGTTTGCGTCGGAAATGGAATTGAATTAGCAAAAAAAGTCGCTTCACTTTTACCAAACAATCCTAACGTTCAGGTGTTTAAAACCTATGGAACAGCAATGTTACTCTATAAAGATATTGAAGTGGAGTTTGTAGGAGCAAGAAAAGAATCTTATAACGAAAACAGTAGAAATCCAATAGTTGAAATTGGCACATTACAAGACGATCAAAACAGAAGAGATTTTACAATTAACGCATTAGCAATTAGTCTGAATAAAAAAAACTACGGTAAACTTTTAGACCCATTTAATGGTATTGAAGATCTAAATAATAAAATTATAAGAACGCCTTTAAATCCTGATATTACTTTTTCTGACGATCCTTTACGAATGATGCGTGGTGTAAGATTCGCAACGCAATTACAATTTAAAATTGAGAGTAAAACGCTTACGTCTATTAAAAAAAACGCAAAACGATTAGAAATAATTACCAAAGAACGCATTGTTACTGAGTTGAATAAAATTTTATTGAGTCCGAAACCATCTATAGGATTGCAACTTTTATTTCAAACCAATTTATTGCAACAATTTTTACCTGAATTAACTAATTTACATGGTGTTGAGGTTAAAAATGGTCAAGGTCATAAAGATAATTTTTATCATACTTTAGAAGTTGTAGATAATATTGCAACGATGACTGATAAATTGTATTTAAGATGGACTGCCTTATTACACGATATTGGCAAAGCACCAACAAAACGCTTTGAAAAAGGAACAGGTTGGACTTTTCATGCGCACGAATTTATAGGTTCTAAAATGGTTTATAAAATTTTTAAACGTTTAAAAATGCCATTAAACGATAAAATGAAATATGTGCAAAAATTGGTTTTGTTAAGCTCAAGACCTATTGTTATTGCAACAGAAGTAGGCGATTCTGCCGTTAGGCGTTTGGTTTTTGATGCTGGTAATGATATTGACGATTTAATTACACATTGCGAAGCCGACATCACTACAAAAAACCCAGAAAAGAAAAAACGATACCTTAACAATTTTAAAATTGTTCGCAAAAAAATAAAAGAAGTTGAAGCACGTGATCAAATACGAAATTTTCAACCACCAATTACTGGCGAAATTATTATGGAAACCTACAATTTAAAACCTTGTAGAGAAATAGGCACAATTAAAGAAGCCATAAAAGAAGCCATTTTAGATGGCGAAATTGCTAATAATTATGACGAAGCTTTTCAATTTATGCTAAAAAAAGCAGCCAAATTAGGATTGCAAAAACAATAAACACAATGAAACATCTATTTTTACTTGTCCTTTTTAGTTTATTCTTTTTTAATTGTAAAACTGATAAAAAGCCAATAGTAAAGAAAAATATTCCTTATGCTATCGTATTACATGGAGGTGCAGGAAACATTACACCTAACAACTTATCAAAGAAAAAGCAAAAAGAGTACAAACTTGTGTTAGAAAAAGCGCTTGATGCGGGTTATTTGATTTTAGAAAATAACGGAAGTGCATTAGATGCTGTCCAGAAAACAATTTCAATTTTAGAAGATTCACCTTTATTCAATGCAGGTAAAGGCTCGGTTTTTGACAGTCAAGGTAAAAATAAAATGGATGCTTCAATAATGGATGGAAAAACATTAAATTCTGGAGCTGTTACAGGAGTTGGTAATATTAAAAATCCGATTTTTTTAGCGAAAACTGTAATGGATAAAACCAAATATGTATTATTGTCAGGTAAAGGTGCTGAGATATTTGCAGAACAGAATAACATAAAATTTGAAAATGACGACTATTTTTATACAAAAAGGCAAGCAGACTATTTATTGAAAGTCCAAAAAAGAGAACGTGATAGTAAGTTTGCTACTAATGATTTTAAAAATAATAAAGTTAGTAATAAATCAATAATTTTAAATAAAAGTAATTCAAAAATAATACATAAATACGGAACCGTTGGAGCAGTTGCTTTAGATAAATTTGGAAATATTGCCGCAGGAACTTCAACTGGCGGATTAACAAATAAAAAATATGGCAGAATTGGCGATTCACCTTTAATTGGCGCAGGAACTTATGCTAATAATAAAACTTGCGGTATATCATGTACTGGAGTTGGCGAGTATTTTATACGAACATTGGCAGCTCACGAAGCATCTAATTTAATTCAATATAAAAACAATTCAGCTAAAGAAGCTATTAAGGAAGTTATTCACAGTCAAATTGCTAATTTAGGTGGACAAGGCGGAATGATAATACTCGACAAAAAAGGTAATATTGCGTGGACTTTTAATACAAAAGGCATGTTTAGAGCTTTGAAAAAATCGACTGGAGAAAAAGAAATTTCTTTTTTTACAAATTAAAAATTGATACCTAAATTAGGTTGGTATAATTACTGATTTCATTACTTTAGACTTAGCAACAGTTTCAAAATATTCCTTTTCAGCATTGCTATCTTTGGTAATTCCACCACCAACATAAATACTAATTTCATTTTTTTTTATTTGCATACATCTCAAATTCACAAATAAAGCGCTTTGAATTTGCTTAAAATTATAGGCGTGATTTTCAATATTACGTTTGTTATTTTTGTTTTGACGCTTATCTAATTCAAAATTTAATTCGCCTAAAAAACCAGTATAAAATTCTCGATTGTAATTTTCGTTTTTTAAAATAAAATTTTTAGCTTTTTCTTTTGGTAAACCGCAAATTGCTGGTGTAGGATGCAAAGCTTTAATTACTTTATCAATAACTGATGTGTTTTTTAATCTACCCGAAATATTTACTTGTATGTGTAATAAATTACCTGCCTTAATTGTTGTAGGTAAAGTAACATTGCATGTAATGTTTAACTTGTTAAGTTCTTCAACAATATAATCAGTTACAAACTTATGTTCTTGAATTTCTTTTTCTTCCCAAAAAACATCTGTATTTTTATTAAACACTTGAGTTCCGGCAAGCGACATTGTTTTAAAGTTGTTATTATGGGTATTTAATAAAGTTTCGGGAGTTGCACCAAGCCACAAGCCAACTTTTGGGTGAAACCAAACATACACAAATGCTTTTTCGTATTTATTTAATAAATTTTCAAAAACAGCAACTATATCTACATCTTTTTTATGAATTGTTTCTTTTCGAGATAATACTATTTTAGGTACTTTATTATTTTTAATATACTCAATTCCGCTATTAACCAAATCAATATGATTTTTTTTATGGTTATCATACTCAACATCATTAATAACAGTTTCAGATAATAAAGGATTAACTAAATAAACATGCTTTGAAATAGTTGTTTTATCTAAAGGAAAAAGTATTGTTTTTTCAGTATTATCAAAAGGAGCAAAAATAAAACCTTTTTCATTATAGTTGTCTAAAAAATAAAGTTCATTATCAAGCTGTACATTTTCACAAACAATATTACTATTCGGTTTACGGTAAAAAACAAATGGTTTTTTATACGCTAAACTTTTTTGCAAATGAGTTAATACAGATGAGTGATTCAACTTACTTCTTATTATCTAAAACAATATTGGTTAATTTACACAATGATATTAAATTACCTTCTTCATCTTCAATTTTAATTTCCCACAAATGCAAAGTAGTACCTTGATTAATCATTTTAGCGGTTGCTTTTACAATACCTTCTCGTTTGCTTTTTAAATGGTTTGCAGTGATTTCGATACCTCTAATTTCATGATCTTCACTATCAATAAACAAATGAGAAGCTGCGCCGCCTAAAGTTTCTGCTAAAGCAACAGAAGCACCACCATGAAGTAATCCGTTTGGTTGTAAAACAGCTTTAGTTACTGGCATAGTAGCTACTAAATAATCAACGCCAACTTCTGTGTAAACAATACCTAATGTTTCCATTAATGTACCTTTAGAAGACATGTTTAATAAATGTAAAATCCGTTTTTCTGGCATTATTGATTAATTATAGTTAATATATAAGCCACAAAGATACATATTTAGTTTTATATATGGAATTAAATAGTAATTTTGCGCCAATAAAAACAACTTCTATAAAAGCATGTATAAATTTAGAGTAATATTAGATTCAAAAAAAGATGTTATTAGAGAAATTGCAGTAATGCGAGGTTTTACATTAGAAGAACTGCATCAAACAATAATTAATGCTTTTGAATTTGACGGCTTAGAAATGGCTTCGTTTTATCATTCAGATTTAGAATGGAATCAAGGCGAAGAAATTCCGTTATTCAATATGAATGAACAAGTTGGTGGTTTATCACAAATGAGTGATTATAAATTAGAAGTATTATTTACAAAGCAAAATAGAAATTTAATTTACGTCTATGACTTTATGAATTTATGGACGTTTTTTGTAGAATTTGTTTCTGTATATGAAAATAAAGTAGAAGATAAAAACACACCATTACTCCTTTTTTCTTTAGGAAATTTACCAAAGGAAGCTCCAAAAAAAGAATTTGAAGTGCCTTCAACTGAAGATGAAGATGACGATGATTTTTATTATGATGATTACGATAGCTTTTATCAGTAACCCAATTTAATTCTTACTCTACTTAAAACATCATTAGCAATTACTTTTGCTTTTTCTGCACCAACAGATAAAGCGTTATCAATTTCAGACAAATTATTTATATAATGGTTATAAAGCGCTCTTTCTTTACTGAATTTATCAATTAACAATTCATAAAAAGCTTGCTTAGCATGACCATAACCGTAATTTCCGTTAAGATAATTATTACGCATTTCTAAAATTTGAGCTTCTGATGCTAACAATTTATACAAAGCAAATAAATTACAAGTATCTGGGTTTTTAGGATCTTCTAGCGGCGTTGAATCCGTTTTTATTTTCATTATTTGCTTACGAAGTTTTTTATCCGCAAGAAAAATATCAATAATATTTCCTTTAGATTTACTCATTTTCTCTCCGTCTATACCAGGAACTAACATCGTATTTTCTTGAACTTTAGCTTCTGGTAAAACAAAAGTTTCGCCTAATTTTGTATGAAATCTTGACGCAACATCTCGTGTAAATTCTAAATGCTGCAATTGATCCTTACCAACAGGTACAATATTAGCATCGTATAATAAAATATCGGCAGCCATTAACATTGGGTAAGTAAATAAACCTACATTTACATCATCTAATCTATCGGCTTTATCTTTAAAACTGTGCGCTAAAGTTAATCGGTTGTATGGAAAAAAACAATTCAAATACCAATTCAATTCCGTTACTTGTGGTACATCACTTTGACGATAAAAAACAGTTTTTTCAACATCTAAACCAAAAGCCAGCCAAGCAGCAGCAGTGCTATATGTGTTTTCTTTTAAAGTTTTTCCATCTTTAATTTGTGTAAGCGAATGCATATCTGCAATAAATAAAAACGATTCATTTTTATCATCTTTACTCATTGCTATTGCAGGCATAATAGCACCTAAAATATTACCTAAATGTGGTGTACCCGTAGATTGAACACCTGTTAAAACTCTTGACATTTTTTATGATTGAATGGTTAAAACTAAAAGATTAAAAATCTCCGTACAAAAATATAAAAAACAATAAAGCTTTAAACTATTTTTCAATCTTTTAATTTTTCTTACATTTGAAATCTATTTTTTTAAACTATGACTTTTATAAAAAACATTTTTATTCTTATTTGGAGAATCTGGTTTTACGCATGGGTTTTCTTTACCTTAGTACCTATATTTCCAATACTATTAATCTTACTATCTAAAGAAAAATGGTATCCTCATTTTTTTAAATTTGCATACGCATGGGGAAAAACCTTATTATTCATAATGGGCTTTAGTACAGAAATAGAAGGTTTAGAAAAAATTGACCCAAACAAAAGTTACTTGTTTTGTCCTAATCATACTTCTATGTTAGATATTATGATTATGTTTCGGTTAAGTAAAAACCCATTTGTATTTGTTGGTAAAAAAGAATTGACCAAAATACCAGTTTTTGGCTATATTTTTAAAAAATCGAGTATTATAGTAGATCGGTCAAGTAAAAAAAGTTCGAAATTAGCTTTTGAAAACGCAAGAAATAAATTAGCAACAGGTAGAAGTATTTGTATTTTTCCTGAAGGTAAAGTGCCCGAAGATGAAAGTGTTGTTTTAGATAAATTCAAATCTGGTGCTTTTAGAATGGCAATAGAACATAAAATACCTATTGTTCCTATTACATTTTACGACTGTAAAAAACATTTTTCATATACTTTCTTTAGCGGAAGTCCAGGAAAACTTCGTGTAAAAATTCACGACTTTATAGCAACTGAAAGCTATACTATGGAAGATCGAAATGAGTTAAAACAAAAAACGTATAATGTTATTTACCAAAGTTTAATAGCCGATAAAAATAAAAAAGTAAAAAATAGGTAACAATCATAATATTTATTGTTATATTTATCGAACATTAATCTTTAAAAAACTAATTATTATGAAAAAATTTACTTTATTACTCTTATTTATTACGAGTTTAGGATACGCACAAGAATTTACCGATCACATTATTGACAATGTTACCAATAATGCATTGTCTACAGAAATAGTAGACTTAGATAATGATGGCGATTTTGATATTATAGCAGCTTTTTACAACGAGGTTGGTACAACAAATACAGGTAAACTAAAATGGTACGAAAACGATGGTGCTCAAAATTACACCATGCACACTATTGATGCTACAATCAATGGAGCAATATACTTGTCTGCTGCAGATGCTAATGGTGATGGTAATTTAGACATCTTGTTAAATGCTTATGATGGAAATGCTTTTTATGTGTATTTAAATTTAGGCGGTTCGCCATTAAATTTTGCAGGTAAATTAGCAATTGATTCTTCTGCTATTGGTTCTAATTACTGTTCGGCAAACGATTTTGATGGCGATTCGGTAATGGATGCTGTTAGTGCAAATTATACTGGTAACGAGTTAGCATGGTATAAATATACGCCACCAATTAGTATAACAAAAAATGTAATAGATGCTGCTATTATTGGCGTATCATCTGTGGAAACAGGCGATATGGATGGTGATGGTGATATAGATTTAGTCGTTACAGGTGATGATCAAATTTTTTGGTATGAAAATCAAAATTCAAATTTAGGTACATTTACAAAACATAGTATTGCCGCTTCAACTGGTTTTACTGGCGCTATTACAGCTTATATGGTTGATTTTGATGTCGATGGCGATATGGATATTGTTGGTTCTGCTTCAGGAGCTGATGAAGTTGCTTGGTTCGAAAATGATGGTAGTGAGGTGTTTACAAAACATACAGTTGCTACAAGTATAGATTACGCATCATATGCACAAGCAGTTGATTTTAATAATGATGGACATATGGATATAGTTGCTTCTGCAACCATAACAAATGAATTGCTTTGGTTTGAAAATGACGGTTCAGATACGGCATTTGCAACTCATGTAATTGCTGACAATGCAGCTATTGGAGATTCTTACGCTATTTCTTTAAAAGATATTGATAATGATGGAGATATTGATATTGCTATAACTTCTCCAGGACCAGATATTTTAAGATGGTTTGAGAATCATTTTACAGAAATACCTACTAACGACTTAGCAGTAAATGCAATTGCAATGAATTGCGGCGATGTAATGGTTGGTAATACTACATTTGCAACTATTGATCAACAAGTAGCCTGTGGCGTAGATTTTTTTGAGTTTTCAAGAAACCAATGGTACACATATACTGGTACAGGTTTAACTGAAGATATTACAATTACAACATGTTTAGCAAGTACTAATTTTGATACATATATTAGTGTATTTACTGGTACACCAGGAAGCTTAGTTTGTTTAGATGCAAATGATGATGATATGGTATGTAGTGATGATTTATTGTCAACACTTACCTTTACTTCTGACGGAACAACAACTTACTACATTGAGGTAAAAGGTTATGACGCTACAGAACAAGGCGATTTTAACTTAGAAATTTCATGTGCTGTAGTAGCAGTAGACGAGTTGGAAGCGGTAAATTTTAGCTATTACCCAAACCCTACAACAGGTAATTTACATATTTCAGCCAATGAAAACATCAATAAAGTTGTTGTTACTAATATTTTAGGGCAAGAAGTAAAGCAAATTGATCTGTCACGATTAACTGCGAATATTGATTTGTCAGATTTAAACAACGGAACTTATTTTGTTAAAGTAATTATAAATGATAAAATAGGGACTTTTAAAATAATTAAAAATTAGTTCAAAATAAAAAAAATTTAATTACAAAAAAGACTGTCTTAAACGATAGTCTTTTTTTATGAGTAAAAACCATATCTTTGTAAAAAAAAATACAAAAATGGCACAAGTAGGAATCATAATGGGAAGTAATTCTGATTTACCAGTAATGCAAGAAGCGATAGATATTTTAACTTATTTTAATATTGAAATTGAAGTTGATATTGTTTCTGCCCATCGCACTCCAGAAAAATTATTTGACTATTCAAAAAACGCACATAAAAGAGGTATAAGAGTTATAATTGCAGGTGCTGGCGGCGCAGCTCATTTGCCAGGAATGGTAGCAAGTATGAGTCCGCTACCTATTATTGGTGTTCCTGTAAAGTCAAGAAATTCAATTGATGGTTGGGATTCTATTTTGTCAATTTTACAAATGCCAGGTGGCGTTCCTGTAGCTACAGTAGCGTTAAACGGAGCAAAAAATGCAGGTATTTTAGCAGCACAAATTATAGGTTCAAGCAATGAAGACGTGCAAAGTAAAGTCATAACATATAAAGAACAATTAAAAGAAAAGGTTTATAAGGCAGCTAAAGAAATGAATGGACAGTAATCCATTTTTATAAAAATTTAAGTTCAAATTAACAACTTCATTCTTTTTAGAAATATTATACAAAACAAATGAATAATCCTTTACTTCAAAAATTCAGTACAAAACATCAAACAGCACCTTTTTCTAAAATTGAAAATAAACATTTTAAACCTGCTTTTATAGAGGCGATTAAAATAGCAAAAGATGAAATAAATGCTATTGTAAATAATAAAGAAAAACCTAATTTTAAAAATACTATTGTAGCATTAGAGTTTGCAGGAAGTAAATTAGACAGAATATCCGCTATTTTTTTTAATTTAAATTCTGCCGAAACAAATGAAGAAATACAAAAAATAGCACAAGAGGTTTCGCCATTATTATCCGATTTTAGTAATGATATTATTTTAAATGATATATTGTTTAACCGAATTAAAGCTGTTTACGAACAAAAAGAAACAGTATCATTAACCAAAGAGGAAACCACATTATTAGATAAAAATTATAAAAAATTTACAAGAAACGGAGCAAATCTTAATAAAGAGGATAAACAAAAACTCCGTAATATCGATAAAGAGTTAGCACAAGTAAAATTAAAATTCGGAGAGCATATTTTAGCAGAGTCTAATGCTTTTGAAATGTTGCTTACTAACGAAAATCAATTAAATGGATTGCCAAATGGTGTTAAAGAAGCGGCAAAAATATTGGCAGAGAAAAAAAATAAAAAAGGCTGGTTAATTACTTTAGATTACCCAAGTTATGTGCCGTTTATGACTTATGCAGATGATAGAAGTTTGAGAAAAAAAATAGCATTAGCATTTGGAAAAAGAGCCTTTCAAAATAACCAATATGACAATCAACAAAATGTATTAAATATTACTAAACTACGTCATAAAAGAGCTAATTTATTAGGGTATAAAACGCATGGTCATTTTGTTTTAGAAGAACGAATGGCTAAAAACCCTAAAAAGGTTGCTGTTTTTTTAAATGATTTATTAGTAAAAGCCAAACCAGCCGCCATAAAAGAATTTAATCAGTTAAGTAACTTTGCTACCAAAGACGGAATTGCGACGCTGCAAAAATGGGATGGATCATATTATTCAGAAAAATTAAAGAAACAATTATTTAATTTAGATGAAGAAGTATTAAAACCATATTTTTCCTTAAATAATGTTTTAAATGGCGCATTTATAATTGCAAATAAACTGTATAATTTAAATTTTAAAGAAGTTACAGATGTTGATGTTTACCATAGTGATGTAAAAACGTACGAAGTAACTAATAATAATGGTGATTTTGTAGCTGTTTTTTATACTGATTTTTTTCCGAGAGCAGGAAAACGAAATGGTGCATGGATGACTTCATATAAAGCACAATGGAAAAAAGATAAAGAAAATTCAAGACCACACATATCGATAGTCTGTAATTTTACCAAACCAACAAAAACAAAGCCGTCTTTATTAAATTTTAGAGAAGTAACCACTTTATTTCATGAATTTGGACATGCTTTGCATGGAATGCTCGCAAATACAACTTATCCAAGTCTGTCAGGAACAAATGTTTATTGGGATTTTGTAGAATTACCGTCGCAAGTTTTAGAAAATTGGGCTTATGAAAAAGAAGCATTAAGTTTATTTGCAAAACATTATGAAACTGGAGAAATCATTCCAATGGAAATGGTAGAAAAAATAAAAAAATCAGCTAATTTTTTAGAAGGAATGACCACTTTGCGTCAATTAAGTTTTGGTATATTAGATATGAATTGGCATGCGAACGAATCAATATTAAGTATTGAATCGGTTAAAGAGTTTGAAAAAAATGCGTTTAAAAACACACAGTTATATCCCGAAGTGGCAGAAAATTGTATGAGTACTGCTTTTTCGCATATTTTTTCTGGCGGATATTCTTCAGGTTACTATTCTTACAAATGGGCTGAAGTTCTCGATGCCGATGCTTTTGAATATTTTAAAGAAAACGGTATTTTTAACAAAGAAATTGCATTAAAGTTTAAAGAAAGTGTTTTAAGTCAAGGCGGAACACAAAATCCTATGGAATTGTACAAGCAATTTAGAGGGAAAGAACCAACAGTAGATGCCTTATTAAAAAGAGCAGGATTGTTGTAAAGTAATTATTTTTTTAGACGAAGAATGAAATTATTATTGTTTCATCATTGAATTTAAATGTTAAAATAGGATTTGTGTTAAAATTGAAGACTAATTTTTTTTAGAGTACTTCAATTGATATAATTAACATATCTTTGTAAAATAATTAGAGGTGCTGAAAAGCTGAGATTACACTCTTTGAACCTGGAACAGATAATGCTGTTTAGGAAAATTAAAATAATACATGTTTCTTAGTGTAAAACTAAAAATCATTGTAATATGTGTGTAGTCTTTGTGTTGTAAGTATTTCTTTAAATAGAAACAACCAAACAAAGATTAGATGAAAACTATTTTTACAACATTATTATTACTATCTGCCTTAGTGTCTTTTTCGCAAAAAAACGATATTAAAAAAGACACCATTAAACTTAAAGAAGTTTTAGTAACTGCTACGAGAGCTGCTAAAAATGATCCTTTTACTAAATCAACGCTTAGTAAAAAAGACCTTGAAAAACAAAATTTAGGACAAGATGTGCCTATTTTGTTAGATGCTTTACCAAATGTTGTAACAACAACTGATACTGGTATTGGTGTTGGTTACACAGGCATTCGTGTTCGTGGTTCTGATGCAACTCGTGTAAATGTAACGATAAACGGAATTCCATACAACGATAGCGAAAGCCAAGGAACATATTGGGTTGATTTGCCAGATTTTGCAAGTTCGGTAGAGAGTATTCAATTACAGCGAGGCGTTGGTACATCTACCAATGGTGCTGGTGCTTTTGGAGCAAGTTTAAGTATGGAAACAGAAGGGTTGAGCGATGATTTTTCTGTGGAATTAAACACCTCTTACGGTTCGTTTAATACGTTTAAACAGAATTTAAAAGTCAATTCAGGTACCATTAAAAATCATTTTAATGTATTGGGAAGAATTGCAACTATTAAATCAGATGGTTATATTGATAGAGCTTCCTCAGATTTAAAATCTTTTTATGTAGAAGGAAATTATTTTAACGACAAAACAAGTGTAAAAGCTTTGGCTTTTGGTGGAAGTGAAGTTACCTACCAATCATGGTATGGAATAGATAAAGAAACTTTAATGAACGATAGAACTTTTAATCCTGCTGGAGCAATTTATGATTCCAATGGTGAAATAGCTCGTTTTTATGATAATCAGGTAGATGATTATAAACAAGATCATTATCAATTACATTTTACACATCAGTTTACGGATTATTTAACTGCAAATATGGCGTTGCATTACACTTACGGAAGAGGTTTTTACGAGCAATATAAACAAGGTGAAGATTTTGCGGATTATAATTTTACACCATTTGTAGATAATGGTCAGACGATTGATCAAACGGATTTAGTTAGAAGAAAATGGTTAGATAATGATTTTTACGGAACAACTTTTTCTGTAAATTACAAAAAAGAAACAACTAAAATTATTTTTGGTGGCGCATACAATAATTATATTGGTGATCATTTTGGCAAAGTAATTTGGACACCTTACACTTCCATTTCCCTTAACGGAAAATTTTATGACAATACAGGAGAAAAATCTGATTTCAACGTCTTCACCAAAGCATCTAAAACATTTAAAAAATGGATGATTTTTGCCGATTTACAATACAGAATGGTTAATTACACTATAAATGGAGTAGATGATAATAGTACAGAATTAGCCATTAATGATGCTTTGAGTTTTTTTAATCCTAAAGCAGGAATTACCTATAATCACAATAAAAATAACGACTTGTATTTCTCTTTTGCAAGAGCAAATAAAGAACCTAAAAGAGCAGATTATTTATCTGGAGATAGCCCAAAACCAGAACAATTAAACGATTTTGAACTTGGATGGAGACATCACACTAAAAAAGCAGCGTTTAATGCGAATGTGTATTATATGAAATATAAAGATCAATTGGTGCTCACAGGAGCTTTAAATGATGTTGGCTCGCCAATTGCTGAAAATATTGGAGAAAGTTACCGTTTAGGTATAGAATTAGATGCAAAAATAAAAATAGGAAATCAATTTGTTTGGAGTCCTAATATGGCAATAAGTCAAAATAAAAATATCGATAAATACGATAATAAAGATGGTGAAGTTGTCTCTTTAAGAGAAACAGATTTATCTTATTCTCCAAATTTTGTGGCTTCAAATATATTAACCTATAAACCAAATAAGAATTTTAACACTTCATTAATTTCAAAATATATTAGCAATCAGTATATGGGTAATACAGAAAACAAATTATCAAAATTACAAGGCTATGCTGTTACTAATATAAATTTTCAGTATAAAATACAACCAAAAAAATACATTAAAGAAATTGTGTTTACCGCTTTGTTAAACAATGTTTTTAATGCAAAATATGTTTCTAATGGTTATTTTTATAGTTATGACGATACTTGGTCTGTGCCTAACCAAACAACTACAATTTATGGTTCTGGTTATTATCCACAAGCAGGATTTAATTTTTTAACAGGAATAACACTTAAGTTCTAATTACTATAAATCTGAGTCCGACCTAAACTTTGATTGTAAGTTTAGGTCGAATTCAGAGTAGTAGTTAGAACACGCCAACTCGAAAGAGTTGGCTTTTTTGTACAAAAAATCCATTTGCAAAGCAAATGGATTTCATCTATAAGTCTATTGTCTAATAGTCTTTAAAGTCTAATTAAAATTTTTATACTTCAATACCTTTCATCATTTTATTCCAATATAAATAAGGTAATAAGTATTTTTTAAGTATCCATAAACGCCAGTGTTCTACTGAAGAATCGCTAATCATTAATGGAAATTGTTTTAATTTAGGATCTGGAGCAAATACGCTTCCATAGGTAAATTCAGCTAATACCATTTTACCGTAACCAGTAACTAACGGACAAGAAGAATACCCATTGTACTCTTTTTTAGTTAATGAGTTTGATTCGATTAAATGTAAAATGTTTCCAACAACAACAGGTACTTGTTTTCTAATTGCAGCACCAGTTTTTGCAGTTGGTAATTGAGCAGCATCGCCTAAGCCAAATACATTATCAAATTTAGTTGATTGTAAAGTTTTATCACTTACACTTACCCAACCACCTTCGTTAGCCAATGGTGATTCTTTTATAAATTTAGGCGCAGCTTGTGGCGGTGCTAAATGCATCATGTCAAACTTAATTCCGAAACGCCCATTTTCTTTTATAGCGTCAACTTTTTTATAATTATATTGAATTGATTCGTCTAATTTTTTACCTTCATTATCTCCTGACATAACAACGTATCCACCAGCTTCTACATCTTTGGCAAGTTCATACCAAGCAATTTGTTTTTCGCCATCTACTTCAACTAATTTATGGTGAAAACGGATATTAATATCTTTTCTATCAATAACCTCCATTAAAGTTTTTGCTATTGGCTTCACACCAAAAATTACAGATCCAGGTGTAGCAAATACAACATTAGTCTTTTTTCTAACACCAGATTTTACAAAGTGATCTTCGGCTAAATACATTATTTTTTGCGGAGCTCCACCACATTTAATTGGTGTAGTTGGTTGTGTAAATAAAGCAGTTCCACCTTTAAAATTTTTAAGCACTTCCCAAGTATGTTTTGGGTCTGTATAATTAGAACAAACAACGCCTTTATCCATAGCTTCGGTTAAACCTTTTACTAATTCAGGTGCCATAACTAATCCTGGTGCAACAACTAAATAATCATACGTAAAATCGTTTCCATCTTTTGTAGATAATTTATTATTAGCTGGATCTAAATTAGATACAAACTCTTTATACCAAGTAACACCTTTTGGCATAACCGAAGCCATACTACGACCAGTTTTGTCATAATCAAAAGTATTTGCTCCAACTAAAGTCCAAGCAGGTTGGTAATAATGTGTTTTTGCAGGCTCAAATAAACCGATATCAATTTTTGGATTTTTCTTTAGCATTTGAGAGGCAACCATAATTCCAGCTGTTCCTCCACCAATAATAAGTACTTGATGATGTTTTGACATGTTTTTAAAATTTAATTAGTTATTTTAGGCTTTTAAAGTACAAAAAATAAATAAATCATCAGTAACAATTGTTACGTATAATTTATTTAGCATAAAAAAACATTCTAAAAATAGAATGTTTTTTGATAAGTATTGCAAGGTTACTTGTTGGTTTTTATACCAAATATAGAGTAAAGAGGACAAGTCCCTATTACTGCTGTCAAAAGCATAATTCCAGATACAGCGTAAAGCACATAACTAATCCACGATGCTTCAAATGCACCAGTTTTTGCAAAATAACCAGCTATAACAGCGATTACTATTCTTACAATTTTGTCGATACTACTTACGTTTTTTTTCATGATATATAATTTTAAAGGTTTCTAATTTAGAATGCAAAAATAGATAAGTAGATATAACTATTCTTGTGATTTTTGTTACAAGTTACAATAAAATTAGAGAATAGTAATTTGTCTTTGCGAAAGTGCTACTTTGCCGTCTTTTTCTAATTTTTTTAAAAGTCTTGAAATCACTTCTCTTGATGAACCCAACTCGTTTGCAATTTGCTGATGTGATTTTAAAATGGTATTTGAATTGTTTAATTTGGCTTTGGTTTTTAAATAATCTTCTAATCTTTTTTGTTTGTTAGAAAAAGTTAAAATTTTAATCATTTCTATTACTTCGTCAAATTTATCATTAAATAATTCATAAACAAAAGCGTTCCATTTATTGTGATTTTTGCGTATCGGATGGATATCTTTTACAGGAATAAGAATTATTTCGGCATCTTCTTCAACAACTCCTTTAACATTTATCGGCACATTTTTTTCTGCTGCCATGATTGACATAATACAACTTTCACCAGGTTTTATGTAATAGAGTAATACTTCATTACCGTTTTCTTCTTCTTTATAAACTTTTACTAAACCTTTTACCACTAAAGGGATAAATTGCACATAACTATCTTCTTTTAAGAGTACGGTTTCTTTTTTAAATTGCTGAAATAAGGCTACTTTTTCAATATCCTGCAATAGTAATAAAGAGGACGATATTGTACTAAAATGTGTTTTAAGAACATGAAGAATATCCATAAAAGTGTTTTACGAATAGGTTTTAATAATAGTAGCTAATTCATTTGCTGGCACAACACCAGATTGCCTCCAGACTTGTTTGCCTTGTTTGAAAATTATTAAAGTTGGAACGCCTCTTACTTGATAAGCAGCTGCAGCTGATGGATTTTTATCTACATCAATTTTAATAATTTTCACTTTATCTTTAAGTGATGTTTTCAGTTCTTTTAGTATTGGTGCCATTGCTTTACAAGGTCCGCACCAAGCGGCAGAAAAATCGACTAAAACAGGAACAGGTTGATTGATTAATTCTTTAAATGAAGCCATAATAGTTAAAATTATAAAATATAAATAATAAGTTATAGAATTAATAAAAAAAGCAAATTCCAATGAGTAGAATTTGCTTTTAATTATTTTTACGATTTAATTATGCCTCTGAACTCATTTTACCAGTTGCGCAGCTTACAAATGATTTTGTTTTATGAAGTAGTGTATTTGCATCGCCAACTTCTGGGTAACCCATTTTAGAAAGTTTTTCTTTAACGGAATTAAAAATTTCTTCAGAAACTTCGTTAATTTTAATTTCTGAATTTTCTAAAGTAACTTCTACTTCGTTTACACCTTCGATTGAAAGTAAACCTTTTTTAATAGTGTTTGCACAACCATTACATTTTAAGTTTAATATATTTATTGTAGTCATAATTTTATTTATTGATAAGTTGTAAAGTTAGTAAAAATATTACAACTGTGATTTATTTCTTGTTCCTCCATGTCCCATTGCAACAACATTAAGTATTTTATAGTTTAACCAAATAAATCTAAATATTTGAATTATAGGATTACGCATGATGAAAATTTTTCTAAATTTTGATATTTTTTTTGGCATT
>JALSLZ010000157.1 GCA_026988075.1 Flavobacteriaceae bacterium
CTTTAAATTTTCTGGAGTCAATAATTTACTCCAATTCTCAATAGCAAACAAAACATTATCATCAGTAAACCATGAATTTGATTCTTTGGCTCTTTTAATGAGTAAATTGAAAGCATCAAAAAATAAATCATTAAACTTAACCGATTCGTTTTTTGATATGTTATTCGTTTTAAATTGATTTAAGAATTTACCTAATTCAACAAAAGTAGAAATACGTTTATTTAATAACATTTATTTTATTTGTTTTTAGTATAAAGAATATATATTTGCACAAAAATAAATATTAAAAGATAAATACTATTATACAAACAGAATATTTTGTTAATAGTAGATAAAGATAAATAGATATGGCAATAATAATTACTGATGAATGTATAATTTGTGGAGCTTGTGAGGCCGAATGTCCAAATAATGCAATTTACGAACCGTCTGATGACTGGGCTTTTTCTGACGGAACAGCGCTTAAAGGTAATGTTATATTACCAAACGGTAAAGAGGTAAATGCTGACGAAAAATTAACTGCAATTGATGATGAAGTTTATTTTATAGCACCTGATAAATGTACAGAATGTATCGGTTTTCACGAAGAACCTCAATGTGCGGCAGTTTGCCCTGTTGATTGTTGCATACCAGATGATAAGGTTGTAGAAACAGAAGACGAATTAAAAGCAAAAAAAATGTTTTTGCACAAAGAATAACGTTTTATAGACTTCATTTTACTTTTAAAATTAATTTTAGAGGCTATGATATGATGCTATAAACTTAAAAATGCAATACCAAAGCCTAATAAAATTGCAAACAGCTTTTTTATGTTGAAACTGTGATTTTCTGAAGTCTCAAAAAGGATTATTGTTGAAATGTGTAAAAATATTCCAATGATAATTGCTGTTAGTTCAGTTAAATATTTTGTGAAAAATGATAAATTGTCGCTTAATAAAAAACCTAAAGGACTCATAATTGAAAATAAAAAAACAATACTAATAATTACAATTTTATGTAATTTTGATTGTATTAAAAAAGTAGTTAATACAATTGAAATTGGTATTTTATGTATAAAAATTGCCCATAGTAACGAATGATTATGTCCATTACTTAATGGGATACCTTCAAAAAAAGCATGTAAGCCTAAACTAATTAACAGTAGCCAAGGAATAGTATTACTGTGGTTATGACTGTGAACATGACCATGTTCAACACCTTTTGAAAAATTTTCTAAAATTGACTGTATAAAAATACCTAAAAGTATAAAAACACCAATACTGTGATTGTTTGCTTCATAAACTTCGGGTAATAAATGTAAAATAGTAACACTTAATAAATAAGCACCACTAAAAGTAAGCAGTATTTGAATAAATTGCTTGCTTGGTTTTGTTATTAATACGCTTATAGCGCCAATTAAAACAGCTAAAATTAAAATTAAAAATTCCATTTATTTCTTACTTACAATTAAAATTAATCTTTTTGATTTGGTTACATCAAAATTATTAAGTGTATAGTCACCAAAAGTATGATTTAATTTTAAGCCTGCTTTATCGATATACTTTTTTATGGTTTTTAAAGTCAAACATTGTACTTTTTCTGTATAATGGAAGGTTTTGTTATCGGCATAAAATTTAATGTCCTTTATAATTTTATTATTTATTATTTTTCGAGTAATATTAAATGTAATATTGTTTTTTGTTATAATATCGGTTGGTTTTAGGTTCTTTGTAACGGTTTCAATATTCATAAAATCAATTACAGCAACACCATTTTTTTTGAGTCCGTTTTTAATATTTTTTAAAACTTTAATATTTGTTTTGTCATCATCAAAATAGCCAAAACTGGTAAATAGATTAAAAATTGCATGATATTTTTTGCTGAATTTTTTTCGCATATCATGAACTGAAAATTTCAATTTATCTTTGTGTTTTGTTGTAAGTTGCTTGGCATACTTAATGCTATTTTCAGACAAATCAACACCAGTAACTTTGTAACCTAAAGAATTAAGATAAACGGAATGTCTTCCACGACCACAAGCCAAATCTAATATTTTTTTATCTTTTTTTAGTTTTAAGAAAGCTAGTAAATTCTGCATAAAAAGTTGTGCTTCTTCATCGTTTCTATCTTGATATAATATGTGGTAATATTTGGTGTTAAACCAATCGGCAAACCATGCTACTTTTTTTGGTTTATATATTTGTTGACTTTCTTTCAATTTTTTTAGTTTTGCGATAAATAAATTATTTATTAAGTAATAAAAAATCAACTAAAACTAAATTAGTCATAGCTTCTACAATTGGCACAGCTCTTGGTACTACACAAGGATCGTGTCTTCCTTTACCTTTTAAAATAACTTCATTACCATTGCTATCAATTGTTTGTTGTTCTTGCATTAAAGTAGCAACAGGTTTAAAACCTACTCTAAAGTAAATGTCCATACCGTTAGAAATGCCGCCTTGAATTCCGCCAGAAAGATTTGATTTTGTTGTTCCGTCGGTATTAAATAAATCATTGTGTTCAGAACCTCTCATTTCTGCACTGCAAAAACCAGTTCCGAATTCAAATCCTTTTACGGCATTAATAGTTAACATTGCAAAGCCTAATTTTGCATGTAATTTATTAAAAACGGGTTCGCCCAAACCAATGGGCATATTTTTTACAGCACAAGTGATTTTTCCGCCAATGGTATCGCCATCTTTTCTGATTTTTGAAAGCAAATCAATCATTTTTTCTGAAACCTCTTTGTTAGGACAACGAACAATACTGTCTTCTACTTTGCTAAAATCAATGGCTTGATAAGGTTTTTCTAAATAAATCGTTCCAATGGATGAAGTATATGCATTGACTTCAATTTTTTGTTTAAAATGAAGTTTAATAACTTGTTTTGCAATTGCTCCAGCAACAACCCAATTTGCTGTTTCACGAGCCGAACTTCTTCCTCCGCCACGAAAATCACGTGTGCCATATTTTTTTTGGTATGTAAAATCGGCATGGCTTGGTCTAAAAACATTGTCATTATGATTGTAATCTTTTGATCGTTGATTGGTGTTTTTAATCTGAAAACCGATAGGCATTCCTGTTGTTTTACCTTCAAAAATACCAGACAAAAATACAACAGTATCTGGTTCTTTACGTTGTGTGGTTACTTTTGATTGCCCAGGTTTTCTGCGGTCTAATTCAAATTGAATTGCTTCAAAATCTAATGAGATTCCAGCAGGGCAACCGTCTATAATTCCTCCAATGGCAGCGCCATGAGATTCTCCAAAAGTGGTTAGTTTAAATAAATTTCCGAATGAGTTGTTCAAATTGTAGTTTTTTATAATTTAATTTTAGTCATTGATTTTTTTTAATCAACGACTAAAATTTAAAGATTATTTGTATTTTTTAGCAGTAAGTTCAGCTATTTTTACAACAACATCGATTGCTTTTTTAATAGATTCAGCGGCAACATATTCATATTTTCCATGAAAATTATGTCCGCCAGCAAAAATATTGGGACAAGGTAAACCCATATATGATAATTGTGAACCGTCAGTTCCGCCACGAATGGCTTTAATTAGTGGTTTAATGTTTAGTTGTTTCATTGCTTCTTCTGCAATATCAACAATATGCATTACTGGTTCTACTTTTTCGCGCATATTAAAATATTGATCTTTAATTTCAACAGATACAGTTTCTTTGCCATATTTTTGGTTAAATTTATCTACCATTTTTTGAAAAAACATTTTACGAGCTTCAAATTTTTCTCTATCGTGATCTCTAATTATATAACCAAATGTAGTTTGTTCAACTTCGCCATGTAAATCGTATAAATGATAAAAACCTTCGTAACCTTCGGTAGTTTCTGGGGTTTCATCTTGTGGCATACCAGCAATAAATTCAGAGGCAATACTCATCGAATTTACTAATTTACCTTTTGCATAACCTGGATGTACAATTCTACCATTTACAGTAACTTTTGCTCCAGCGGCATTGAAATTTTCGTACTCTAATTCGCCTACTTGACTTCCATCCATTGTATAAGCCCATTCTGCTCCAAATTTTTCTACATCAAATTTATGAGCTCCTTTACCAACTTCTTCATCAGGTGTAAAACCTACACGAATTTTTCCATGTTTAATTTGTGGATTTTCAATTAGGTATTGCATAGCGCACATAATTTCGGTAATACCAGCTTTATCATCAGCGCCAAGTAATGTTAAACCATCTGTTGTAATTAAAGTTTGCCCTTTATACATTAATAAATCTTCAAAATAATCAGGCGAAAGAATAATATTTTGCTCTTTGTTTAGAACAATATCTTTACCGTCGTAATTTTTATGAATTTGTGGATTTACATTGGTGCCAGTATAATCTGGACTTGTGTCTATATGCGAAATAAAACCGATAGTTGGTACTTCATGGTCTACGTTGCTTGGTAAAGTTGCCATAACATAACAATGGTTATCTATTGAAACATCTGTCATGCCCATTTCTTCTAATTCCTTTACTAATAACCTACCTAAGTCCCATTGTTTTTCTGTACTTGGAAAAGCAGCTTCATTTTCAGGGTCAGATTGTGTATCTATTTTAATGTATCTAAAAAATCTATCTATCGTTTTTTGCATTCTATGTATTTTTATATTGGACTTCAAAGGTAATAAATTATTTGAGTTCACTAAAATAATATAATGGTAGAAAGAAACAATTTTATAAAAGTACGCTTATGAAGTCATTTTTAATTTTTAATAAACTCTTCATATTCCAAATAAAAATCTTCAAACAGGTTCATGTTTTCTATAAAAAAAGCATAGGCTAAATGCCATGAATTTTTATTGTGAATACTAAATTTTTCAGGTAGTTTAGTAAAAATACGAATGATTGATTTTCCGTTATCTAAAGTAAAGTCATCATCATAAATAATATCTTTAATATATTGATTCGTTAATATGTTTTTTAAGGACAACATTTTATTGTAATAATGTAATTTTAAGGTTTCATTTTTAATGTCAATATCCAAACAAACTAAAGCTTCTTTGACATTGGCATCGAATTTAAAAGCAAAACCTTTAATTTTTGTATTGTATAAAATCCATTTTTTCGGAAAAGATTTGCCGAAACTAATCCAAAAAGTTTTTCTTAAATTTAGACTTTCTTCTTTGCTAAACATTATTTTATATAAATATTACTTGGTGTTTTTATTATTTCGACTACTTTTGTATTGTAATTTATTGCGTATGGCATTAAATTTGTAAAATGTAAAAATATAATATTTAAAATTAATTTACTTATGAAAAATTTAAAATTAGTACTTGCTTTCTTGATTACTTTTTTATCATTGTCATTTTATGCTCAAAATGCAGTTGATTCTAAAAGTACTCCAAAATTAACTTTTGAAAAATCGTCTTACGATTGGGGAACTGTTAAAGAAGGTGAATTGGTTGAGTTTGATGTTGAGTATACAAATACAGGTAAGTCTGATTTGGTTATAGAATCAATTGAAGCCAGTTGTAGTTGTGTTACTATAAAACGTAATAAAAATAAAGCTGTAAAACCAGGTATGAAAAATTCTTTTCATATTGTTTTTGATGCTACAGCTAAAAAAGACTTGCAACAACATGTTATTTCAATAATTTCAAATACAAGTAGAGGTAATGAAAGATTTATTATCCAAGGAACTGTCAAAAAATAAATTAATGAACAAGTCAACCTTTGTTATACTTGTTTTTTTAATTTCAATAGCAATTAATGCTCAAACAAGAATAGGTAAAAATGTGTTTGCTGAAATTGAGTTTGAAAATGAAGTTTTAACTTTTCAAAAAGTTAATGAAGGAGAAGATGTGGAATGTGATTTTATTTTTAAAAATGTAGGAATTGTTGATTTGATTATTACAGAAATTAAAGGTAGTTGTGGTTGTACTGTGCCAAGTAATTGGTCTAAAGAACCTATAAAACCAGGCGAATCCAGTTTGTTTCATGTAAAATTTAACACAAGAAATATTTTTGGAGGTGTTGAAAAATCAATTACTGTTTTTTGTAATATAAAAAATAAATTCAAAAGAGTAAAAATCAAAGGTCTTGTTGAAGAAAATTTAGAAAGAAAAAAAATGAGAGAAGAAATAAAACTAAATAAAATTAAATAATAATGAAAAAAGTAAAATTAATATTAAGCATGCTTGTAATTTCTATTGCAATGAATATTCAAGCGCAAAGCCCAGCAACGAAATCTGTAAATCCAGAAGTAGCTCCAATAATGACATTTGAAAAAACAGTTTATGATTGGGGAACAATAAACGAAGGTGAAAAAACAGAAACAGATTTTACCTTTACAAATACAGGTAAAACAGATTTACTTATTACCAGAATTAAAGGTAGCTGTGGTTGTACAGTGCCAAGTAATTGGACTAAAGAACCAATTAAGCCAGGAGAAAAAAGTTCTTTTCATGTAGTTTTTAATTCGCGTAACAAGCCAAATCAACAGCAAAAAACAATAACTATTTATTGTAATACTGCTAAAGGTTCAGAACGAGTTAAGATTAAAGGTATGGTTACTCCTGATCCAGAATTAGCTAAGCAAAGAGCTGAACGTATTGCAAAAAGAAAAGCAATGTATGCTAAAAGAAAAGCAGAGCGTGAAAGATTAGATCAAGAACAAGCTAAGTTAATACAAGATAAAAAGGTTAATGAAATAAAAAGAGAAGGAAAATCTTTAGATAAAAAGCGAGCTCATTCATTAACGGTAGTCGAAAAAAAGACCATGAATTCAGACGAAAAATTAAAGCAAGCTAAAGATGTAAAAGAAAAGGAATTAAAATTAGCAAAAAAAGATCATAAATTAGCTGCAAAACAATTAAAAGTTAATGAGAATAAGCTTAAAGAAGAAGAAAAGGCAAGAAAACAAGCAACTAAATTAGCTGAGTTAGAATTAAAGTCTGAAAAACAGGCAAGTAAAAGAGCTGAAAAAGAATTGAAGATGGCAGAAAATGAAGCCAAAGAAAAAACTAAAGCAGCAAAAAAATTAGAGAAGACAGAAAAAGATTCTGCTAAACGAGCAGATAAAGCATTAAAAAATGCTGAGAAAGATGCAAAAGCGAAAGCTAAAAAAGAAAAAGAGGCATTAAAAAAAGCAGAAAAACAAGCTAAGGAATTAGAAAAGAAAGCTAAGAAAGCAGAGAAAGAAGCAAAACGTTTGGCTGGTCTAAAAAAAGATTATAATAAATCTATTGATAAATTAGAAAAAGAGGAAGCTAAATTAGCTAAAATGAAAAACAAATTAGAGTCTTTAAAATTGAAAGGTAAATTATCGCCAGAAGATATAGATAAAAGAAAAGCAGATATGTTAAAGCAAGAAAGTAAAATAAACGATGCAAAAACAAAAATGCAAAAGGTAAAGCGTAAAATGTAATTTTTTTTACTTTTATAGAGAATAAAAAAAACTGCCGTAATAAGCAGTTTTTTTTTATTTGTTTTATGGAGTGTTCTATCTTTTTTTTCAATAATTTTGTCAAGTGAAAGTAGCAATAGTTATATTAAATTGGAACGGCAAAGAATTATTAAATACTTTTTTGCCAAGTATAGTACGTAATTCAGATTACGATTTTTGTGATATTTATGTAGCAGATAATAATTCTACAGATGATTCAATTATTTTTTTAAAAACAAATTTTCCGAATGTAAAAATCATTAAAAATAAAGATAATTTCGGATTTGCTAATGGCTACAATATGGCTTTAAAAAATGTTAAAGCAGACGTATTCGCTTTAGTGAATTCTGATATTGAAGTAACAAAAAATTGGTTAAAACCTATTATTAAAACTTTTGCAGAAGAAAAAAATACAGTAATAATTCAACCAAAAATTCGAAGTTATAAAAACAAAAGTAAATTTGAATATGCTGGCGCAGCAGGTGGATTTATAGATAATTTTGGTTATCCGTTTTGTAGAGGTCGTATTTTTGATACGCTCGAATATGATACGGATCAATATAACGATGAAATAGAAATATTTTGGGCTTCAGGAGCTTGTATGTTTATACGATCTTCTGTTTTTAATGAGCTGAATGGATTTGATGGTGATTTTTTTGCGCATCAAGAAGAAATTGATTTGTGCTGGCGAGCAAAAAATTTAGGTTATACTATTAAATACAATCGAAATTCTACTGTTTACCATGTTGGCGGAGCAACTCTAAATGAAGTTAGTCCGCAAAAAACTTTTTTAAATTTTAGAAACAATTTATTAATGCTTATTAAAAACTTACCTTTCAATAAGGTTTTTAAGATTGTTTTTATTCGGCTATTTTTAGATGGAATTTCGGGTGTTAAGTTTTTATTTGAATTAAAGCCATTACATACTTTTGCTATTATTAAAGCGCATTTTAATATGTATTATATGTTAAAAGCTACTTTGATAAAACGAAAGATAAATCCAAATAAAATGACGGATTATTATCATACTAAAAATATTATAATGCAATATTTTATTCAAAAAAAGAAAACATTTCAACAGCTTAAAAAAAGGAGCTAATACTTTTTAATTATTTGGTAATCAGGTTGATATTATTTGCATAACCAATTCTTTGGTTAATTTCTTACCGTTGGCTTTTTCTCTAATAGTATCAAATAAAAATCTAAAATCACAGCCAGCTTTATATGCAGAGCAGCCATAAGCAGTTTTTCCTTTAATTATAGTGCCTTTTTTGCATTTAGGGCAAGTATGACCTGATTCTTTTTTTAGATTTATTGTTTCTTTTAAAGTTAAATTAAAATTGGTGTCAAACGTTACAGCTCCATCTAATTTTTCAGTTCCTTTTTTAAAACCTTTTAATTTAACAGTTTCTCCTTTTTTGATTAAGCGAATAAATTGATTTTCAGATATTTTTTTATCCATAAATTGAAATGGTATCTTAAAATTACAACCCGATTTATATTGTGAACAGCCATAAGCAGTACTTCCTTTTAAAATAGTGCCTTTTTTACATTTTGGGCACGTTAATGTTGTTATACTTGTTTTTTTAGTGTTTGTTGTTTGAATTTTAGTTTTCGGTTTATTGTCTGTGGCAGAAATATTAGCTCTAATTTTTTCGGTTCTTACCTCATAAACCAGTCTGTCCACCATTTGTTTCATGTTCTTGATAAATGATCCGGCATTAAAATTGCCTTTTTCAATTTCTTTCAACTGCTTTTCCCATTTTCCAGTAAGTTCAGCCGATTTTATCAATTCATTTTGAATGGTATCAATAAGTTTTACGCCAGTATTTGTAGCATGCAATTGTTTTTTTTGACGCTTAATATATTTTCTACGAAAAAGAGTTTCAATTATATTTGCACGAGTTGATGGTCTACCGATGCCATTTTCTTTCATGGCATCTCTTAAATCATCATCGTCAATTTGCTTACCAGCTGTTTCCATTGCTCTAAGTAACGAAGCTTCTGTGTAATAACGTGGTGCTTTGGTTTCCTTTTCTAAAAAAGAAGGTTCGTGTGGTCCTTTTTCGCCTTTGTTAAATGTTGGCAAAGTGTCAATTTTGTCTTCTTTTTTTTCTTTTTCTCCATATTCAAAAACGACACGCCAACCTTTTTCTAAAATTTCCTTACCAAAAGTTTTAAAATTAATATCGGCTGCTTTACCAATAACATTGGTTTTTGATATTTTACAATCGTCATAAAAAACCGCTATAAAACGCTTGGTAATAATGTCGTAAACTCGTTGTTGATTATATTGTAAGTTCATCTCAATACCAGTTGGAATTATGGCATGATGATCGGTTACTTTTTTATCGTTAAAAACTTTAGTCGATTTTTTTATTTTTTTATTTAATAGTGTAGCCGTAATTTGATGATATTTTTTTAAATTGCTTAGAATGCCTTTCACTTTTGGGTACACATCGTTCGGTAGAAAAGTAGTGTCAACTCTTGGGTAAGTAACTACTTTTTGTTCGTATAATTTCTGCACCATTTTTAAGGTTTCATCGGCTGTAAAGCCAAATTTAGTATTGCAGTAAACTTGCAAACCTGTTAAATCGAATAATTTTGGTGCGTATTCTATGCCTTTCTTTTTCTTAACGGATGTTATTTCAAAATCACTTTCTTTAACTTTAGTAGCCAAAGCTTGTCCATCTTCTTTTTTTAAAAACCGTCCTTCTTCATAATTAAATAAAGTATCTCTATAAAGTGTTTGTAATTCCCAATACGGTTGTGGTTTAAAATTGGCAATTTCTTTATGGCGAGCAACCAGCATAGCAAGTGTAGGTGTTTGAACTCTACCAACAGATAAAACTTGTTTGTAACCGCCATGTTTTACCGTATAAAGTCTTGTGCCATTCATACCTAAAAGCCAATCGCCAATTGCTCTTGAAAATCCCGCATAATATAGATTGTCATAATCAGATGAAGGTTTTAAGTTGTTGAAACCTTCTTTTATAGCTTCGGTTGTAAGTGAAGAAATCCATAA
>JALSLZ010000158.1 GCA_026988075.1 Flavobacteriaceae bacterium
CCATTTAATTTTAGATAATCCTTTATACTTAACACGCCAATTTGGCAATGGAATGTTCTTAAACGGATTCAATGTTGTTTTGTTAACATCTTCACCAGAATATGTAGCAATAAATGTAGGTAAAACTACATCTTGACTGTTTTCGCCATAACCTGAGATATTATAACCAGATTCGGCAGATAATCTTGCTGAGACTTTTGCTCTATTTGTTACAAAATCATTAAATAATTGGTCGCTATCTGTAAATGAAGTACCAATCATTACGTGAGAAATGGCAAAATTTCCTATTTCATTAGATGGAGAATTAATCATATATGGGTCTAAAACGCCATCGTCAATTACATCAATTTGTTGTGAAGAATTTTTTGTATAGGTTCTGTTTCCGGTAACGTCAATAGAAAAATCTTTAAACGGTTTTAGTGTTAAATTATAATCTAATTTGTCAAAATGTGTTCTGCTATACGTTTTATTATAATATGGATATAAATTTAAATCTGTTCCACCTCTTGCAACAATCCAATTATTTTCTAAAGCTGTTGGTAAAATATCGGCTTGTTGACCAAACACAAATCCGAAAGTTGGTGCTATTCCACCAGAATAAGAATCTCTACCTAAAAACCCTACATTATGTGTGTATCCTGGTAATATAGTTCCATTATTTTCTGTATAGGATAGTCTTACTTTTTTTACCGAAATTACGATGTCTATTAAATTAAGGACTAATTTTTTACCGAAAGGCAATTTTTTACGATTTACTCTTCCTGCTTTTCTTCCAGATTTACCTTTAGACCTATTTAATCTACTTCTTCCGCCAGGCATAGCTTTACTACCTTTTCTGCTACCTATTTTTTCATTTGTAGCAAGGTCTTGATTTGCTGTTTCATTTTTAATTTCTGTGTCTTTATCTCTATCTTTTGCTTGCTCTTTATCTTTTGGTTTTTCTTTTCCTTTTGCTTTATCTTTGGCAGCTTTTTTTGCTTTTCTTTCTCTTGCTTTTGATTGATTGTAACTTTTATTAAAAATTCTATTTATACCTAATTTTTTATACAGCTTATCCATATTTAAGTCTGCATTAAAATTATGAGTATTTGCATTTTGAAGTGTATTACCTACCAATTCTATATTGTTTCTTGATGCTGCTTGCCAATCAAAATCTGCGGTATAGCTATAAGTACTTTTTATAAAATCGAATGCTGGTATTTTATCAATTGGTAGCTTATAGGTTGCATCTAATTTTTGATGATAATGTTCAGGTCTTCCAATAGCAAAAAACTTATTAAATATTTGTCCGTTAATAACCTCATTGTCATCATTTTTATCAAAATAATCGTTAATGTATGAGTTTGCAGCTCTAAAATTAAATTGCAATGCTTTTGTTAAATCGTAAGCAACAGTATAATCCCAATCAAAGGCATAATTTCTTCTTTCTAAGGTTGGTAAATCTGGTAAAATACTACTTTGAACTAATGGTCTTGATAAATATTCGTTATAGGTTCTGTTGATATTTGAATTTACCGATATGGTAGATGGCAAGTAATTAAAATTAAAATCTTTTATTATTTTTAAATACTTCTTTTTAGCAAATTTTGATTTTTTAAATGGTTCTATGGGTTTTGGTTGAAAACTAAAGTTGTAACTTGCCGTAGCACGAACATTTTTATCATTTGCTTTTTCGATGTTATAATCGTGGTGATGTGTATCGTTATACGCAAATGAAACGGATAAATTCTCGACATCATAAAGGCGTTGTTTCTTTTTTTGATTGGTTCTTTCTTTTCGAACGTTTATTAAGCTAATACTTCTTCGTTTTGTGTAATCGGATGCGTTATCTCTATTTGGACTTGATTCAATGGTTGTATTGTCAAACAAAACATCTTGATATTGTGGGTCGTATTTTGGATTTTTTAGTTCTTCTGATATACTAACGTTTAGCGGTAATTTTATGCCGTAATTTTTCGGAAATAATTGTCCAACACTAATATTAGAAACAATATCATAATTCATAACATCTTCTTGACTTCGTTCATTTACTCGTTGATCTAAAGATCCAAATCCTTTGGTAGACATACCACCAGAAGCAGCAATGTCTGCAAAATCGGCTAGGTTTAAATTTGCATTTGCTACAGCAGACCAACCACCTTTATTATCAAAATCTACCACACGCATTTCGTTGAACCACAATTCGGCACTTTTTGGTACTATAGTGTTGTTTTTTACACCAAGCATCATTGTTTTTACTTTAGATAAAGTAGGATTTCCTTTTACATACAACTTAAAAGTATCAAACTCTTTACCATCAAAACCACCATTTGTAAGTGTTGGATATAATACATTTGGAGCTGCAGCTGTTTGGTCTTTAAATCGTTCTAAACGCAATTTACCAAACTCTTCTAATGCAGCTACAATATCATTTTTCCACATTTCTTCTCTGTCGGTTGTGCCAGTTGCCGAAACTTTTAAAGGCACTTCTATTTGATAATAATTATCTTTAATATCGCTACCCAATCTAACAATAGCTACTAAATCATCATCTGCTAATTCGGCTCCGTTTTCTTCAAGATGTACAAATAGTTTAAACTTTTTAAACATTCGCATATCAAATGTTGTGTTTTTGTAAACCGCACGTGTATTTCCTGGTTTTAAGTCGGTTACCTTCATACTAATTGATTGTTCATTTTGTCTTTGTACAGAAGTATTACCACGCAATCTTTCTTGTACAACTCCTGGAGGCATTTCATAACGGTTATTAGAAAACAGACTTACTACGCCAACTTCAAAATTTTGATTTGCAGCAACGCTTAAGTTTTCAAGTGCAGGATCGGTTGGTAATGGTTCTTTTAATATTTTGGTATATCTTCTCCAATTACCTCTTACTAATTCTAATTTTGCTAAACGAACAACTACCGGAATTTTAAATTTTGTTAAAAATATTCGCATAAAACGAATGGAGTTAAAACTCGAAATATTCCCCACTGAAATGGCGCTTAAATCATTTGGGTCGTTGTTATTTATTGTTTGAATAGGTATTCTAAATTGATACCATGTAAAATCTTTTGACGTTCCGTTAGCTAAAGTTGTTGTTTTAGTTACTTTATCAATAATAAAATTATTACCAACACTCATTTCGCTATTGGTAGTTTCTTTAATTTTTATTTGATATTGAAAATAGGCTTCTGCTGTACTTAAAGTTTGATCTCTATTTAAGTCTTCGGTATCTGGAAATTGTGTACCTGTGGTTGGATAATCTTCGGTAGAATTATTTAATGTATTTGAATTACCTTGTGTACGATTGTAATTTTTATACCTTGTAAGAACCGATGCGTTAATGTTGTCTAAATGTGTACTACGAAAGTATTCAAAGTTATCATTTGCTGGATCATCGAAAGTTGAAAAATCTGAAAAACGTACTTTTTCGTCCGTATCATTAATTCCATCAAGACCTAAATCTTGATTTGGTCTTTCGTTATCTTCTTCAGAAAATGCGTTTATTAATGATTGTATGGTTGGTATAGATGAATAACCGCCAGAAGTATCTACATTTTGATCTGCACCGATATCAGAAATTTGAATACCATTTTTTGGTAAACCATGCTCAAACATTCTGCTTCCATCGTGTAAAATATCTTCAGAAATATTACCAATATTGATATACATTTCACCATCAAAATCAACTGGATTTATAGTGCTTGGAGCACCTTCGGCTTGGGTAATAGAGTAACTGTCGTATGGGTCCATCATCCAAAATTGAATGTATTCTACATTGGCTTGTTGAAAATCGGTTGTTGTTAATGCACGCATAATTCCACCCCAATTTTTTTCTGGTTCGGTAAATTTGTCGTTAGCATCTATGTTGTTTGTTTCAAAATTATAAGTACCTCTTTCTTTTGGATAATAAGCTAAATCTAAGGTTGGAATTACATTGGTTTGTGATACGTCTATTTCTTGTTCTGGAAATAATTCGGCATAAGTAATTCTTCTTGTTTCTGCTCTTGATAATTCTTCGTCATCTACACTATCTGGACGTAATGATGAAGAATTATAAAATAACCTATCAATACTATACCAACTAAAACGAGCACGTCTGTTACCATATTTAAAATTTGTTGGGTCTGCTGTGATAAAATCTAAACCCAATGCGGCTGGCTGATTTTCTGGTACACTTGCTAACGACCATTGTGTAGGTGTATCAATATTTAATGGTATTTGTGTACTTTCAAAATCGTCTAAATACGATGTTGCTTCTCCATTTAATTCAATTCCTTTAGGAGAATTAGGCATTAGGTAAGCAGCTTCGGCTCGTATAGAAAAATTTGAAACGGCATCGGTGTCAATATTTGGTAAATAATTTACCCATTTGGTTATTTTAGGTACACTTGTATTGTACGTTAAATTTAAACCAGCAATTGAATTATTTACAGGTTCAGTACCAAATTGTGCTTTTTGGGTAAATGGTTTTTCATTTAATTTTAAATACGTACCACCAATGGCTAATTTTTCAGAAAATTTATGTTGTACATCAATACCGTAAAAAGTTCTGTTTTGAGTAGAAAAGGCATTGTTGGTTTCTACCGAAACTTGAATTGGTGCATTTGATGAAATAAGTGCGGGGTTAATAATTTGGACGTTACCTATTTGATAATCTACCACATAATCTACTCCTTCTACTAAATTTCTACCGCCAGTTGTAACAACAACAGAACCTCTTGGCACATTAAAAGCACCTAATGGTATTCCGTTTTGCCCTTCTGATTTGTAGTATCCTTTTATTAAATATTTATCTTTAGTTTGATAATTGTTTTGCGCATCAGATTGCGTTAATTCGTACATTTCTCTAAAGATAAATTCTTCATCACTTACATCATTTAACAAACCAGTGCCTTCAATGCCGTCTAAAAAACCACCAAATGGTTCAATTTTTGGAAAAATGATTAATCCTTTTTGTGAGTTGACTGTTACACCTTCTACATAATCAAAAAAACCATCTCCACGATCTTCAAAATTATTAGCGGAATCTAATCGGTCAACTTGTAATAAATTAATTAAGGGCTTAGTGTTTACATTGGCTGTTGTGGCATTTTGTAATGTATTTAATGGTACGCCAGTAGTATTATCTTGAAATAATATTTCTAATCTAAATCCGTCAGGGTTCATTTGAAAGGATCTTAAATCATACACATTCTTCATCATTAAATCCCATAAAGGGTTTCTTCTATTTGTACCAATAACATCGGTTAAATTAGTTGAAATTATTTCTGGACGTAATAATTTAACCACTAAATTTGCGGGTGCAATAATTCCATTATCTGATAATTCACCAACATTATAAACCTGTCCATTTTCAGTATATTGATAAGCTACTGCTAAAACTTCACTTTCGGTTAAAGCTCTATTTAATGAAATATAACCAAGTTGCGGATGAATTGTAAAATCTGTATTTGCAATTAATTTTTTTGCGTTTACTAAAGTGGTATAATCTGAACCTTGGTTAAAATTAGACAAACCAAAACTATTAAAAGCAGCCGATAAAGTACTCTGATGTCTAATATCGCCATCAATGGTTAATAATTCGTTTAAACTATTTGCTTCGTTTGAAGGATTTTGACCAGTAAAATTAGAAACCGTTGTGTTTACAATTAAATTAGGATTACGCTCACCTAAATCGGCAATTGCAACGATGTTTCTTACATTTTCGGTTGCTGTATTTCTGTTGGTTATCCAAACCTCAACACGTGTAATATTTACGGCACTATTTATTAAAGGGAAATTAGCCAATGCTTTATCGTAATCATTTCTAAAGCGTTGCGATAAGAAAAAGTGTCGATCTTTATCATAATCACTTGCTCGTAATTCAAATTCATGTACGGTAGCACCACCTTGAGCGGCTACACTTCGTGTTTGAGATTGTTGTTTTGCACCTACCATAGTAATTTCGGTAGGACCAAATTTCAACTTTACCTTACCTCCAAATAAATTTTGAGCGCCTTTTATAAGTGAACTTTGTAAAGGCATACTCACATTACCAACTTCAATTTTTTGAATAAGATCGTCCTCGCCAAATTCTGGGTTTGGATTAAAATCTAATTTTATTAAATTTTGAAAATCAAAAGTAGATTGTGTGTCGTAATTTATATTTACACCTAAACGTGTACCTACTTTTGCATTAACACTTGCACTAATTTGCTGGTCAAAATCGAATGTTTTACTACTACGCTGTTTTTCGGACAATCGTGGGTTTTCAGTTTTTTGATACAAAAGACCAAATTTAACTAAAACGTTTCCCTGTGCATTTACTTCAATTTCATTAGAGCCAAAAATGGTAGTAAAAAATTTATTATTAATGTAATATTTTGGTAGTAAATCTTTTTTAGCATCATCACTTCCTTCTTTTTTACCATCAATTGCATCTGCTTTTGATTGGTAATAGGTTAACATATCTTGTTTTAAACGATAGGCTTCATATTCTTTTGCAGTCATATAAATAGGACGTTTTACATAGTAATCGCCTATTTTTTCTAAAAAAATATACTGACCTGTTTCGGCATCGTAAATTACTTCTGTATCTGAACTATTTAAAAATAGACCGCCATTTTGATTTGCACTAAAATTATAGGGTAATTCATTATCAGAATCTTTTGGGTCGGTTTTGTCTTGAGCTTGTACAAATATTACTGTTAATAATAACAATAATAAGATGTATATTTTATGTATATTTTTCACTTTATTTTTCAAAATTTACAAGTTTTTAAGCGCTTGTTTAATTAAATTTTCAAGGCTAATATTAGGGCTTGCTTGCATTATTTTATCTATTAATTTACCTACTTGTCGTTTGGTGTAACCTAAGACTTCTAAAGCAGATAACGTTTCTTCTTTGACAGTATTGTAAGAAGACCCTAAAGAATCTTCAGAAATAGTATATGTTTTTAAAATTTTATCTTTTAAATCAATAATTACTCGCTGTGCAGTTTTTGCTCCGATACCTTTAACTGATTGTATTACAGGTATATCTTCGGTAGCAATTGCTTGCTGAATTTGTTCTGATGTCATTGAAGAGAGCATGGTTCTTGCAATGCTTGGACCAACTCCTGAAACAGAAATTAACAATTTAAAAATTTCTCTTTCTAATTTATCTACAAAACCAAATAATGTATGTGCATCTTCTCTTATGTATAGATGTGTGTATAACAGTACATTTTCTTGGTCTGTAATTTTAGAAAAAGTGTTTAATGAAATATTTAAAAAATACCCCATTCCATTAGCTTCAATAATAGCATTGGTTGGGTTTTTTTCTATAAGTTTGCCTTTGATATATGTAATCATTCTTTCTTACAACAAGTTAAGTTGTCAAAGGTAATAAAAATATTATTTCTTTTGGTTTATCATTCGGTCTTTTTCTTGCGCATCAATAATTGCAATTGCAGCCATATTTACCATTTCGTCAACACTTGCACCTAATTGTAAAATATGTACAGGTTTTTTAAAGCCCAACATAATAGGTCCAATAGATTCTGCTTTATAGAGTTCTTTCATTAGTTTATAGGTAATATTTGCTGAATCTAAATTTGGAAATATTAGTACATTGGTTTTTTTACCATTTAATTTAGAAAAAGGAAATGTATCTTTTAATAATTTAGAATTAAAAACAAAATCTGCTTGAACCGGACCATCAACAACTACATTTGGGTGGTTGTTGTGAATGTGTTTTACGGCATCGCCTATTTTTTTTGCTTGTGCTGATTCAGAAGCGCCAAAATTAGAGAATGACAGCATGGCAATGTTTGGTTTTAAGCCAAATAATTTAACTAAATTACTAGTCATTTGTGTAATACTTGCTAAATGTTCGGCAGTTGGATCTATATTAATTGTGGTATCTGCTAAAAACATCGGACCTCGATTTGTTAGCATAATATTACAAGCTGCAACTCTCGAAATACCTTCTTCTTTACCAATTAATTCAAACATTGGTTTTACAACAGTAGCATAGTTTCTTGAGTAACCAGTTATCAAAGCATCTGCATAGCCATTATTAACCATCATAGCAGAAAAGTAATTACGCTCTCGCATCATTTTTTCTGCTGCTAATAATGTAAAACCTTTACGTTGTCTTTCTTCCCAAAATATTTTTGCGAATTTTAGTCTGCGCTTTTTTTCTTCTTTGGTTTTTGGGTCTATGATTTCTACATCGGCTGTAAAGCCAATTTCTTGTTTCAACTCGTTAATTACTTCGGCGTCACCCATTAAAATTGGTATTCCAATTTCTTCATCACTAACAATTTGCGCTGCTTTTAGCACATCTAAATGATCGGCTTCTGCAAAGACTATTCGTTTTTGTTTTGCCCTTGCTCTGTCGTGTAATTGTCTAATTATTTTAGTACCTGTTCCAAGACGTTCCATTAACTCATGTCGGTAATTATCCCAATTTGTAATTGGCTTTTTGGCAATGCCAGAATCCATTGCTGCTTTTGCAATTGCAGGTGGAATGGTGTAAATTAATCTTGGATCAAACGGTTTAGGAATAATATATTCTTTACCAAAAGTTAAATTTACTTTGTCATAAACTATATTTACTTGTTCTGGTACTGATTCTTTGGCTAAATCGGCTATAGCATGAACGGCAGCCATTTTCATTTCTTCATTAATTCCTGTTGCTCTTACATCGAGTGCGCCTCTAAAAATAAATGGAAAACCTAGTACATTATTTACTTGGTTTGGGTGATCCGATCTACCAGTACCCATAATGATATCATCACGAGTTTTCATTGCTTTTTTATAATCAATTTCTGGATCTGGATTTGCCAAAGCAAATACAATTGGGTCTTTAGCCATTGATTTTAACATGTTGGTAGATACAATACCGCCTTTTGATAAACCAATAAATACATCAGAACCTACCATAGCTTCATCAAGCGTATGTACATCAACTGTTGTTGCAAATTGTTTTTTACTTGCGTTTAATTCCGATCTATCTGCTCTAATAACACCTTTACTATCGCACATAATAATATTTTCTTGCTTTATGCCTAGACGCATGTATAATTTTGAACAAGAAATTGCAGCAGCACCAGCGCCACTAACAACAAGTTTTACTTTTGAAATGTCTTTTTTTGCAATTTCTATTGCGTTTTTTAAGGCTGCAGCCGAAATAATTGCCGTACCATGTTGGTCATCGTGCATCACAGGAATGTCTAATTCCTCTTTTAATCTTCGTTCTATTTCAAAAGCCTCAGGAGCTTTTATGTCTTCCAAATTAATTCCTCCAAAAGTTGGTGCAATTGCTTTGACAGCCGCTACAAATTTATCTACATCAGTTGCATCAACTTCGATATCAAAAACATCAATATCTGCAAAAATTTTAAATAACAAACCTTTACCTTCCATAACAGGTTTTGATGCTAATGGACCAATATCGCCAAGACCTAAAACAGCTGTTCCGTTAGATATTACACCTACTAAATTGCCTTTTGCAGTGTATTTATAAGCGTCTTCAGGATTTTTATTTATTTCTAAACAAGGCTCGGCTACTCCAGGAGAATACGCTAAAGATAAATCTCTTTGTGTGGTGTGCTTTTTTGTTGGTATAACTTCAATTTTTCCAGGCGTAGGCTTTTCATGGTATTGTAAAGCCGCTTTTTTCATTCTATTTGAACTCATAATATTAGTTGTTTTAAAAGCGAACTACAAAAATACATATTATTAAAACAACTTAGCCTAAATCATTTATAGTTATTTTATTACGAAGAATGTATTATTGCTAATAACTTGAAAGTCATGTGTAATTTGAATTAAAGAGATGTAGTACCTTTAAATTATCATGAATAATAGAGGTGTTTGGTGATTTTTCTTTTGCTACCCAAATGTAGGGTTTCCATATATTTATGCTTATCGTTTTAATATTTTTTTTTGTTGTTTTGTCAATGACTTATCTAATAAATCTTCAACAGATTGTTTTGTATGACCTTCAACAACACCTATAACATTTGCACCATAACAAAGCTTAGTCAAAATAATAGATATTGCAAATAGTATTTTTTGTTTTATCAATAAAAAGAGTAAATTTGTTTATATGAAATACATCTATAATTTATTAAAAGAATACTTAAAAGAACATTTTAATCTTAAATTATATACTGCTACAATTGTTTTTACAGCCGTATTGATCTATTTTAACTTTAAATACGATATTGAAGATACGCATATAGACCAGTTTTATAAAACACCTTGGCATGCTATTTTATTTTTTTTATATCAAAGTATACCTTATTATGTGGTATTGTTGTTTGTACATC
>JALSLZ010000159.1 GCA_026988075.1 Flavobacteriaceae bacterium
TAAGTAAATGGTTTTACGTATCTTTTTCGTGTTCCGTTAATGTATGGATTTATTACTTTTTCAGGATTTCTAAAAAGTTGAATAAATGTTTTAAATAAAATATTGTCCCACGAAATAAAGGTGGCAAAGAAATCGGTAAAAACCATTTTTAATGTCAACCTATTTTTAATAATTTTAGCACCACATTTTGAACAAAAATAGTCTTGTTCTGATACGTTATTAAGGCAGTTTTTACATTCCATTTTTTCAAAGATAAAAAAAATAATTGAAAATTTATTAGTTTAGCACCTAACTATACTATTATTAATGTATATCTGTGTTTAAGATACCTTAAAATAATTTGTATTAATCAACTTCTAAAACAGTCACAGTATCATCAATATAAACTAATAATTTTTTTACTACTTTATACTTCATTTTAATTAAAATAGCAGCATAATTAGTAATTTGCTGTATGTGTTTTTTTTCTTTATTTCCTGTTTTATAATCAATTATAATAACTTCATCATTCTTAAAAATTAATCTATCTGGAATGACTATATCTCCAGAACCTGTTAGTATTTCTCGCTCATTCATGATTAAATAATTACCTGAATAATATTTTTTTAATTGAATGTGATTGACTACCGTTTTAATTATTGTGGTAATATTCTCCTTATCTTGTAGCGAAAACAAGCCTTTATTTATAAAACTATTAATAGTGCTATCTACTTCTTTATGATGATTGACTTTTTCGAGTATTGCATGGATTAAATTACCATGTTTTCTCGCTTCTTCAATTTCATCATCTTCTGATAAAGATTTTGGCGTAATATGTATGTTATGTTCACGCCAATCAGAGCTAATAAAAGTTACTTGTTCTATATTATTTTGTTTGCTTTTACTCTTTATTGATGTTCGTTTTACATCACCAAATTTATAAACAGAAGTTGCTTCTGACCATTTGTTTATATTATTTAAATAATCCTTAAAAAAATGAGAATAAAATTTTGGAGAATCTGTTTCTTTTTTATGCTCACTTATAATATACAATTGCTCTTCGGCTCTTGTTAATGCTACATAAAGCAAGTTAAAATTGTCTAATTCTAATTGTTCTCGTTGTTCATTGTAAATAGCTGCACCAACTTTACTAATATCTTGCAATGATTTATTAAAATTAATTAACGCACTATCAAAACCATTGTATTGTTCTTTTTCTAATGGCTCGTACCAAACTTTAGGCTTTATTTCCTTATAAATATCTAAATCAAACGGATAAATAACTACAGGAAACTCCAGTCCTTTTGATTTGTGTATCGTCATTATAGTTACCGCATCTTTTTCATTAGAAACAACAATACTTAATTTGTGCTTTTTTTCTTCCCAAAAATGGAGAAAACCTTCAATACCTTCATTTTTCTTTAATGCAAAATCTAAAATTAAATCTAAAAAGAATTGTAGATATGCATCTGAACTTGTTGTTAAATTAAATTTTCTAATAATATATTCTATACTTTCGTAAAGGGATAAATTTTTAAAATAATCATATTTAAAGTGGATATTTAATTTTTCTAATTCAGTATAAAAATCAGATTCATCTAAAGCTAAATAATGTTTAAAATAAGTGTGTTTATCGGTTTCAATATTGTTATAATTGTATAAAAAATAAAGCATTTCAAATTGGGTGTCTTTATCTTTTGGCTGGTTTATATAGTTTAACAAATCAATAATAAAACTTACCTTTGCCGAATTTTTTAATAATAAACTCTCCGAACTAATGATGTCAATTTTTTCATTTGTTAAAAATTCGGCAACTGCTACACCTTGATTACGAGTTCTTGTTAGGATACAAATGTCTTTTTTATCAAATTCGCCTTCAATATTTTTTATTATTTCTAAAATTTTTTCTGGATAAACTACTAACTTATCTTTTGTACTTAAATTTTCTGGAACAAACTGTATTTCAACATAACCACCTTTTTTATGGTTGTGTTTTTGCGTATTGCCAATGGTATATAATTCTTGATAAGCTTCGTTTTGCAAATATTTAGCTATATGTTGAAAAAAGGAATTATTAAAATTAATGATTTCTGAATAACTCCTCCAATTGGTATCTAATAGGTTAATATCTTTTGCTACCACAAACGGATTAGCTCCTTTTTTTGATGCCAATGCTATAAATTGCTTTGCTTTTCCTCCACGCCAACGATAAATTGCTTGTTTTGCATCACCAACTAATAACAAACTACCTGCGATTTCTTTTTCATTTTGACTTGAAAGCACATTGTCTAATAATGGTATTAAGTTTTCCCATTGCATGGTTGAAGTATCTTGCATTTCATCAATAAAATAATGATGAAAACGTTCGCCTATTTTTTCGTATATAAATGCAGCTGGTTGTTCTTTTAAATGTTTGCTAATAATTTGATTAAATTCTGATATTAATCGAACGTTTTTTTCTTCTTTAATTTCAATTAAGACGTTATTTATTGTTCGTAAAATTGCTAAAGGTATTAAACTATTACGTATTAATTTATGCAATAAATAGTCGCTATTAATTTTTTTTGATTGATAATATAAATCTAATAAATTAGGCACAATACTATCAATATCATCTTTTACTTGTTGTGGTTGTTTCTTTGTGTAAAACACTTCACTTTCAATACTTTTACCCAATCCTTTTTCTGTAGAAAAATTCATTGCAGAAAGGTTTGTTAAGTTAATAAAATGCTTGGGAAACTGTGTGTAATAAAAGCTTTTATGGTCAATTTGTAAATCATTAATTAATTCTAAACCTTGCTCGCCAATACTTTTAAATTCAGCTTCTGCAGCTTTTAATTTTTGAGAAATATTGCTTTGTAAATCCGTAAAATCTTTAATGGATTTTTCTTTAATTTTGTTTACTTGTAAGATGTCATTTTCGTTTAACAACAGCTTGGCAATTTCTTTTAAATCGATTGAAATATCCCAACTTTTATCTTCTAATGATTTTGAAATAGAAAAATCTATAAGTGTTTTTGTAAGTGATTTATCTTCGCCAATTCTCGAAATTAAAACGTCAACAGTTTTATTTAGTAGTGAAATGGAATCCATTTCTACTTCAAAGTTTAACGAAATACCTAAATCAAAAGCAAAACTTCTAATAAGTTTATAGGTAAAACTATCGATTGTAGTAATGTTAAATGCGGCATAATTATTTAAAATGGTTTTAATAATGAGATCCGATTTTTTTTGAACGTCTTGTGGCTCAAGTGCTAATTCGGTGCAAATTTTATTAAATAGCGCATTGTTCTTTGTAGTAGTTATTGGTTTTGCGAATTCTTGCAAGCTTTCTAAAATACGAGATTTCATTTCGGCAGCAGCTTTATTGGTAAACGTTATTGCTAAAATGTTTTTAAAAGTGTAAATGCTTTTTGCTTGAAAAAGTATTTTTAAATATTCGCTTACCAATGTAAACGTTTTACCACTTCCGGCGGAAGCATTATAAATTTGCAAGTTTTTTGAAATAGGCTTATCCATATTCAAAAATACAAAACCCAAATGAGAAATCATTTGAGTTTACGGTTTTATATTGTATCTTTTTAATTAATGAGTGTTATTAAGTCTTGCTTGCTTTTTCTAACTTTTGGCAAGTTTACCAACCAATCGTTTTCTGAATCTCGATAACCTATTGGTAACATAACGCAACTTTTGAGTCCTTTTTCTTTCAAATTCAAAATTTCATCTACCGCTTTAGGATCAAAACCTTCGATAGGTGTGCAATCAACTTCTTGATAAGCAGCAGCAACAATAGACATAGCAAGTGCAATATAAGCTTGTTTTACGGCGTGATTAAAATTTTCTTCATGCGTTTTTTGTGGATAAATACCTAATAATTTTTGACGATAATTTTCCCATCCTTTATTTTTAAACCCTCTAATTTCGTTAGTTAAATCAAATTGTTTATTAATACGTTTAACCGTATAAGTATCCCAAGCAGCAAATACTAATAAGTGTGAACAATCTGTAATTACGGATTGATTCCATGCAATGGGTCTAATTTTTTCTTTTACTTCTTGGTTTGTAATAATATAAATTTCAAAAGGCTGCAAGCCGCTTGATGTTGGTGCCAATGATGCAGCTTCAATAATAGCGTCTATTTTTTGTTGTGACACTTTTTTACCAGTCATTGCTTTGGCTGCATAACGCCAATTTAATTTTTCTATTAAGCTCATAATGCTATTTATTTTATGTTGTTTTCAAAAATACAAAACCCAAATGAAAAATCATTTGGGTTTTTAAATATTATTTTAATTTTAAATATTAGCTGTTTACAGCTTTTATTGCTTTTGCAAAATCTTCTTCATCATTATTATTCATAATTAAATGAACGGCTTCACTTGCAATTTTATCTACATTTTTAATATTGAAGCTTAAACCAACTATTACCTTTTTAAGAAAATCAACTTCGTCTTTAGAAGGTGTATCATCTGCATAAAGCATTGTTGTAAGTCTAAACAATCGTTCTATAGATTCATCGTAACCTACCGGAGGATTTATTGGATATAAATCTGGGTTTTTAATTATTTTTTCTACTTCTTCATCGGTAATGTTTAAATTTCTTGCTTTTCTAAGTAAGAATTTTTCTTCACCTTCAGTAATTTTATTGTCTATTAAAGCCATTTTTACGATACTTGAAAAATGCCCTAAATTTCTTTTGTGTTCACCAGTTGCAAATGCATCAGATATTGCCATAATTTTGTTTTTTTGCAAATATAAAAAATAAATAGTAATTGTTTTAATAGCAAGCTATATTTTAATTATACTAAGCTATAAATTCGTTCAGTTTCTACTTCAATAATAAACATTTGCCTTATAATAAAAGACTTAATGCTTAATTTAAGTATTATAATCCTAAAATTAAACCAAAAAAAACTCACATCAAAAAATAAAAGACAAAAAAATCTCATAAAAACTTTGGAAACTTTTTTTGTTTTTAAAGTTTCCATGTTATATATTTGCAGCCTGATTATGAAAGAAAAAATACTAAATACATCTAACGAACTCTTCTTAACCTACGGTTTTAAAAGCGTTACTATGGATGATATTGCTGAAAAATTAGCCATATCAAAAAAAACTATTTACACGTATTACAAAACAAAATCAGATTTAGTTAGAGCTTGTGTTTTGGAAATATTTAACGAAGTAAGTAATGGTATTGATTGTATTTGTTCCATTGAAAAAAACCCAATTAACGAGTTATTTGAAGTAAAAAACTTTATTTTAAATCATTTAAAGCACGAAAAATCTTCTCCATTATTTCAATTAAAAAAGCATTATAATAAATTCTTTCAAGAGTTACAAAAAAAGCAGTTTGAAGTAATGAGCGAATGTGTGCAAGAAAACTTAAACCGTGGAATTAAAGATGGTATATATCGAAAAGAAATAGATGTAGATTTTATTTCGAGAATATACTTTAGTGGTGTTACTATGATTAAAGATATTGAACTCTTCCCGAAAGGAATAGAAAATATGCAAGCTTTACAAACCGAATACTTAGAATATCACCTTAGAGCAATTGCCACAAAAAAAGGAATAAAAATTTTAGAAAAAGCATTAAAAAATGACATTTAAGAATATTATTAGCATACTAACAATTAGCATTATATATATAAATAGTTTTGCGCAAGAAAGTTACACGCTTTCTCAAGCTGTTGATTACGCAATAAACAATACCTACGAAATAAAAAATGCCGATTTAGCCATTAAAGCTGCCAAACACAAAAAATGGGAAACCACAACTATGGGTTTACCTCAAATTAGTGCAAGCTTAGATTATCAGAATTTTTTAAAACAACCTGTTTCTTTAATTCCTGCACAATTATTTGGTGGTCCAGAAGGTGAATTTGCTGAGGTTAATTTTGGTACAAAGCAAAACATGAATGCAAGTGCTACTTTAAGTCAGTTGTTATTTGATGGTTCGTATTTAGTTGGATTGCAATCGGCTAAAGTCTATTTAAAGATTTCTGAATTGGCTAAAATCAAAACAAAACAAGCCATTAAAGAAGTTACAATTCAAGCGTATGGAAATGTACTTTTAGCAAAAGAAAGTATCCATATTATTGAGGATAATATTCAATTATTAGATAAAACCATTCACGATACGCAAGAAATTTATAAAAACGGTTATGCCGAAGAACAAGATGTAGAACAACTTCAAATCACAAAAGCAACCTTAAATAATCAGTTAAATAAATCAAAAGGTTTATTGCAAGTGGCAAAAAATATGCTAAAAATCACTATGGGAATTCCCGTAGAAAACGGTATTACTTTATCAGACACTTTAGAAAATTTATCCTTATCGGAAATAGATTTAGGCTTGTCTGCAACCGAATTTAATGTGGAAAATCATATTGATTATTTAATGGAAAGCAACAATGTTAAAGCCAAAGAATTATTCTTAAAATTAGAAAAATCTAAGTATATGCCTCAATTAGTTGCTTTTTTAAACTACGGAACAAAAGCCAATAGCGATACGTTTACTTTTACCGATAATAAACAACGATGGTTTGACAGTTCCTTATTTGGCGTGAGTTTAAACATTCCTGTTTTTAGTAGTTTTAAACGAAATGCAAGAGTACAACAAGCAAAAATTGCACTAACTCAAGAAAAAACAAACTTAACACAAGCAGCTCAAAAGTTAAAGTTACAAGTAGAAAATGCAAAAGTAAATTATCAATTTGCAATTGATAATTACAATACAAACAAAAAAAACTTAGCCTTAGCAAAACGCATTGAAAAGAAAGAACAAATCAAATTTTTTGAAGGCGTTGGTTCAAGTTTTAACTTAACCCAAGCTCAAAATCAGTTATATAGTACACAGCAACAATATTTAAGTGCTATTGTACAAATTATTAATAGTAAAGCAAGTTTAGAAAACGCCCTTAATAAATAAATACTATGAAAAAATACACACTATTACTACTACTAAGTTTTTTATTGTCTGCAAATATTTTTGCTCAAGGTATTGTTGGAAAATGGAAAACATTTGACGATAAAACCAAAGCCATAACTTCTATCTTTGAAATTTATGAAGATAATGGTGCTTATTATGGTAAAATTCTTTTAATCTTAAACGAACAAAACAAAGATATTTGTAAAACTTGCGAAGGTAAATACCATAACAAAAGCTTAAAAGGCATAGTTATATTAAATGATTTAGTTAAGAACGGTGAAATTTATGAAGATGGTAATATAACGGATCCACAAAATGCTAAAAATTACAGCTGTAATGTAGAACTAATTACAAAAAACAAATTAAAAATTAGAGGTTACATTGGTTTTTCAATTTTTGGAAGAACACAATACTGGTATCGTGTTACGAAACAAGAAGAGTTAGACTACAATAATAAAATTAATTAATATGACTAAGACAGCTTTAATAACAGGCGCATCAAGTGGTATTGGCAAAGAAACTACTTATGTTTACGCACAAAAAGGCTATGATTTAATTTTAGTAGCTCGAAGGTTTGATAATTTAATGACTATTAAAGAGGAAATTGAAAGTAATAATGATGTAACAGTTTTTATTGTTGATATGGATTTATCTGAATTAAATTCCGCTGAAAAATTATTTAAAAAAATAGATGATGCTAATTTAAAAATAGATGTATTAATTAATAATGCTGGTTTTGGTATCTATAAAAAATTTGAAGATAGTACTATTGAAAAAGAAGAGCAAATGCTTTTATTAAACATGGTAACTTTAACAAAACTCACCAAATTAATATTGCCACAAATGATTAAAAGAGGTTATGGAAATATAGTAAATATAGCTTCTACCGCTGCTTTTCAACCTGTGCCAACTCTTGCAACTTATGCTGCAACCAAAGCTTATGTAATGAGTTTTAGTGAAGCTATTGCTTTTGAATTGAAAGATAAAAATGTTTTTGTAACTGCAATTTGTCCTGGAGCAACAAAATCAGATTTTGGTGTAAGTGCAGGATATGAAGAAAATTCAGGTGTTTTTAAAGGAAAACCTACATCTAAAGACTTAGCTCAATTTATTTACAAAAGCATGGTCGCAAAAAAAACCAATGCAATTCATGGTTTTACAAACAACTTTTTAACTTTTACAAGTCGGTTTGCACCAAGAAAAATATTGACCTTTATTGCATATAAAATGATGAACAAAAATAAGAGAAAATAGAAAGAGGAAATTTAAACTTGTTTCTTTAATTTTAAAATAAATAATAAAAAGCAAGAAAAACACAATAATCAACTAAAAAATACAAAAAAATGAAACATATATTAATTATACTTTTAAGCTTTTTAATCCTTTTTTCATGTAAAAAAGAAGAAAAAGCACCTGAACCAACTTCGATAGCAGGTGTTAAATTAGAAAAAGCAAAACAAGAAAAAGTAAAGGATAGTATTTCTAAAATTATCATTGCTTTAGATAAAAAATTAGCTGAGTTAGATACCATTAAAAAACTAACCAAAGTAAGTACATACCAAATCAAACCAAGTCATTTTGAACATTATATTAATCTTCAAGGTAATACAAAAACGGATAAAAACATTATTCTAAGACCATTAGCAAGTGGTACAATTACTCGTGTTTATGTAAAAGAAGGACAACGTGTTTATGCTGGTCAGAAATTGTTTCAATTAGATAATGCTGTTTTAATCAACTCTATTAACGAAGTTAAAAACCAATTATCTTTAGCACAAACTGCTTACGACAGACAAAAGCGTTTATGGGAACAAAAAATTGGTTCAGAAATGCAATATCTTCAAGCAAAAACGCAAAAAGAATCTTTAGAAAAAAAGATATACACTTTAAATTCTCAAGCTAAAAATTATCGTGTTACTGCTCCGTTTAGTGGTGTTATAGATGATCTTATAGCAACAAAAGGCGATTTGGCTTCACCGCAAACGCCTTTAGCAAGGTTGATAAATTTACAAAAAATGTATATTGAAAGTGATGTTGCCGAAAATTATTTAAAATCCATTAAAAAAGGAAATAAAGTAATTGTAAACCTCAACGCTATTGGCAAAGAATTTAATACTAAAATAGCGCAAATAGGTAATTCCATTAGTCCTGACAATAGAACCTTTAAAATTAGAATTAACCTATCTAATAAAAAAGGCGCTATCAAACCTAACTTATTAGCAGATCTTAAAATTAAAGATTTTGATGTTAAAGAAGCAATCGTTATTCCAACAAAACTCATTCAAATAGATCAAAATGAAAATAACTTTGTTTATAGCGTTATTGACAAAGATGGCGGAAAATCAGTACACAAAAACTTGATTACTGTTTCGAATAGTTATAAAAACAAGTCGCTTATTACTAAAGGTTTAACAAAAGATGCAGTTTTAATTGATGAAGGTTCAAGAACTGTGAGTAATGGTCAGGAAATTGAAGTTGGGAAGTAAGGAAGTTTGGAAGTTGGAAGTTGCGAAGTAAGGAAGTTTGGAAGTTGGAAGTTTGGAAGTTTGGAAGTTGGAAGTTGGAAGTTGGAAGTTGGAAGTTTGGAAGTGGAAATTTTGGAAGGATTAACAGAAAATTAAATATATGGAAAAGAAATTCAAATTTGAAAAACTGATTATTTGGGAAAAAGCAATGGATTTAGGAGAAAATATTAACACAATGACTAATGATTTTCCTGATAAAGAAAGATATAATTTATCATCTCAAATAAGACGAGCTGTTGATAGCGTTGCTCTAAATATTTCAGAAGGAGCAACAGGACAAAGTAATCCAGAATTTTCAAGATTTATGGGTTATTCTATAAGATCACTTGCCGAAGTCGTAACTTGTTTACACAAAGCAAAAAGAAGAAAGTATATTGACAATAATAAATTTAAAGAATATTACGAGTTCTCATTTAATTTAATGAATATGATGGGCGCTTTTAGAAGTAAATTAAAAAAATAACGAATGTAGCTCGTTTGAAAGAAAGAAGTTGATTGCAACAACAAAAAACTTCCCACTTCCAAACTTCCTACTTCCAACAATATAAACATGATACACAAACAAAATGCGCTCTCTAATTGGGCAATAAACAATAAGGCAACAGTTCTCGTTATTACAGCAATTATCTTTTTAGCAGGTATTAATTCATACAATGCTATGCCAAACGAGGCTTTTCCAGAAGTAGTGATGCCAGAGATTTTTGTAACCACAATTTACCCTGGTAATTCTGCTTTGGATATGGAAAAACTGGTTACTCGTCCGTTAGAAAAAGAAATCAACCAAATTAGCGGTATTGACAAAGTAACTTCTACTTCTAAACAAGG
>JALSLZ010000160.1 GCA_026988075.1 Flavobacteriaceae bacterium
TTTTTTAGTTCTTCTTTTTAGACTTTGTTTTTTTTGCTTTTTTTGCTTTAGTCTTTTTGGTTTTTGTTTTTTTTTTTTTTGTTTTTTGTTTTTTTTTTTTTTTTTGATAATTTGTTGTTTTTAAGTAGTTTATGTGTTTTTTACTGTTTTTAACTAAGAAAAACGAAATTTTTAAAAACAGCTTAAAATGCGTATTTTGTTTTAAAAATAAATAAGTTAAATAGTTTTTAATATTTTAAGGGTTAAAATAGTTTATTTTATATTTGCAAAATATAAACGTAGCTTTTTAAGCTTAACTATTTAAAAACAAAGTAACATGCAATTATCAGAACAAGAAATTGTCCGTAGAGAATCACTTCAAAAATTAAGAGATTTGGGTATAAATCCATATCCAGCAGCACAGTTTAACACTACGACATCTGTCAAACAGGTAGTAGAAAATTTTGCTAAGTTTGAAGGGAAACAGGTAGTTCTTGCAGGTAGAATGATGAGCCGTAGAATAATGGGTTCAGCATCTTTTGCAGAATTGAAAGACGGTTCTGGTAGAATGCAAATTTATTTAAATCGTGATGAATTGTGCGCTACAGATGATAAAACAATGTATAATGAGGTCTTTAAAAAATTATTAGATATTGGCGATATTATAGGTGTTAAAGGCAAAGTTTTTAAAACCAAAGTAGGCGAAGTGTCTATTAGAGTTAACGACTTAACAGTGCTTTCAAAATCACTTAGACCATTGCCAGTAGTTAAAAAAGACGCCGATGGTAATGTGTTTGATGCATTAACAGATCCTGAATTACGTTATCGACAACGTTATGTAGATTTAATAGTAAACGACCATGTAAAAGAAACCTTTATAAAACGTACAAAAATAACCAATGCCATTCGTCAGTTTTTTAACGAACGTGATTATTTAGAGGTTGAAACACCAATTTTACAACCAATTCCTGGTGGCGCAGCAGCAAGTCCGTTTGTTACACATCATAATGCTTTAGGTATTCCGTTGTATTTACGTATTGCGAATGAATTGTATTTAAAACGATTAATTGTTGGTGGTTTTGATGCAGTTTATGAGTTTTCAAAAGATTTTCGTAATGAAGGAATGGATAAAACCCATAACCCTGAATTTACAGTAATGGAATTGTATGTGGCATACAAAGATTATAATTGGATGATGAATATGACCGAAGAGTTGTTAGAAACCATAGCCATTGCATCTAATAAAACGGCAATAGTTACTTTTGGCGAACATCAAATTAATTTTAAAGCACCTTATGCTCGTGTGCCGATTTTAGAAGCCATTAAAAAACATACAGGTTTTAACCTTAACGGAATGAACCAAGATGAGTTAATAGCTGTTTGTCATAAATTAGATATTGAAGCCGATAAAACTATGGGAGTTGGAAAATTAATTGATGAAATTTTTGGTGAAAAATGTGAGCACAATTACATTCAGCCCACTTTTATAACCGATTACCCTAAAGAAATGAGTCCGCTTTGTAAAGAACATCGAGATGACCCAAGATTAACCGAACGTTTTGAATTGATGGTTGCAGGTAAAGAATTGGCAAATGCTTATTCTGAATTAAATGACCCAATAGATCAAAAAGAACGTTTCGAAGAACAATTAAAACTGTCTGAAAAAGGCGATGACGAGGCCATGTTTATAGATCAAGATTTTGTACGTGCTTTAGAATATGGAATGCCACCAACCTCTGGTATTGGTATTGGTATTGATCGATTAACCATGTTTATGACAAATAATTCTTCCATACAAGAAGTGCTGTTTTTCCCACAAATGCGACCTGAGAAAAAACAAGTTGCTATGACTGACGAAGAAAAAATAATTTTTGAAATCCTTAAAAAAGAACAAAAAATAAACTTGACAGATTTAAAATCACAAGCTGGTTTGAGTAATAAAAAATGGGATAAATCTTTAAAAGGCTTAACTAAAAAGAATATAGCAAAAGTAGATAAAACTGATGAAGGTTTGTTTGTTGAATTGAGTTAATAAATGAAAAGTGAAAAGTGAAAAGTGGAAAGTGAAAAATGAAAAGTGAAAAGTGGAAAGTGAAAAATGAAAAGTAGAAAGTGAAAAATGAAAAGTGAAAAGTGAAAAGTGGAAAATGAAAAGTGGAAAGTGAAAAGTGGAAAATGAAAAGTGGAAAATGAAAAGTGAAAAATGATTCTTTGATAAAAACCAAAATTAAAATTAAAAATAAAACTTCAAAATTCAACATTCAAAATTCAAAAGCCAACATTAAAAAATTAAAGCATAACAACGTTTGAGCAAACAAGAGTACATAGAAGTTTATGGGTCACGAGTCCATAATTTAAAAAATATCGATATTAAAATACCACGCAATAAGCTTGTAGTAATTACAGGTATTAGTGGTAGCGGAAAATCGTCTTTGGCTTTTGATACCATTTATGCCGAAGGTCAACGTCGATATATTGAAACTTTTTCAGCTTATGCTCGTCAGTTTTTAGGTAATTTAGAACGTCCAGATGTTGATAAAATTGATGGTCTTTCTCCCGTAATTGCAATAGAGCAAAAGACCACAAATCGAAGTCCAAGATCTACGGTTGGTACAATTACCGAAATTTACGATTTTATGCGTTTGCTTTTTGCCAGAATTGGCGATGCTTATTCGTTTGAAACGAACGAAAAAATGGTGTCAAATTCCGATGAGCAAATCCACGATTTAATAATAAAGGATTTTAATAATCAAAACATTAATATTCTTGCACCAGTAATAAAATCCCGTAAAGGGCATTATAGAGAGCTTTTTCAGAGTATTGCTAAGCAAGGTTTTGTTAGGGTACGTGTTGACGGTGAAATTAAAGAAATCACTAGTGGTATGAAAGTTGATCGCTACAAAACACACGACATTGAAATTGTTATTGATCGATTAAAAGTTGATGCTATTAAAAAAGGAGGGAAGCATGATGCAAAAAATAGCGCTAACAGTTCAAAAAGATTATCCGAAGCCATAAAAACAGCGATGTATCATGGCGATGATACCATTTTAGTTGTTGTTCAAAATGAAGATAATGCACGTTATTTTAGTAGAAATTTAATGTGTCCATCAAGTGGAATTGCTTATCCACAGCCAGAACCAAATAGTTTTTCATTTAACTCTCCAAAAGGTGCTTGCTCGCATTGTAATGGTCTTGGTAGCGTTGATGAGGTAAATGTAGCTAAAATATTTCCAGACAAAAAAATATCAATTAATAAAGGTGGAATTGCACCAATTGGCGAAGAAAAAAAATCATGGATTTTTAAACAGTTAAAAACCATTGCCAATCGGTTTGATTTTACATTAGATACGCCAATTAATAAAATACCAAAAAAAGCAATTGATATAATTCTTTATGGAGGAAATGAAAGTTTTGATGTTGCCTCTAAAGTTATGGGAATTACACAGAATTACGAAATAGATTTTGAAGGCATTGTTCATTTTATAACCAATCAGTTTAATGAAAATAGTTCGAGAACTATTAAACGTTGGGCAAAAGAATTTATGGATAATAATGTTTGTTCATCTTGTAATGGTTCACGTTTAAAAAAAGAATCTTTGTATTTCAGAATACAGAATAAAAATATTTCAGACTTAGCACAAATGGATATTATTCAGTTGTCAGATTGGTTTAAAGCAGTTGAATTAAATAAAAAACAACAAATCATAGGTGTTGAAATTTTAAAAGAAATAAATACACGATTGCAGTTTTTATTAGATGTTGGTTTAGATTATCTAAGCTTAGATCGTAGTTCAAAAACACTTTCGGGCGGCGAAGCACAACGTATCAGGTTGGCTACACAAATTGGTTCGCAATTGGTTGGTGTTTTATATATTTTAGATGAACCAAGTATTGGTTTACATCAGCGAGATAATCAAAAATTAATTCAATCATTAACACATTTACGTAATATTGGTAACTCTGTTTTAGTGGTAGAACACGATAAAGAAATGATGTTAGAAGCAGATTACGTTATTGATATCGGACCAAAAGCAGGAAAAAATGGTGGTAAAATTATTAGTAAAGGTACGCCAAAAGCATTGCTAAAAAGCAAAACCATAACTGCGGATTACCTTAACGGAACACGATTTTTTGAGATACCTAAAAAACGAAGAGAAGGAAACGGAAAAAAGATAATACTCAAAGGCGCAACAGGTAATAACCTAAAAAATGTTAATTTAACCATTCCGTTGGGTAAAATGATTTGTGTAACAGGTGTTTCAGGAAGCGGAAAATCATCTTTAATAAATGAAACGCTTTACCCAATAATCAACAAGCATATTTATAGAGCTGTTAAAAAACCGTTGCCTTACAAAACCATTTCAGGCTTAGATAATATTGATAAAATTATTGATATAAATCAATCGCCAATTGGAAGAACGCCAAGGTCAAACCCAGCGACTTATACAGGTGTTTTTAGTGAGATAAGAAGTCTTTTTGCCAAAACTCCAGAAGCTTTAATTCGAGGTTATAAACCAGGTAGGTTTTCGTTTAATGTAAAAGATGGTCGTTGTGAAACTTGTCAAGGTGGCGGCGTTAGAGTAATTGAAATGAATTTTTTACCCGATGTTCATGTTGAATGTGAAACCTGTATGGGGAAACGTTTTACACGAGAAACCTTAGAAATAAGATACAAAGGCAAATCCATTTACGATGTTTTAGAAATGACTATTGATGAAGCTGTTCCGTTTTTTAAAAATATTCCTAAAATCCATAAAAAATTAAAAACCATACAAGATGTTGGTTTGGGTTATATAAGTCTTGGACAGCGTTCTACAACGCTTTCTGGAGGCGAAGCACAGCGAATTAAGTTAGCAACCGAACTGTCTAAAAGAGATACAGGTAATACCTTATATATTTTAGACGAACCAACAACAGGTTTGCATTTTGAAGACATTCAAGTATTGATGCAAGTGCTTAATAAGTTAACCGATAAAGGTAATACAGTGGTAATAATTGAGCATAATTTGGATGTTGTTAAATTAGCCGATTGTATTATTGATGTTGGACCAGAAGGAGGAAAGCATGGTGGTGAAATCTTATTTGAAGGCACGCCAGAACAAATGATAAAAATCAAAACAGGTTATACAGCAAAGTATCTTAAATTGGAATTAGTTTGACCCGATAATCATCTCAATAAATTCATCAAATAAATAAGAAGAATCATGTGGACCAGGACTTGCTTCTGGATGATATTGAACAGAAAAACATTTTTTGTTTTTTAACTTCATACCAGCAAGCGTGTCATCATTTAAATGTAAATGTGTAATCTCAAAATTAGGGTTTTCTACTACTTGTTTTTTATCAACAACAAAACCATGATTTTGCGAAGTAATTTCCGATTTACCAGTTTTAATATTAAAAACAGGATGGTTTATACCTCGGTGTCCGTTGTGCATTTTGTAAGTATTAATACCTTGTGATAACGCAATAATTTGATGCCCTAAACAAATGCCGAATAAAGGTAAATTTTCATCAATTATTTCTTTTGCTAATTTTTGTGCAGCAATTAGCGGTTCTGGATCGCCAGGACCATTTGAAAGAAAATAGCCATTAGGTTTAAATGTTTTCATTTGTGCTAAAGTAGCATCAAACGGAAATACCTGTACATAACAATCTCTTTTTACCAACTCTCTAATTATGTTTTTCTTTATTCCGATATCTAAAGCAGCAATTTTATATGTTGCATTTTTATTACCAGCAAAATAAGGCTTTTTTGTAGAAACAGCTGAGGCTAATTCCAAACCAACCATTGATGGCATTTTATGTAATATTTTTTGTAATTTGGTTAAATCATTATCGGTAGAAACAACTGCATTCATTGCGCCTTTATCTCTAATATAACTAACAAGCGCTCTTGTGTCAACATCGGTAACAACAAGTAAATTTTCGTTTTCAAAATACTCGGTTAAGCTCCCATTTGCTGAAGTTCTTGAAAATTCTGTGCTAAAATTTTTACAAATCAGTCCAGATATTTTCATACTATCCGATTCAACTTCCTTATTATTTACACCATAATTACCAATATGCGCATTGGTTGTAAGTATAATTTGACCAGTATATGATGGATCTGTAAATATTTCTTGATAACCAGTCATACCTGTATTAAAACATATTTCGCCAGAAATAGTGCCGTTAATACCAATAGACTTCCCTTCAAATGAAGTGCCATCTTCTAATAATATAATTGCTTTTGATATAATATTACTCATTTTATTTTACTTAATAAGTTGCACAAAAATAAAAAAGACAAACTAAATAATAGTTTGTCTTTTTGTAAATTATAATATGTTTATTAACATTTTATTCTTCTTCGTTAGAATTAGTAACAGGCGCTGTAGTTGTATTTTTCTTACCACGTCTTGTTCTCTTTTTCTTTTTACCGTTTGGATTGTATACTTCGTTGTAATCAACAAGTTCTACCATTGCCATTTCAGCGTTATCACCTTGTCTGTTACCTAATTTGATAATTCTAATATAACCACCTGGTCTATCAGCAACCTTTACAGCAACATCTCTAAAAAGTTCAGTTACAATTTCTTTACGTTTTAAGTATTTAAAAACAATACGTCTATTGTGTGTTGTATCTTCCTTAGATTTAGTAATTAAAGGCTCAATATATTGGCGTATAGCTTTTGCTTTCGCTAAAGTAGTATTAATACGTTTGTGCTCAATAATTGAACATGCCATATTAGATAACATTGCCTTTCTGTGCGCAGTTTTTCTACTTAAATGATTGAATTTCTTTCCGTGTCTCATTTTATATAGTCTTAAATTTAAGTTTTAGAAACTCAAATATCTTATTATTTATTCTTTATCTAATTTATATTTACTCAAATCCATACCAAATGTTAAACCTTTAACATTTACTAATTCATCTAATTCTGTAAGTGATTTTTTACCAAAGTTTCTAAACTTCATTAAATCGTTCTTATTAAATGAAACTAAATCTCCTAATGTGTCAACTTCAGCCGCTTTTAAACAGTTTAAAGCTCTTACAGATAAGTCAAGATCGGTTAATCTAGTTTTAAGTAATTGTCTCATATGAAGTGATTCTTCATCATAAGTTTCAGTTTGTGCTATTTCATCGGCTTCTAAAGTAATACGCTCATCAGAAAATAACATAAAGTGGTGTATTAAAATCTTAGCTGCTTCAGTTAGTGCATCTTGAGGTGTAATAGAACCGTCACTGTCAATATCAAAAACTAATTTTTCATAATCTGTTTTTTGACCTACACGAAAGTTTTCAACTGCATATTTTACATTTTTTATAGGTGTAAAAATAGAATCAATAAAAATTGTTCCTAATGCAACAGTTGCTTTTTTATTATCCTCTGCCAATACAAAACCTCTACCTTTATCAATAGTGATTTCTAAATCAAGGTTCACAGATTTTTCCATATTACAAATAACTAAATCTGGATTTAGTACTTGAAAACCTGAAATGAAATTTTGAAAATCACCTGCTGTTAATTGTTCTTGATTTTTTATTGAAATTGATACAGTTTCGTTGTCAACGTCATCTATTTGTCTTTTAAAACGAACTTGTTTTAAATTCAATATAATTTCAGTTACATCTTCTACTACTCCTTTGATAGTAGAAAATTCATGTTCAACACCATCGATTCTTAACGAAGTAATAGCGAAACCTTCTAAAGAAGATAATAAAACTCTTCTTAAAGCATTTCCAACCGTTAAACCAAATCCTGGTTCAAGAGGTTTAAACTCGAATCTTCCTGAAAAATCAGTTGAGTCGATTAAAATTACTTTGTCTGGTTTTTGAAAATTTAAAATTGCCATAAATATATTATATAATATTAATGATTATTTAGAGTACAACTCTACAATAAATTGTTCGTTAATGTTTTCTGGTATTTGAATTCTTTCTGGTGCTTTTACAAATTCACCAGTTAAATTATCAGCATTAAAAGTTAACCATTCATAAACTTTAGAATTGTTAGCTAATGCATCTTGTATAACAGTTAAAGATTTAGATTTTTCTCTAACACTTATTACATCTCCTTCTTTTACTGAATAAGAAGGTATACTAACTAGTTCATCATTAACAGTAATGTGTCTGTGTGAAACTAATTGACGTGCTCCATTTCTTGAATTTGATAATCCCATTCTAAATACAACGTTGTCTAATCTAGATTCACAAAGTTGTAATAAAATTTCACCTGTAATTCCAGATGTAGCAGAAGCTTTTTTAAATAAGTTACGGAATTGTCTTTCTAAAATTCCATAAGTATATTTTGCTTTTTGTTTTTCTTGTAATTGCATAGCGTATTCAGATTTTTTACCTCTACGTCTATTATTACCATGTTGTCCTGGAGGATAATTTCTTTTTTCAAAGTTTTTATCATCTCCAAATATAGCTTCTCCGAATTTACGTGCTATTTTAGTTTTTGGTCCTGTATATCTTGCCATTTTGTTTTTATTAAGTTCTCAATATTGAGAAAAGAGGGATTATGAATTAAGGCTTACTTATCCTTCGACAATCTTTTTCCTCTTTGTTATTAAATTAATTATACTCTTCTTCGTTTTGCTGGACGACATCCATTATGAGGTATTGGTGTTACATCAATTATTTCTGTAACTTCAATGCCATTATTATGTAATGTTCTTATAGCAGATTCTCTACCATTTCCAGGTCCTTTAACATAAACCTTTACTTTACGCAAACCTGCTTCGTGTGCAACTTTTGCGCAATCTTCAGCAGCTGTTTGTGCAGCATAAGGTGTGTTTTTTTTAGAACCTCTAAATCCTTGCTTTCCAGCAGAAGACCATGCAATAACATCGCCTCTTTTGTTAGTTAAAGAAATAATGATATTATTGAATGATGCATGTATATGTGCTTCACCTATAGCATCAACAATAACTTTACGTTTTTTTGTTTTATTAACTTTTGCCATTATAAAATAGTATTATTTAGTTGCTTTCTTTTTATTAGCAACAGTTTTTCTTTTACCTTTTCTAGTTCTAGAATTGTTTTTAGTTCTTTGTCCTCTTAAAGGTAAACTAGTACGATGACGAATACCTCTATAACATCCAATGTCCATTAAACGTTTAATGTTCATACGTGTTTCTGTACGTAATTCACCTTCAATGGTAAATGTACCTACTTGCTCACGAATGTTTGCAATTTGATCATCAGTCCAATCTTGAACTTTGATACTTTCGTCTACATTAGCCTTTGCTAATACTTCTTTTGCTCTGCTGTTACCAACTCCATAAATATAAGTTAATGAAATAACTCCTCTTTTGTTTTTTGGTATGTCTACTCCTGCTATTCTTGCCATAATTTATATATTATCCTTGTCTTTGTTTAAATCTAGGATTCTTTTTATTTATTACGTATAATCTTCCTTTTCGTCGTACAATTTTACAATCTGCACTTCTTTTTTTGATAGATGTTCTAACTTTCATTTTATTTTTCTATTTAATTGAGATACTTTCTCGCTAAAATAATAAGTTTGCAAAACTACAAAATATTATTTACATTTTATTAATATCTATAAGTTATCCTTGCAATTGATAAATCATAAGGGCTCATCTCTAATTTTACTTTGTCTCCAGGTAATAATTTAATATAAAATTTTCTCATTTTTCCTGAAATATGCGCAGTAACTTGGTGTCCATTTTCTAAATCAACACGAAACATTGCATTTGATAATGCTTGTGTTATTACGCCATCTTGTTCAATTGGTGGTTGCTTAGCCATTCTATTATGCTTTAGATTTTCTTTTATTACCAGTTTTCATTAATCCATCATAATGACGATTTAATAAATGCGATTCTACTTGTTGTATAGTATCCATTACCACACCAACCATAATAATTAATGAAGTTCCACCATAAAACATTGCCCATCCACTTTGTACATCAAATTTTACAATAATTGCAGGTAAGATAGCTAAAAATGCTAAAAATAAAGATCCTGGTAAAGTTATTCTTGATAATACAGCATCTAAATAATCAGCTGTTTCAAATCCAGGTTTAAAACCAGGTATAAATCCACCGCCTCTTTTTAAATCATCAGCCATTTTATTAGTAGGTATTGTAATTGCAGTATAAAAATATCCAAATATGATAATTAATAATGCAAATAAAACATTATACCATAAACCAAACATAT
>JALSLZ010000161.1 GCA_026988075.1 Flavobacteriaceae bacterium
ACCTCTTTTACATCGGTTTTTAATAATTTTATTTTTTGCTTTAAAATTGCTTTTTTAGAAAAAAATATTTCTTCTTTTTGCCACACTTCACTATATTCTTTGTGAGTTTCACTTTCTAATGCTTTACCTATAAATTTAAAATCTTTGTCTTTCTGTTCGCTATCAAATTCGATTGGTAAAGAAGCGCCTTCTGGATTGTATTGTGAATATAAATGCCATTTATTATCAATTTTAGCTTCATAAACAAGATAATATTCGGTATTGTTGATTTTTTCTACATGTGTTTTCCATGTAATAGGTTCTTTAAAATCGCTTTGTGAAAAAACAGAAAAAGAAAGAATAAATAATACGGTAAAAAGGTTTAGTGTTTTTTTCATTGTTATAGATTGATGTTTTTATTAAAACGAATTACTTTATAAAAACCCTAATTAAAGGATGGTGATTGTTGTTATATTACTTGTTTTATTTGTTATTATAAATCGATTATCTTGCCTCATACCAATAATCCAAACGATTTTATTATTAGACAAAAGTAGCCAAATATTTTCTTTTTCTAAAAGTGATAATTTCTCATCTTTAAAATATTTACTCAACTTCTTTTTGCCTTGCATTCCTTTTGGGTAAAAATAGTCGCCTTTTTGCCACTTTCTTACAATTAATGGGAAGTTTAACAAATCTTTATCAATTACAGCATTAAATTTTGAGTGTTGAATACTGATTTTTGAATGCTGATTGCTAAATGATGAATTTTGAATTTTGAATTTTGAATGTTGGATGTTGAATTCGATATCATTCTCGTTTATTACAAAACCTTCTTGTTTTTCAACGCTTAGCTTTTGATTTTTTTTAACCAATAATAAATAATCTCGATTCTTAATTAAACGATGTGTTTTTGAAAAAAGTTGTTTTCCACTTTGAGCAGTAAGTATATTTTCAATATCTGTACTATTGGCAAATCCGTAAGGCGAAAATAGTTCGTGTATATAAGCTTTTGGGTTACTTTTAATTTTGAATGTTAAATTTTGAATGTTGAATATTGAATGTTGAGTTTTCAGTTTTGAATGCTGCTCGTTATTGGTTGCTCTATCTCGGTTCTCTTCTCTCTTTTCTCGGTTCTCTTTTTCAACAATATTATCTATGGCATCTTTAACAATATCTTCAGTGCCTTGTAAATTATTTAATGTTTGTTTAAAGGAATCTAACAAATTTGGATTTAGTTTTTCTAAAACAGGTATTACCTGATGTCTTATTTTATTTCGTGTATATTTTATGTCTGCATTTGATTTATCTTCTCGCCATATTATCTTGTTTTCAATAGCAAAATCGGTTATTTCTCGCCTTGTAAATGATGATATTGGTCTAATAATTTTTTTATTGATATTAGCTATTCCTGTTAAACCTTTTAAACCTGTACCTCTTGTAAGGTTGATTAAAAAAGTCTCTAAACTATCATTTAAATTGTGTGCGGTTAAAATGTAATCTAAATCATATTGCTTACGCATTTCTTCAAACCAATTGTAACGTAAATTTCTTGCGGCTTCTTGAATGGATAACTTATGTTGTTTAGCGTGTTGTTTGGTGTTAAAATGTGTCACATAAAACGGAATATTAAGCATACTTGCCGTTTGATGAACAAATTGTTGATCTTTATCTGAATCATTTCCGCGTAAGCAAAAATTACAATGTGCTATAGAAACAGTATAACCTAATTGATGTAATAAGTGCGTTAAAACTATTGAATCTATGCCGCCAGAAACTGTTAGCAACAGCTTTGAATCCTTTAAAAAAGGAAAATCTTTTACTATTATATTTTCTAAATTATTAATCATTTTTCACATCTAAAGCGTCACGTAAAGCATTGCCAACCAGCATAAAAGCCATTACCAAACTCATAATTGCCAAACCTGGTATTACTGCCAAATACGCCTTACCTAAAATTATATAATTATAATGGTCTTTAATTATTGCGCCCCAAGATGGTGTTGGTGGTTGTGCGCCAACGCCAAGAAAACTCAAACCACTTTCTATAAGAATTGCTGCTGCAAAATTAGCTGCAGAAATAACAATAACTGGTCCCATAATATTAGGTAAAATATGTTTCGTTATTATTCTAAAATTAGAATAACCAAGTGCGTTTGCTGCTTCTACATATTGTTGCTGTTTTACACTCATAATTTGACCTCTAACTACACGTGCAACTTCAACCCACATGGTTAAACCAACAGCAATAAACACTTGCCAAAAACCTTTACCCAAAGCCAAAGTAATTGCAATAACCATTAATAAGGTAGGTATAGACCAAGTTACATTGATTATCCACATAATAATTTTATCGGCAATTCCACCAAAATAACCTGCTATTGAGCCAATACTAACACCAATAACTAAAGAAATAAAAACGGCGATAAACCCAATAAAGAAAGAAATTCTTGTACCTATTAACATTCTACTAAGTAAATCTCTACCATATTTATCTGTACCTAAAATAAATGTTTTTTCTTTTACCTTATATATACTGTTTTTTTGCTGTATTGGTATTTTTTTTTGATTTATGATTATGTTTGACTCGCTATACAAGTCAACAATTAAAGTGTCCTTATTAATTACATATTTATTTATTGGTGTTTCGGTTGGTGTATTTTTATTACCAAAAAAAACTTTATCCACCATATTTTGTTCGCTATGATTTTCTTTTTTTTTATATAATATATTGGTTTTAAAAAAAGGTTTTTTAGTATGAATTTCTAAATGCATTGTGTTTGCATTTGGTGAATTATCTGGCGCTAATAAATAAGCAAATACTGCAACAAAACCACAGAAAACAATGTACCAAAAACTAAACAAACCAATGCGGTTTTTAATAAATTTATTAAAAGCAATACTGCTTAAAGAAGTTGGTTTTGTATTCAATTTATTCTATTAAAAAAACTTCACAAATATAATATCTATGAAGTTTAGTAGGTTATTTGTGTTTAAAATTATTTAAATTTTCTATCTATTAAAACCATTAATCTATCTTCGTATTCTTCTTTTCCTGTCCAATCGTGTTTTAATTTTACATCATTCTTAATAAAATCAAGACATTCTTTTTCACTTTGAAAACTATTTAATTGTGATAAAACAGTGTTAAAATCTTCTTGACTAAAGTTAAATAAGTGTTTTACGAAGGCTATTCGATCATTTAAACCTACTTGTAATTTTTGATTAGAAATACGATCGTTTAAAGATGTTGTTTTAGGCGCTGTGTTTTTTGTTTCTGGCACTTCTTGCTTTGTCGCAATATTAACTTTTGGTTTTTCGGGTGTTACTGTTTTAAGTTCTTCTACAACAGGTTTCTCTACTTTTGGCACTTCTACTTTTGGTAATTCTACTTTTTTCTCTAATTTTTCAAACATATCAGCAGCTACATCAGCAGGAATTGAATTTTTCATTTCAATATCAAAATCGCTCTTTTCTTCTACTTTCGGAGCTACAACCTCTACAATTTTTTCTACTTTAGGAGTTTCTTGAATTTTATTAACAATTTCTTTTGCTTCTGATTTTATTGTTTTTATAGTTTGCTCAACCAACTTATCGGTTTCTTCTTTCTTAGAAACAACAGGTTCTACCCTTTTAACCTCTACTTTCTCTACCTTAGCAACTTCAGGTTTTGAAGTTTTAGGCGTAACTACTTCAATTTTTTTAGTTGGTAAATTGGTTAAATTATCTAAAAACGCTTCTTTGTTACCAGTAACCTCTGGAGTGTTTACAAAATAACCGTCAATAAATGAAAGTACTGAAAGGTTTTCATAAACATCTCTTGCTCTATCACGTAATTCACCAATATTAGTATCTTTATTAATTTTTAATATTTGATGTGCAAGATGAATTAATTCGGCTTCTAATTTTTTGTGCATAACTAACTAATTATATTTAATTTTAAATCCTTTTTTTTCTTAAATTTGTTTTGAGTAAAACGTCAATTTTATAATAAGCGCTAAATATACGAAATGTTTCTTGAAAATACAGTAAATCACACAGAACAATTTGGTTGGATCGAAGTAATTTGTGGTTCTATGTTTTCTGGAAAAACAGAAGAGCTAATCCGCAGGTTAAAAAGAGCACAGTTTGCCAAGCAAAAAGTAGAGATTTTTAAACCTGCAATTGATACCAGATATGATGATGAAAAAGTAGTATCGCATGATGCTAATGAAATAAGATCAACACCTGTTCCATCGTCAGAATATATTAGAATTTTAGCAGACGACATTAAAGTTGTTGGTATTGATGAAGCTCAATTTTTTGACGATGGCATTGTACAAGTTTGTAATGATTTGGCAAATCGAGGTATTAGAGTAATTGTTGCTGGTTTGGATATGGATTTTAAAGGAAATCCTTTTGGACCAATGCCAAATTTAATGGCTACTGCAGAATACGTAACTAAAGTACATGCTGTTTGTGTTAGAACAGGTAATTTAGCTCACTTTAGCCATAGAACTATAGCGAATGATGCCTTGGTTGTTCTTGGAGAAACTCAAGAATATATGCCTTTAAGTAGAGGTGCTTATCATAATGCAATCGCCAAACAAAATACTCAAAAAAAAAACCTTAAAGAAAAATTAGACAATAGCGTTTCAACATTAAAAGAACATTTTAATAAAGCAGAAACAAATTCACCTGAAAAAGAAAACAAAGTAAATCCTATTAATAAAACAGATGAATAGCGCTTCGGTTTTAGAAATTAACGAATCTGCCCTTGCTTATAATTTAGCTTATTTCAAAGCTAAATTAAACAAAAATACCAAATTATTAGTGGTAGTTAAGGCGTTTTCTTATGGAAGTGATGCCGTACTTATTTCTGAAATTCTCCAAAAAAATAAAGTTGATTATTTAGCTGTTGCATATGCAAATGAAGGCATAGCGCTTAGAAATGCTGGTATTAAATTACCTATCATAGTACTTCATCCTCAAATAAATAATTTAGCATTACTCGTAAAATACTATTTAGAACCTAATATTTATTCTTTTAATGTTTTTACAGAATTTATTAAAATAATCCAACAAACAAATTTATCAGAATATCCTATTCACCTAAAATTTAATACAGGTTTAAATAGATTGGGGTTTTCTATTAACGATGTAAAAAAGATTATTTTACTTATCGAAAAATATAAAACCCTCAAAGTAACATCTGTTTTTTCTCATTTAGCCGCAAGCGAAGATTTAAATGAAAAAGAATTTACTTTAACTCAAATTAATTCTTTTAAAAAAATAAAATTAGAAATAGAAAATTTATTAGATTATAAACCTATATTTCATATTTTAAACACTTCAGGCATTGTAAATTATACAAAATATCAATTTGACATGGTTCGTTTAGGTATTGGTTTATACGGTTTTGCAAATGATAAAAAGACAACTGACAAATTAAAAAATGTACTAAGCCTAAAGTCGGTAATATCTCAAATACACATCTTAGAAAAAGGGAATTCTATTGGTTATAACAGAGCATTTAAAGCAACGAAGAAAACAAAAACAGCAACTATCGCTATTGGTCATGCAGATGGAATTAATAGAAAATTAGGTAACGGTAATTTTGAAGTGCTAATCAATAATAAAAAAGCAAGTATTATTGGCAATGTTTGTATGGATATGATTATGGTTGATGTTACTGAAATTACTTGTAAAGAAGGTGATCAAGTTATTATTTTTGATTCGCAAAAAAGCATTCATTCAATTGCTAATAAATTAGAGACGATTCCTTACGAATTACTAACTATGATTTCGCAACGTGTAAAACGTGTTGTTGTTTAATAATAATTCGGATCAATAAGGATACTCTTTTTTTACCCCAAAATGGAATTGTTTTTCGTCAATAAAAACTGTTACAATCTTCCTATTATATTGATATATTATTTTTCACAAAAAAAACAATAAGCTTTGAAACAACGAGCCTTTTGTCTTTTTTAACAACTATCCTTTTTAATTCAGTAGCTTTTCGTAATTTTGCATCTTCAATTTTAATACAACTATGGCTAAATTTAACCCATTAAAAATAAAGGAATTAATTAACGAAACAAGCGATGCTGTTTCGATTACATTTGAAATTCCAAACGAACTAAAAAACGATTTTAAATTTATTGCTGGTCAATACATTACAATTAAAACTACGTTAAATAACGAAGAGGTAAGAAGAGCGTATTCTATTTGTTCTTCGCCAAAAAACGGCACAATAACCGTTGCAGTTAAACGTATTGAAAAAGGTAATTTCTCAGTATTTGCAACTACAAAATTAAAACAAGGCGATGTCTTAGAAATTAGTGCTCCAGAAGGGAACTTTTTATTAAACACCAACCCTATTCATGAGAAAAATTATTTGTCATTTACGGCTGGTAGCGGTATTACACCAATTATGGCTATGGTAAAAGATGTTTTAGAATCGGAACCAAACAGTACTTTTACATTGGTTTTTGGTAATAAAACTAAAAGCAATGCCTTGTTTTTAAATCAATTAAACACATTAAAAAACAAATACACTAATCGCTTAATTTTACATTATATTTTTAGTCAAGAACAAACAGCAAATGCATTGTATGGAAGAATAGATAGCTGGAATGTTAAAACTATTATTAGTGATGCAAACAAGGATTTTGATGAAGTCTTTTTATGTGGTCCAGAGCAAATGATTCATACGGTAAAAAACACTTTATTACAAAATAATTTTGATAAGAGTAAAATCCATTTTGAATTATTTACAAGTAGCCATAAGAATGAAGAAGCGTCTGAAAATTCAGATTTAGATGGGAAATCAGAAATCACCATTTTATTAGACGATGAAACTACTACTTTTACAATGAATCAAACCGATAATATTTTAAAAGCTGCATTGGCAGAAGATTTAGATGCTCCGTATTCTTGCCAAGGTGGAATTTGCAGTAGTTGCTTAGCAAAAGTAACCGAAGGCAAAGCCGTAATGAAAACAAATAATATTATTTCTGAAGAAGAGCTTGCTCAAGGTTATATATTAACTTGTGAAGCGCATCCAACAACTGCAAAAATAGTTATTGATTACGACATTTAACAACTTGTTATTATGAGTTTTGATATTGTTAATGCCATACTTACTGGTTTTTTTTTAGCCTTTATGGTTGGACCTGTTTTTTTTATTCTATTAGAAACAAGTGCTACAAAAGGAATTAAAGCTGCCATAATATTTGATTTAGGTGTTATTTTGGCTGATGCTATTTTTATTGCAATTGCCTATTATGGTAGTTACACACTTTTAAACATTATTAAAGACGACCCAAGATTGTTTTTAATTGGAGGAATTGTTCTTTTTATATTCGGACTCCTTTCTTTTATCAAAGAAAAAAAAAGAAAAGCAATTCATAATACAAACCTTATAGTTCAAGATAAAACCAATTTACTTGGCTTATTTATAAAAGGTTTTTTGCTTAATTTAATAAATGTTGGTGTACTTGGTTTTTGGCTTGCAATAGTTGTCGTTGTTAGTGCAAATACACATATGAATTCGCATCGTGTATTTTGGTATTTTACTATAATTTTAAGCGCTTATTTTATTACAGATTTAGCTAAAATATTAGCTGCTAAACAACTAAAAAACAAAATGACGCCTACAATGGTTACTAAAACACGAAAAATTATGGCAATCATTTTAATGACTATTGGTTTAATAATAGCATCAAAAGGCTTTATACCTAAAACAACTATAGATAAAATTCAAATACGAGTTGAAAAAGCAATGTAGTTTTTAATTGCTTTATATTTACTATATTTGTTTATCAATAAATTACTTATGAAAAAAGCACTATACTTAATCTGCATCTTTATTTACACACCAATATTATGGAGTCAAATCCAATTTTCAGAACAAGCCTCTTTATTGGGTTGTACAAACTCGTCATACGGCACAGGAGTTTTGGGTGGCGGAATTTCCTTTTTTGATTTTGACAATGATGGCTGGGACGACATTACTGTTTCTTCTAAAACTGGCGAACCAGTTCGTTTTTATAAAAATAATAATGGCTCTTTTTCTGAAATCACTTTCACTAACATTAATTCGCTATACGAAACAAAAACAGTACAATGGGTAGATTTTGATAACGATGGAGATTCTGATTTTTTTGTTACAAGTAATACAGACTCAAATATATTGTATGAAAATGATGGCGCAATGAATTTTACAAATATCACTACTCAAGCAGGTTTAACTGTTGTTGGTCACACAACTTTTGGCGCTTCTTGGGGAGATTATAATAACGATGGTTGGTTAGATTTGTTTATAAGCTCAAGAAGCATAAATGATTTAACAATTCCAAATATATTATATAAAAATAACGGTAATGGTACTTTCACAAATGTAAATGCTATTGCAGGTATTTCGTCTACGAATCATTATTCATTTTGTTCTGCATTTTTTGATTACAACAATGATGGCTGGCAAGATATTTACATAGCAAATGACAAACAAGATAGTGCAAATATACTCTATAAAAACAATGGAGATGGCACATTTACTGACAACTCAGTTAACTCTGGAACTAACATTTCAATAGATGCAATGTCAACTTCGATAGCAGATTATAATAACGATGGTTGGTTGGATATTTATATAACTAATACTAATAACGGAAATGTATTATTCAAAAATAATGGCGATGAAACATTTACAAATGTTGCTTCAACTACAGGAACAATAATGCAATCCGTTGCTTTTGGTGCTGTTTTTTTAGATGCAGATAATGATGCTGATACTGACCTGTATGTTAGTGGACCACTAAACACAAACACAAATTCATTATCAGCTGCTTTCTATGAAAACGATGGTACAGAAAATTATACAATTCCTGTAAGTTCAGGATTTGAAGTCGATTTAGCCAAAAGTTTTTCAAATGCTATTGGAGATACTAATAACGATGGTTATCCTGAAATTGTGGTATTAAATTATGCGCCAAACAATATTTTTCTATGGAAAAACAACTGTTCACAAATAAATAATAATTGGATTAAAATAAAATTAGAAGGTGTACAAAGTAATAGACAAGGTATTGGCTCTTGGATAGAAATTTCAGTAAACGGAGAAAAACAATATAATTACACTTTATGTGGCGAAGGCTATTTAGGTCAAAATTCAGCTTATGAATTTTTTGGAATTGGAGATGCAACAGCCATAGATTATATAAAAGTAACATGGCTAAGTGGTGTAGTTGACACGATTGTAAATCCAACTATAAACTCACAAGGCATAATTATCGAAGGCACAAACGCCATTATGTTAGCAACTAATAATGAAATGAAAAACAATAACATTATCGAAGTATTCCCTAATCCAAATGATGGTTATTTTAACATTAAAACATCTCAAAATTTAATGAATAGTAATTTAATAATCAAAGACGTTTTAGGCAAAACTATGTACAATGAAAAATTATTAAACAATACGATTAGCCTTTCTCATTTTTCTAAAGGAGTTTATTTTGCAATCATTAATAATGGAATCAATACGGAAACTAAAAAAATAATAATTAAATAATTACAACTTACTCTTCCCTTTTCAAATACCAAACAAAAGCTATTAACGATAAAAAACCCGAAAACCAAAACATAATAGATGTAGCTATTGCCGCACCAACCAACCCCATTTTATTTATTAAATAATAATTTAAAATTACATTTAACAATAAAACTATAAAGGAATTCAAAGCATTAATTTTTGGCAAACCAACTGCCGATAAAATATTACCTAAAGGAGTTCTAAACATTAAAGAACCTGCAATACCAATAGATAAAATAAACATTAAATTGTATTGATTATTGTATTGTTTTCCGAAAAGTAAGAAGATATAGTCTGAAAATAAATAGAAAAACAAAACAACCAAAACACTAATTGCGCTAAATATTTTTAAATAGTTAAGGTAATAATTTTTAATATATGTTTTATCTAATGACTTGTTTGATATTTTTACCGCATTAGTCCGAATAAAAGAAACCGATAAAAACAAAAAACTAAACGGTAAAACTGTTGACACTTTATATTGTGCCGTATATTCTTCGCCTAACAAATGGGTAATTAATATAATATCAACAGCAAATAACAATTGTGATA
>JALSLZ010000162.1 GCA_026988075.1 Flavobacteriaceae bacterium
GGTTTCCATTGAATTAAATCATTACTTTTGGTAATAAATGAGATTAGGTTAAAATTTAATTTTTTATTTTTGAAATAAATTCCAATTTCTGATGAATTGTTAGTTTCGGGTATTAAGTTTTCATTGCCAGAGTTTTCCCAATACAAATCATTAAATGTTGGTATTCTATAATTGGTGCTGTAATTTGCTCTAAAATTCCAATTTTTATTGATGTCAAATTTTGTGTCAACCGAGTAAATTAAAGGGATTTTATGTGCTTTCGTTTTTCCTTTTCGGATGCTTAAATTATAGGTAAGTTTGTTAAATAATTCTTGATGATAAAGCGCGTAAATTTCAAATATATTGCGTTCTTTTTTTAAAATACTCGAACCGTTACTTTGTGTAAATTTATTGTCAAAACCAAAAAGGATACTTTTTTTATTTTTTAATAAATATTTAAAATCATATTTAGCAATATAGTTGTCCGTTTTTCCAAAAGAAAAATTATTTAATTCTTTAGCTATAAAAAATTGATAACTTTCATTGATATAAGCTAATTTAAAATCGGAATTGTAGTTTGTATTTGTATTTAACCAATTTAGCATCAGTTTATTGTCTTTATTTTTTAATAAACTATTACTAGGAGCACTTATCGTTCTTGATAATTCTCGGTAATTATTATTAAAAATAGTAAATAATTTTAGCTGATTATTTTGACTAATTTTATAAGCAAAAGCTGATTTTATTTGATAGTTATTAAACTTACCATTCTCATTAAATAATTGTGGATCTGTATTTAAAAAAGGATAATCATTATCCGATTTATTACCTAAAACACTAATTTTTACGTAATATTTTTCTGCACTAAATTTTGATTGAACAAATAGGTTTTGTGAATTAAAACTTGCCAAACCAACAGTTGAAGTAAATTCCTTTTTCAAAGTAGGTGTAAAGGTAGTTTTATCTTTTAAATTAATTGCTCCGCCAATTGCGCCACTGCCAAATAGCGTAGAAGCAGCACCTTTTCTAATCTCAATCTGATTAAAGCCATTAGCCGATAAAGTATTAAAATCAGTTTGTCCATTTAAAGACGAATTAATTGCAATTCCATTCCAATAAACACCAGTATGCGAAGCACCAGTTCCTCTTAGTGAAATAGACGAAACCATTCCGTTTCCGTTCTGTTTAAAATATAAATTGGCATTTTTTTGTAACAAATCTCCAAGCGATAATGTAGCTTTATTAATGATAGTATCTGATATGATTTGTATTTTAAAACCAGCATTAAATTTTTTAGTAAAATTGCCATGTAACTTTACTTCATCTAAAATGGTAATACTATCGTTTTGTGCATAAATAAATGCAGTAAAAAAAAAGAAAAAAAGGAATAATTGTTTCAAATTGGCTGTTTTTTTTAATTTATGCTATGAATTCATATTATAAAGTAGCATTTCATCATTATTAGGTGGTATTTCTATAATTTTATCAAAATTAAGTCCTAATTTTAAAATTAATTTTTGTGATGCTTTATTTTCCTTTGTAGTAATTGCGCTAATTTTTTTAATGTTAAAATGTTTTTTTGAAAATTTAATTAGTTCAGAAGCACTTTCAAAAGCAAAGCCTTTTTTTTCGTATTTTGGTAAAAAGGCAAAGCCAATATCAACACCATCTATTCCGTCTCTATTATACAAACCACACGAGCCAATTTTTGTGTTACTTTCTTTAAGAATAACTGTATTGTTTGAATAACCCAAACGTTTAAGTTGAGGAATCATTTTTTCTTTGATGTAATTTTCGCCATCTTTAGCCGATTTTAAATTTCTATCACCAATATATTTAATCCATTTTGGCGTGTTTAATAATTCGTAAATAAATGCTCCATCATCTATATTAGTTGACCTAATAATTAATCGTTTGGTTTCAAATTGCATATTGTTATTTATCCTTTTTTAGTTAAAATCACATTTAAAATGGATCATTTGTCCATATTTCCCAAGATTTTTCAGCTTGAAGGATTAACATTTCCAATCCGTTTTTAATTTTGGCGTTGCAATCGAGTCCTTTTTGTAAAAAATTTGTTATTTTAGGATTATAAACCAAATCATACAACAAATGTTTATCCGTTACATATTGGTATGGAATTTTTGGTAATTCATTTTCATGTTTACCTTTTGTGCCTAAAGGAGTTGTATTAATAATTAATAGGTGTTCATTTATTAATTCGTTGTTGAGTTCTTTATATGACAATTGATTTTCTAACGGATTTCGAGAAACAAATTTAAAATCAATAGCTAACTTTTTTAAGCTAAAAGCAATTGCTTTAGAAGCGCCGCCAGTACCTAATATTAATGCTTTTTTGTGTTGATTTTCTAACAATGGTTTTAAGGATTCTATAAAACCAAAACTGTCTGTGTTAAAACCATGTAAATATTGATTGTCTATTAATTTTACACAATTTACTGCGCCAATTTCTTGTGCATCATCACTAATTTGATCTAAATATTGAAATATTTCTTCTTTATATGGAATGGTAATATTAAATCCTTTTAAAGTTTCAATATTATTGGCAAGGAAATCTAATAAATAATCAATACTTTTAACATCGATGTTTTGATAGGTGGCATTTAATTTTTCATTATTAAATTTTTCTATAAAAAAAGATTTTGAAAAAGAGTAGGAAATATCCTTACCTAAAAGACCGAACAAATTTGGTGTATTATTTGTCATGTATGTTTAAAATTAAAAATTACTTTTTATTCCGTTTTAAGTCTTTCTTGTTCTATTTTTTCAGATAAACGTCTTGGAATAATTGGCTTAATACTTGTTTTTCTTGGCTTTGTTTTTACAAAAGGATACAATTCTAAATCGTCTTTCATTTTATCATTCTCATTAGGATATTTGTTTGTTCCCAATAAAATTAATTCTCCATTATTAAAAAGAGCTTGTTCTTTATTTGCAGATTCTGTAATTTTTCGTTGAATTATTCCATGTTGTAATTGAGCTATAAAACCGCTATTTTTTTCAATATCCTTAAATAGGTTTAGGGCTTTATCTGCCAATTCATAAGTTATTTGCTCAATGTAATATGAACCTTTTGCTATATTATTCTCTTTATTAAAATAACTTTCTTCTTTTAAAACTAAAAGTTGATTTCGAGCAATTCGAGTGCCAAATTCATTTGCTTTATGATAAATTGCATCGTATGGTGTGTTGCTAATATAATCTGCACCACTTAGCATAGCAGACATGCATTCGGTTGTCGTTCTAAGCAAATTAACATTATAATCGTACAATGTTTTATTTCTGTTGGTTGGTTCTAAAATAATGGCATACTTATTATTGACTTTATACTCGTTAAGTAGCTTCTTAATTAGGTATCTAAATGCTCTAATTTTTGAAATTTCAAAAAAATAATTACTGCCTATTGCAAATGTAAAGATAAAGTCATTTGTAAAATTATTGTTTAAATATTCATTTACATGAGCCAAACTATACGCTATTTGTTGCACAATATTTGCGCCAGCATTTTGATACAAACTGCCATTAATACCAATAGTTGTTTTTTTAGTTGTTTGCGAATTTAAATCATCTGTTAAAGATTCAAACCAATTACCATCTTTTGCAAAATTATTGATTGGGTCAAAAATTATTTTAATTTTTGTATTATTAGAAAATACTGAAAGCTCATTAAAAAAGTTAATATCATTAAAATTACAAAATACCAAATAATCAACCGTATTAGGTAAATCTTTAAACACTGTTTTAAAATCAAATTTTTTATTTGCTCTAAAGCGAATAGATGTCGCACCTTTACTTAATGCTTCTTTGCAAATACCATTAACAATATTTTCGTCATTAATAAAAATAGTTTGACAAATTTTAATTTTGGTTTCTACTAAAGGTATTTTTAAACTTTTATGAGTTTCTTTATGATAAAATGGCTGAATTGTAATGCCTTCTAATGTGTTTGTAAGTAAGGTTTCATTATAATCAGCACCTTTTAAATCCATTTGAATTTTTTGTTTGTAAGCTTTTGCTGATGAAGTATTAAAGCTTGAAAATAAGTTGGATTTTATCATTTAGTTTATTATTTATCTGTTATAGTGTCAAATTCTACAATAAATATATCTTCATTCTTTTTTTTCATTTTATATGTCTCTCTTGCGAATTTTTCTAATAATTTAGGATTATTTAAATCCTTAATCATTTTTTGATCTTTTTCAATTTCTTTTTTATAATATTTTGTGCTTTCTTTTAATTCAGCTATTTCATCATTTAATTCTTGATGAATAAAGTAAGAGTTTTCATCGAAAAAAACCATCCAAACAATAAATGCAATTAAAATAACAAACATTATTTTATTCATTCTACTAAACTTGCTAAATATTGCTTTTATCGTTTTAAACATCTTTTAATAATTTTTCATTAATAATTGTACGCACAATATCAACAGCAACTGTATTGTATCTATCATTTGGTATAATGATATCTGCAAAATTCTTAGTTGGTTCAATAAATTGTTCGTGCATTGGTTTTAGCGTTTCTCTATATCTTTTTAATACTTCGTCCATATCTCTGCCACGTTCTTTAATATCTCTGGTCATTCTTCTTATTAAACGTTCATCAGCATCTGCGTGAACAAAAACTTTAATATCGAATAAATCTAACAATTCTTTGTTGTTAAAAATAAGTATGCCTTCAACAATAATTACTTTTCTTGGATGTGTTATAAGTGTATCTTTAACTCTATTATGAGATACAAAAGAATAAATAGGTTGCTCTATTACTTCATTGTTTTTTAAAGCTTTTAAATGTTTTACAAGCAATGTGAAATCAATTGATTTTGGGTGATCAAAATTAATTTTTGTACGTTGCGTATAACTTAAATCGTCTGTTGCATTATAATACGAATCTTGAGATATTACGCAAACTTCGTCTGGTGTAATTTGATTTAATATCTGATTTACAACCGTAGTTTTACCTGAACCTGTTCCGCCTGCAATACCTATAACTAACATATATTTTTGTTTTAAGGCAAAGTTAGTTTTTTTTTATCAATGATAAACTTCTATTTCTTAAAATTTATTGATTTTTTGATTTGTAAAAAGAGATGAAAAAAAAGCGAGTTCCCCTAAGAACTCGCTTTTCAAAACTAATAACTCACTATTATTTTTTTATATAGATGCCATTTTAATATGGCTTGATTTTATTTTAATAAAATCTTGATATGCCGTTTTTAATTCTTTTTTTAGGAGTTCGTATCTAAACAATGAATTGTTTTCTATTTTTTTATTCATTGATAAATAAATTGTATTTAATTCATGAATTGCATCTAATTGCTTTACGTGATTTTGAATGGTGTTTTTCATCAGTATTTTTATTAATTGGTAAATAAAAAAATAAGTTGTTTATCAACACTACAAAATTAGAACGGATTTTAATTTTTCACTGGTATTATTATTGCAAAAGCATGTAGTATTTATTCAAAATCATTTTAATTTTAAATATAGAACGAATGTTTGTGTTAAAAATTATTTTGGTTTACTTGGCGAATAGCCAAATTCTTTTTTAAAGCATTTACTAAACCAACTTGGATCAACAAAACCTGTTTGGTATGCAATTTCTGATACTGAATCATTGGTGACTTCTAATAATTCTTTGGCTTTTTGCAATCTTATTCTTCGAATAAATATTGCCGTAGATGTGTTTGTTAATGCTTTTATTTTTCGATATAATTGTGAGCTGCTCATAAACAATGATGCTGCCAATTCATTTGATGCAAAATTATTATCATCTAAATTTAAGTGAATTTTCTCAATTATTTTATTAATAAATTCATCACTTTGTGTATTTGATTTATTGCTTTTGTCAGTAACTAATAAATCAATATTTGCATATTTATTTTGTAGTATTTTTCTTAAATTTATTAATTTTTCAATTCGAATTAACAATTCTTCTTTATTAAAAGGCTTTGTTAAATAAGCATCGGCACCTAATGATAAACCAGAAATTTTTGATTCTTGAGTTGCTTTGGCTGTTAAAAGTATTATAGGTATGTGGTTTGTTTTTATGTCATTTTTTAATGTATTGCATAATTCAAAACCATCAACAAGTGGCATCATTACATCACTAATAATAATATCTGGAATATGCTTTATAGCAAAATTAATACCTTCTTGCCCATTTTTTGCATAGATTATTTGGTATGAGTCTTCAACACAAGCGTGAATATAAGTTGCAACATCAGGATTATCTTCTACAATTAATACAATAGGTAAACCATCTTTAATTAACGTTTTATTGTTTTTTAGAGATGGCACATGCTTTTTAGGAATCAATACTTTTTTAACAGTTGCTTTTGATGTATTTACGTCTTTAATGATCGGTAAAGTAATTTTAAATGTTGTTCCTTGGTTTGGAGTGCTTAAAACCGCTATATTGCCATTCATTAGGTTAATTAAATCTTTTGTAAGTGCTAAACCGATGCCTGTACCTTGGTAACTACTATTTGAATTATTTTCTGCTTGATAGAATCTATCAAATATAAACGGCAAATTACTTGGAGAAATGCCAATACCTGTATCTTGAATTTTCACTATTAATGTTGAATCGTTTTTTACTTTTGTATGAACGATTATTTTATCATTTTCATTACAAAATTTTATTGCGTTAGAAATTAAATTTTTTAAAATTTGAGTAATTTTATCGGCATCAAAATCCATTAACACTTCTTTAATTTCATCATAAAACACCAATTCAATTTTGTTTTCTTCAGCAAAGGATTTAAAACTTTCTGTAACATATTTAATATGGGTAATAATATTGCCTTGTTCTAAATTTAGTTTTAATTTTCCTTTTTCTAACTTTGCTAAATCTAATATTTGGTTCACTAAATTTAACAAACCATTTGAATTGTTTTCGATTAAGTCAATAGAGTTTGTTACATCTATAGATGAATTTTTCAATTTTTCTTTTATATTTTGGCTCATGCCTAATATTACGGTTATTGGTGTTCTAAACTCGTGAGTAATATTTGCATATAATTTAGTTTTTAAATTATTTAAATCTTTTAATCGAGCGACTTCTTGATGTTCTAATTTTTTAGCTAATTGAATTCTATAGAACATTATTATTAACGCAAAAAAAGATAGAAAATATAACAAATAGGCAAGTTTTGTTTTATACCATGGCGGAGAAACAATTAACTGTATACTGAGCGGTTTTTTATTCCATAAATATGTTTTTCCTTGTCCTTGAATTTCTAATGTGTACGTTCCATTATTCAAATTTAACAACTGTATTTCATTTAAGTTATTTATACTATTCCACTCAGTATCTTTGGGTAATAATTTATAGACAAAATTATAATTGTTAGGAATATTAAAGCTTAAATCAGAAAATTTTAATGTCGCTGGAAAATCATTATATTTTAAATTTATTTGTGGTGAGTTAATTATGTTGTCGTTAATAATACCATTTGAATTTGGATTGATTTCAATGTTTTTTATTCTTAATTCTGTAAAAAATAAATTGCCTTCGTGTTTAAAGCTTTCAAAATCTTTAACATTAAAATAATTAACTCCTTTTGTGCCTCCAAAATATAATAATTGTTTATTAAAATCTTTAAATTTTGCTCCAAGGTTAAACTCAGTATTGTCTAATCCATCACTTTTTGAATAGTTAACAAAGCGTTCTAACTGTTTGTTAAATTGAAAAAGTCCTGTATTTGTACTTACCCACAATAAATCGTTAAAATCTTCTAAAATACTATATATAACTGAATTTGTTAATCCGTTTTTCAATCCGTAATGGGTGAATTCTTCTGTGTCTATATCAAATTTATGCAAACCATTTTCCGTTCCAATCCAAAGAATATCATCACTATATTTGTCATTATAAATCGTTAAAATAGAATTGCTTTTTAGTGTTTTATTATTACTTAAATCTTTTTTAAAGGTTTTAAATTTAGGTTTTAAATAATTGTCATTGTCAAAAGTCATTTTACATAAACCATTTTCAGTACCAATCCAATAAGTTTTGTTCTTTGTTTGATTTATGCAAAATACAAGGTTTGAACTTAAACTATTTACAGCTTTGTCATTTTTAAAATGGATGAATTTTGGATTTTCAAAATCATTTTTATCAACAAGTAAATTAATTCCTCCACCGTAAGTGCTAATCCAAATATTATTAGCCAAATCTATAAAAACAGTTCTTGTAATATCGCTACTTAATGAATTTTTATTGTTTTTTTGATGATAGAAAGTACTTATTTTTGGATTTTCAGGCTTAAAGTTATCTAAATCAATAATAGAAACTCCTTTTGTAGTAGCCAACCATAAATTATTGTTAGCGTCTAAATTAATATCTCGAATAACATTATTGGCAAGTTTACCATTTGTATTGTTAACATTTATTATTGATGTTAAATTAGTTTTATTATTTACGCAATTTAAGCCAAGTCTCGTGCCAATAAATGTGTAATCTTCCGTTTTATAAATAGCATAAACATGGTTGTTATTTAAGCTTGGTTTTGTTTTGGTGTTAATAGATTTAAAAACAGTTTTATTTAAGTTTAAACCATCTAATTTATTTGTACCAATCCAAAGAATATGATTGTCGTAAAGTAAATCATAAACTCGGTTTGATGTAATTGAACTTTGAGTGTCTTTATCGCCATTAAAAACAACAACATTATCAAATTGCTTTTTAGTATGGTTAAAATTATTCAGCTTATATAAGCCATAATTTGTACCTATATAAAATACATCATCAAGTTTTGTAATTTTATTTATAATTATTTTTTTTACTTTTTTTAAAATAGCAATTGGCTGTATTTCTTTTACATCAAAATTGTATGCAAACAAACCATTGTTTGTTCCAATCCATAATTTATTATTCTCTTTGTAAAAAGATTTAATTAAAATGGATTTATTTGGTAAATCAATTTGATTAAATTCATTGTTATTTAAATTATTTGTATAATATATGATGCCATTATTGTTTCCGAAATACAAATAATTACCGTCAGAATACGCAACCGATAAGGATTTAATATGCAGTGAATTCGTTATTTTTTTAATCTTCACTTCATTGGTAATAGTTAGCTTAAAAAGCCCTTTGTTTTCTATAATAAAATAAACGTCTCCTTTATGTTTAATAAGACTAGTACAAATACCATCGGTAATAGTTGTTTTTTGGAATGAATTGGTCTTTTTATTATAGATACAAATACCATTATTTTTAGAACCTATTACAATATAATTATCTAATGCCACTAAATGTTTAATGTCGTTACTGCATAAACTATTTGGATTTTCAAAATCAGTTTTAAAAATTTTAAAGCTACTTCCATCAAACCTGTTTAATCCATCTTGTGTGCCTATCCAAACAAAGCCATCTTTATCTTTAATAATTGTTTGTACAGATTCTTGCGATAATCCTTGATCCAAACCAAAGTGAATAAAATTTGATTCTTGAGCTATTGCATTATATGAAATAATGAAAGCGAATAGAAAGTAGTAATAGTATGTTTTTTTCAAAGTGATTTTCTTTGGGACTAAATTACTAAAATCTATTTAATTAAAAAAGCCTTTATTTTGTAAAATTAGAGCAAAATGCAGAAGGTAATATTATAAAATCAAATTCATTGTCTGATTTATTACCACTAAGTTTTGATAAAAATTTGCTTTAATTTTTAAGAAAACAATCTGCCAAAAAAACCTTTTTTATTTTTAGAATCTTCTTTTTGTGTATTATTAGCAGTTAATGCTGACTGCAATGTTGCAATTTGCTTTTTTAAGTCTTCAACACTTTGTTTTAGTTCTTGATTGTCTGTATTTTGATGTTTGTTAACTTGGTTTATATCCATATCAAGTATCGCATTCTCATTACTTGTATTGGTATTTGATTAGTTGCACTACGTTGTTGTTTGTTTTTATTATTTTTAAATTAAAAAATGATGATAATTGTGATGGCTTGTTGAACTGGAAATAACTTTTTTTAGGAACGAAGTTCCGTTA
>JALSLZ010000163.1 GCA_026988075.1 Flavobacteriaceae bacterium
GGATGGTATTTTATAGGAATAGCATCGCCAAATTTAGACTTATAGGTTACTAAGTTATTTTTAATGGTTGTTTCGTCTTCGCAATGTAAGGCAATTACCATATTTGTTGAAGAAAATATTTTTTCTAAAACTTCTTGATCATCAACCAACATATTACCAGTAGATGAGCCTAAAAATAATTTGATTGCAGCAACATTTTTAGGATTTGTTTTGAGTAATTCGTCTAAATTGTCATTTGTGCCTCCAAACATAAACGAATAGTTGGCATAAGATGTTTGTGATGCAATTTTAAATTTGTCTTCTAATAATTTTTGCGTAGTTGCTTGTGGAATTGTGTTTGGCATTTCAATAAACGAAGTGATTCCGCCTGCAATTGCTGCTTTCGATTCGGTTGCAATGTTTGCTTTGTGTGTTAAACCTGGTTCTCTAAAATGCACTTGGTCGTCAATTAAACCTGGCAGCAAGTATTTATTTGTTGCGTTAATAACTTTAACAGATGAATTTACTTTAATATTTTTTGCTATTAATTCAATAAAATCATTTTTAATTAAAACATCGGTGTTAATTATTTTTCCTTGATTTACAATGTTGGCATTTTTTATTAGAATTTCCATTTTGTTAAATTTTCAGTAATAATTTAGGACTTTATTCCTTTAATTTTCATTTTTAGCACACCAAAAATAGCTTCAGAAATAATGGACTTCGACATTTTAGATTCGCCAGCAATTCTATCGGTAAAAATAATTTCAATTTCTTTAATTTTGAAACCGTGTTTCCAAGATTTGAATTTCATTTCTATCTGAAAAGCGTATCCTACAAAGTGAATGGAGTTTAAATCTATTTTTTCTAAAACTTTACGTTTGTAACAAACAAAGCCAGCAGTAGTATCGTAAACAGGAATTCGTGTAATAAAACGAACATATTTAGAGGCAATTACAGATAAAACGATACGCTTAAAATCCCAATTTACCACATTAATTTTGCCTTTAATGTATCTTGAACCTATGGCAACATCAGCTCCTTTTTCACAAGCATTGTACAGTCTGATTAAATCTTTTGGGTTGTGCGAAAAATCAGCATCCATTTCAATTATATAATCGTATTTTTTTTTCAATGCCCATTTAAAACCATGAATATATGCAGCGCCTAAGCCTTTTTTTTCTTTTCTATTTAGAATAAATAAATTAGTAGTAAATTCTTTTTGAAGTTCCGTTACGATTTTAGAAGTTCCATCTGGTGAATTATCATCCACAATTAAAATGTCAAATTCTTTTTTTTGAGAAAAAGTTGCTCTTATAATATGTTGAATATTATCTTTTTCATTAAAAGTAGGTATGATTACAAGTGTATTGTTCATTATTAATAGAAGAATCTGTATATAATTGCAAAGGTAAAACAAAATAGTCTTAATTTTGTTGTTCTGTAAAACACATTTAACAAAGCTTTATGATAAGTTCATTTGCTACATATAATTGGTTGACCATAGTAGTCTTACTATTGTTTATTATCTTGACGGTGATTCATAAACTAAACGATGTTAGATTATTAAAACTTATTTCTTTTGTGAAAATAGACGAGTATTTTTTAGATTATAACCATAGAAAAATATCGTTTGTTAGTTTTTTTAACGTATTATTATTTGTTTTTCAATTAGGGGTTTATGCTTTATTAGCACTTTATATATCGAATTTTTATAATGATGTTGTGCTTAATTTTAATTATTATACTAGTATAGTATTTACGCTTTTTTTATTTTTAATGATTCGATATTTAATAGGCAGTTTTATAGCAATTATATTTGGAATTACTAAGGTGCAAAACATATTGTCATTTGTCAAATTTACTTATTTTACTAAAGTAGCAATATATATCTATCCGTTGTTACTTATTTTATATTATGTAACTCGTTATAATGAAAGCGTTTTAATATTTATTATGGGTTTTTCAATATTGTTACTGTTGTTTTTTTATGTTAAATTATTGATTCAAAATCAAAAAATAATTTTTGGTAATTTGTTTTATTTTATTTTGTATCTTTGCGCCCTCGAAATCATACCTTTAGTTTATTTAGTTAGATTAATTAACACTTTAGGTTAGATGTAATTAAAAATAAAACAAACGCCATGACGAAAGTAAAAACTATTTTAGTTTCTCAACCTCAACCATCAACAGAGCGTTCTCCTTATTTTGATTTAGCTGAAAAGCAAAAAATCAAGATTGATTTTAGACCATTTATTCATGTAGAAGGCGTAGAATCAAAAGAAGTTAGAGCTCAAAAAATAGATTTTTCAAATTTTACTGCTGTTATTTTTACTAGTAGAAATGCAATAGATAATTATTTTAGATTAGCCGAAGAAATGCGTTATACGGTACCAGATGATATGCGTTACTTTTGTCAATCTGAAGCTGTAGCATATTATTTACAAAATTATATAGTCTATCGAAAGCGTAAAATATATGTTGGTAAACGAACTTTTTCTGATTTATTAGCTTTTATTAAAAAGCATAAAACAGAAACATTTTTATTACCATCATCAGATAAATTAAAGCCATCAATACCAGAATCTTTAGATAAATTAGAAATTAAATGGAGTAATGCAACGATGTTTAGAACTGTAGTTAGTGATTTGTCAGATTTAGAAGATGTTTTTTATGATATTTTAGTGTTTTTTAGTCCAAGTGGTATTAAATCATTATTTGAAAATTTTCCAGGTTATAAACAAAAAAATGCACGAATAGCTGTTTTTGGTAATACAACAATAAAAGCTGCCGAAGAATTTGGATTGACTGTGAATATTGCAGCGCCAACCAAAGAAAATCCTTCAATGACTGCTGCACTTACTGATTATATTAAGCAAGTAAATAAAAGATAAATTATTTTGAACAACAAAAAAAACACCAAATAGAATTTTCTATCTGGTGTTTTTTTTATGCCAATATCAATATTAAATCATTTTTAAATTATTCACTTCTTGCTTTGTAAGCTGTCTATGAAAACCTCTTGGTAAATTTTTCTTAGTTAATCCTGCAAAAATTACACGATCTAATTTAAGTACTGTGTAGCCAAAATGAGCAAATATTTTACGAACAATTCTGTTTCTACCAGAATGAATTTCAATACCTACTTCGCTTTTTGGTTTATCGTTTACGTAAGATATTTTATCAACAAAAACCATTTTCCCTTCTAAAACAAAGTTTTCTGAAATTTTTTGAAGATCACTCATTTTTAGTTTTTTATCTAAGGTAGCATGATATAATTTACGCACATTGTGTTTTGGGTGTGTTAGTTTTTTAGTTAGTTCGCCATCGTTTGTAAAAAGTAACAAACCAGTAGTTGCTCTATCTAATCTGCCAACAGGTACAATGCGTTCTTTGGTTGCATTGGCAATAAGATCCATTACTGTTTTTCTACCACGTTCATCACTCATTGTGGTAATGTAATTTTTAGGCTTGTTTAGTAAAACATATTGTTTTTTTTCGGGCGTTAATAATTGACCGTCAAAATGAACAACATCATCTGCTTTGACTTTGTAGCCCATTTCTGTAATTGTCTTATTGTTAACAGTTGCACTACCTGCAGATATAAAAACATCGGCTTCTCTTCTTGAGCAGATTCCTGCGTTAGCAATATATTTGTTTAATCTAATTCCGTCAGAAGGTTTTTTTTCTGGTGTTTGCTTTGAAGGTTTGTTTTTATAATTCTTTATTGAATTAGGGTTAATTCTGTAATTTTTGTCTTTTTTATTACCGAATTGATTTTTTTTAGAAGAGGAGTTAGAATTTTTCTTGGTTGAAATTTTCTTTTTGCTATTAGTAGCTTGTCGTCCTCGCGACGAGTTTTTGTTTTGTGACATATTTGTCTTTTTTATTGAATTATTTATTATAGTTTATTTGCTATATTGTTTGCAATTTCTTGCATTTCGATAGCTGTAAATTTGTCTTTTTTATTAAATTGAATATCTTCCATATTTTGCAAAGGTATTAAATGAACATGAACATGTGGTACTTCTAAACCAATTACACTCATTCCAATTCTTTTACAAGGGATCGATTTTTCCATAGCAATGGCAATTTTTCTTGAGAAAGACATTAGTTTAGTGTATAAATCGTTGTCTAAATCAAATAATTTATTTACTTCTTTTTTTGGAACAACCAACGTGTGTCCTTTTGCGTTTGGATTAACATCTAAAAAGGCAATAAAATCATCGTTTTCAGTTATTTTATAGCAAGGTATTTCGCCATTAATAATTTTTGTAAAAATTGAAGCCATTATCGTGAAATATTTAAAATTTCTAAATCCATTGTTCCTGCAGGTATTTTAATGGTAGCAATATCGCCAACTTTTTTACCTAATAAACCTTTGCCTATTGGCGAGTTTATTGAAATTTTACCTTCTTTTATATTTGTCATTGCATCAGCAACTAAAGTGTATTCAAATTCTTTATTAAGTTTTAAGTTTTTTATTTTAACTTTAGATAGTGCCAATACTTTGGTTAAATCTAATTTTGACTCATCAATTATTCTTGCTTTTGCAATGGTGTTTTTTAATTCAGCAATTTTTGTTTCTAAATGAGATTGTTCTTCTTTTGAAGCATGATATTCTGCGTTTTCACTTAAATCGCCTTGATCAATTGCTTCGCCAATTTCTTTAGAAACCCTAGGTCTTTCTACATGTTCTAATTGCTCTAACTCATCTCTTAAAGCTTTTAATCCGTCTTTTGTGTAATATTGAAATTTACTCATAATTTTATTTTTTTAACGTGTTCTTTTTACAAAACAAAAATCTCAAGTCAAATTGTTATTAGACTGAGATTTAGATTGCAAATATACAACTTTATAATTAAATTGTATTTGTTTTAAAAAAACCTAACACAGTAACTCAGGTTATTATTTTAATGCCTTTGATAAATGTATAGTATCTGAACCAGTTTTCATACCAATTACATTTTGAAATGAACTGAAAAAAATTGAATTAGTTTATTGTTCATTGATGAATAAAAATCTATTCACTTGCGTTATGGGTCTATTTTTTCAAGAAGAGGAGTGTGTAAAATAAACGATTTATTAGGCTGTTTTAATGTGTAATTGGTATCAGTCCTTTTTTAATTTAAAAATAAATGCTATTGCGCATTTAAGCTTACAATAATTATTGGTTTATATGTCTTGTGTTGTGTCCCGCTTAGTAATTGAAGTGTTATCATGGTTTTCTTTAGCGCCAAAAATCATACGTTTAATTTTGCCAAAGAATGCTAAAAACCCTATTAATATAAATTTTCCAAATTTTATAATAACTGCAAAAAATCCAGCTTTAGCTAATACTTTACCTGCAATTAAGCCGCCAATACCATAGGCAGCAATTTTATCTGTTTTAGAATTAAAATCACTGTATTTATTACCTTTATTAAAGGTGACACTTGCAATAATTTCATCTTTATTTTTGTTAAATGCTTCAAAAACAGACATGTCGCCAATGGCGTTTAATATAATATAGCCTTCTTTACCAAGAATTCTAATATTGTAATTTAAGGTATTTACTTCTTCGCCTTCAAATTTCATTTCTTTTGCCCAATATAATTTTTTTGTAGTTTCGTCATAAAAAGGTGGTGCAGCCCAATCTACCAATTCCATAGTTGGATAACCTTGTTTTTTACGTTCAGGGTTTGATTTTGAAATGTCATCTTGTATGTCTTTTAAAAGCTCTTCATAATTAATGTCTTTAGCGTCATCATCACTAATGTAACCATCATTTTCGTATTCAATCTCAATGGCATAAGTTAAATTAACGCCTACAGGATTTTCGTCTTCTCTAAATAACATACCTATAGTTGTTCCTGGTGGATTTCCCCAGAGATTTTCGAGTACTCTTTTGCTTTGTTTAGTGTCTAAATATTTATATCCTTCTGGAATTTTTAATGTTGCTATTCCGTTTTTTAATTGAACAGTACCTCGTTGGTATGAAAAAGTATTGTTAATACTATCCATTTGTTTTATATATGCGTTTATTTCTTCGCTTGAAAATGTTTCTGTTTCTTGTGCATTTAGCATTAATGTAAATAATGTTACTATTGTAAGTACGTAATTTTTAATCATAATTTTAGTTGGTAAAAGTATATTGGATAATGTTTGCGCCCATTTTCAAGGCTTTTTCTCTAATTTCTTGCGGGTCGTGATGTACCGCTTGATCTTCCCAACCATCAGATAGATCACATTGATAGTCGTAAAAACAGACCAATCTACCTTTGTAAAAAATACCAAAGCCTTGTGCTGGTTTGTTGTCGTGCTCGTGTATTTTTGGCAGTTTGTTAAAATTGTATTTTTGGTGATATATAGGATGATTGTATGGAATTTCTTCAAATGTTAAATTTGGAAAAACTTTGGTCATTTCTCGTCTAATAAATTGATCGATTCCGTAATTGTCAGAAATATGTAAAAAACCGCCAGACGTAAGATAGTTGTGTAAGTTTTCAACGGTATTCTCATCAAAAAAAACATTGCCATGACCAGTCATAAAAACGATTGGATAGTTAAACAAGTCTACATTATCTGGTTCAACTACTTTTGGAGTTTCTTTTAATTTTGTATTTATATTTTGGTTGCAAAATGCAATTAAATTAGGTATAGCTGTTGGATTAGCATACCAATCGCCGCCGCCATCATATTTTAATATGCCCAATTCTTGTGCGTTGATAAACTGAATGGAAAGTAATAATATAAAAGTAATTTTTTTCATAAATTTTATTCATTTTTAAAAGCAACACTATGTGCGGCAACAATGCCTGCGGTTTCTGTTCGCAATCTACTTTTACCTAAACTAACAGGCGTGTAATTGTTTGCTAAAGCTAATGTAATTTCTGATAATGAAAAATCGCCTTCTGGACCAATTAAAATAGTGGTATTTTCATTTTTAATCAACTTGTTTTTTAAGCTCTGTTTTTCTGTTTCTTCGCAATGTGCAATAAATTTTAATCCGTCAATTTTATTTTTTATAAAATCAACAAATTTTATTGATTGGTTTAATTTTGGTAAATAAAAGCGGTTAGATTGTTTCATTGCCGAAATAATAACCTTTTCTAATCGTTCGTTTTTTATTATTTTACGTTCTGAATTGTCGCAAATTATAGGTGTTATTTCTGATATACCAATTTCGGTTGCTTTTTCTAAAAACCATTCTAAACGTTGGTTGTTTTTTGTTGGTGCAATTACGATATGCAAATTATAATTTAAAGGATTTGGTATTAGTGTTGCTTTGGTAATCAAAACAGTGCATCGTTTGTCATTGGCATTATTAATAACCGAAGTAAATAAATAACCTGTACCATTGGTTAGATACAATATATCGTTTTCTTTTTTTCTAAGTACACGTATAATGTGTTTGCTTTCGGTTTTGTCAAAAGTAAACTCGTTATCGTTTTTGTTTATATGTTGCTGATAAAAAAGCTGCATTATTTAATATTCTTTACATAAGTGCAACGTTCTTTATGATATTCGGGTTTAAAATCTAACCAAATTTTTCTAACCGCATCGTTGTTTTTAAGTTGTGGTGTAATAATCATTGTTTTTATATTATTGGCAATGACGCTTTGGTAAAAATCATCAAAAACTATTGCCGTAACTCCTTTAGATTGAAAATCTGGATGCACGCCAATTAAATAAGAAATTACCGTATCGTTCTTCTTTTTTGCTTTTAAAAAGTGTCTAAATCCGAAAGGGAATAATTTACCATTTGCTTTTTGAAAAGCTTCTGCAAAATAGGGCATTAGTATTGAAAATGAGATAAGGTTATCCTCTTTATCTAAAACAAATTTTATATATTCTGGGTTTATAAACGAAATGTATTTTTTTTTGAAAAATTGGACTTGCTCATCAGAAATCGGAACGAAAGAAGCTAATTTAGCAAATGATAATTCAAATAATTTAAACATATCTTCTACATAGGGCATAATGTCTTTTGAGTCTGTAAATTCGAGTGATTTAAAACCGTAGCGTCTTTTTAAAATTTTTGCAAATTTTGCATATTTGGTATTATCAATATTATCGATTGCTATGGTTGTTTCTCTAAAGTCTTTGCCAACCTCATAACCCAATTGCTCAAAATGCGAAACGTAATATGGGTGATTATACCAAGTAATCATCGTTCCTAAAGAATCGTAACCTTTGGTTAAAACCCCAACTTTGTCCATGTTTGAAAAACCAACAGGACCTTCAACAATGTCTAATTTATTTTCTTTTCCAATTTTATAGACTTCGTTAAGTAGAGCTTTGGTTACTTCAATATCATCAATAACATCAAACCAGCCAAAACGCATTTTTCTAATTTTTTGTATGTTTATTTCAGTTTGATTCATAATTGCAGCAACTCTACCAACAATTTCGTTGTTTTTATAGGCTAATAAGTAAGTTACAGTTGCATGTTTAAAAACAGGGTTTTTAGTTCTGTCAAAACCATTAAGCTCGTCTTTTATAATTGGCGGAACCCAATATTTATTGTCTTTGTATAGCTTAAAAGGAAACATAACATATTGTTTCATTTCCTTTTTAGTTTTTGCTTCTTTAATTACAATCATCTATTTAGTTGTCTTTATCTTGTTTTTTTCTTCTTTTACGCTTTTTCTTTTTCTTCTTTTTTTTGTCAAAAAAAGTTGGTGTTCCTTTTTTAGATTTTCTGCTTTTTTTCGCTTTTGGTTTTTTTCTTTTTTTGGCTTTTATATTATGAAGCTTTTTCTTTTTATGTTTTTTCTTTTTAAAGATACGTTTTAAAAATGGTTCTTTGGTACCTTCTAAAGTAGTTTCTTTAAGCTTTTTTTGATGTTTGTCTAATCGCCAAGAACCACCTAAACTTAAATAGTATGTTGGAAATTCTTGGTCAATCATACTTGTTCTTGCCGAAATGTCTAATTGAATATCTTTAGATGCCAAATAGGCAAATCCTCCGCCAAATTGATATTCATTATCTCTTAATTTGTTAAAAATGCCTTGGTGTTCAAAAAAAACGGATAATTTATCGTTAATGGCTAATGTTGAGGTAAGTATATACGAATAAGATAATTGGTCTAACAGTATATTATCTACCATTAAGTTTGTTAAAATAACAAAACGTTCATTAATGTCGTTTTGTAATAAAACAGCGGCTTTAATACTGCTATTTTCTTGTTTGTATGTGGTTGTTAAAAAATTCGAATTCCATCCTATATAAGCACCAACCGAAGGTACTAATCTACTCCAGTCAAAGGCGTGTCTTTTTTTCCAAGAGCGTATTTCTTTAGATTTGTCTTTGTAAGTTGCGTTGTAGATTAAATATTTTGCGCCCAATGTTAATCTACTAAAGCCAGAAATTGAATAGGGACTTATTGATAAATTATCTTTTTGATAACGTGTGTCTAAATTGATTTCTAATTTTTCTAAAAATGCACTGTAACGCAAAAATAAATTTGCACCATAGTTGCTGTTTGTTGCAAAAACTCTATCAGCAAGTGTGTTGTTTTGGTAAAAACCACCAGCTTCCATTTGAAACACTTTAGTGCCAACGCCATAAGGGCTTTCAGAAAACCCAGGTCTTTTAGAGTTTATAATATTGGTATATTGTGCCGTCAGGCTAAAACTATAAAAAAACAAGAGTGTTATTATTATTTTCTTCATCAGATAAATTAATTTTTTGGTAAATATAATATTTTATAGTTTTTATAACGTTTAAATTAAAGGCAAATTACTATTTTTGAATAAAATTAAATATAATTATGGGTTTTTTAAGAACTATCGCTATTATCATGTTATGTTATTATGCTTTAAAGTTTATTGC
>JALSLZ010000164.1 GCA_026988075.1 Flavobacteriaceae bacterium
GCTACAGTTACTGTAGAAGACACTTCAGGTCACGATGTTGGTATTGTAACATTAAAAGGAGAACTTGTAAAAGTTCAAATGAATAAGAAAAAAGTCAAAATTGATAGTGAAGCTGTTTTACAAATATATAGAATAGCAACTCAAAAAGATATTGATATTTGGCAAGAAGCAAGAAGTAAAGAAGGCGAAATACAACGTAAAACAAGACTGATTATTGACCGATTAGGGTTAAAAATGAAACTTAGTGATGTTGAATTTCAAGGCAATGGTAAAAAAGCCACCTTTTACTATACTGCAAACGAAAGAGTAGATTTTAGAATGTTAATTAGAGAAATGGCATCTACTTTCAATATTCGTATAGAAATGAAACAAGTTGGATCACGTCAAGAAGCTGCAAGACTTGGAGGTATTGGTTCGTGTGGTAGAGAATTATGTTGCTCAACCTGGCTAACTGATTTTAGAAGTGTAAATACTAGTGCTGCACGTTACCAGCAACTGTCTTTAAATCCTCAAAAATTATCAGGACAATGCGGTAAATTAAAATGTTGTTTGAATTTTGAATTAGATTCATATATAGACGCTTTAAAAGCATTTCCAAATACAGATACTTGGCTTCAAACAAAACAAGGCACTGCTGTTTATCAAAAAATGGATATTTTTAATGGATGGGTCTGGTATGCATACAAAGATAATCCTGTAAAATGGCATAAATTAACAACTGAGCAAGCAAACGAGATTATAGCGCTAAATAAAGAAAAAAAGAAACCACAAAGTTTAGAAGAATATTCCGACGAATTAATAATTGAAATCAAAAAAGAGGTCTTTACTAATGTTGTTGGTCAAGACAGTTTAACTCGTTTTGACAAACCTAAAAACAAAAAACGTAGAAATAAACGTAGAAATAACAATTCAAAAGCAACAAATAACAACCAGAATAACGCCAATCAAAATAGGCGTAAAAACACCAACAAAAACAAACAAAATCCAAATCAAAGTAAAAAACAAGGTTCTAATCAAAAAAAAACAAACCAAAACAAAAAACAGAACCCAAATCAAAATAACACACAACAAAAAAAGAAGAATCCAAATCAACAAAATAAAAAAACGAACCAAAACAAACAGCAAAAACCAAATAATGAATAAAATAGTATTACTTATTATTCTTGCACTTCTATTTAATTCTTGCAATCAGCATCTTGTTTATACAGATTACAAAACGATTTCTGAAAATAAATGGCATAAAGATTCTATTGTTGATTTTGAAATAGATATTAAAGATACAATTTCAAATAACGGAATTTACATTAACTTACGCAATAACAAAAATTATGGCTTTAACAATATATTTTTAATTGTTAGCGTTGATTATCCTAACAAAACAATTATAACAGATACGCTATCTTATAAAATGACTGATCAAACTGGTCGGTTTTTAGGAACTGGATTTACTGATATTAAAGAAAATAAATTAGAGTTTAAAGAACATATTATATTTGCTAATAAAGGAAAACACACTTTTCATATTCAACAAGCAATGCGCAAAAATGGTGAAGAATATGGAGTTATTAATTTAGAAGGTATAACTGATGTAGGTATTGAAATTGAAAAATTAAAATAACAATGACAACTAAAAAAACAAATAAAAACAAATTATTAATCTGGCTTTGGCGACTATTTTTTGGTGGATTATTAGCCGTATTTTTACTTTTCTTCTTAACCTCATTAGGTCTTTTTGGAAAACTTCCAACTTTTGAACAATTGGAAAATCCTGAAAATGATTTAGCTTCTCAAGTCATTTCATATGACGGCGAAACTATTGGTAAGTATTTTAAAGAAAATAGAACCCCTATCCGATTTAATGATTTGCCAAAAAATTTAGTAAATGCATTAATAGCAACTGAAGACGTTCGCTATTATGAGCATGCTGGTATTGATATTCGTGGAACAATTAGAGCATTTGCCTTTTTAGGCTCGAAAGGCGGAGCAAGTACCATAACTCAGCAATTAGCTAAATTACTTTTTCACGAGAGACCAAGAAGTTTACCAAAACGATTAATTCAAAAAGTACAAGAATGGATTATTGCCATACGTTTAGAAAGACAATACACCAAAGAAGAAATCATAGCAATGTACCTAAACAAAATGGGGTTTCTTTACCATGCAACTGGCATTAGATCGGCTTCAAGAATTTACTTTGGTAAGGAAGCTAAAGATTTAAATCAAATTGAATCTGCCGTTATTGTAGCAATGCTCAAAAACCCAAGACAATTTAATCCAAAAAGAAAAGTATCAAAAAAGAAAGCTTTTAAACGTAGAAATACGGTTTTAAACCAAATGCAAAAATACGATTACATTACACAAAAAACATGTGACTCACTTAAAAAACTACCAACCGTATTAAATTTTTCGCCAGAAGATACTAATGACGGAATGGCAACATACTTTAGAGAATATTTGCGTAAATATTTATTAAAATGGGTAAAAGAAAACCCAAAAGCTGATGGAACAGAATATAACATTTATCGTGATGGTCTTAAAATACATGTCTCTATAGATTCTCGCATGCAACAATACGCAGAAGAAGCTATGAAAGAACACATGGCAAACTTGCAAAACGAATTCAACAAATACCAAGCCGGAAGATATCGAAAAGTAAAAGGTAAAAAAGTATTCAATAAAAAAATTCCATTTAGCAATGATTTAACCAGTAAAGACATCGATTTTATTATGAATCGTGCTATGAAAAACTCCAATCGTTGGAGAAGGATGAAAAAAAATGGTAAATCCGAAAAAGAAATCAAAGCTTCTTTTCATAAAAAAACAGATATGAAAATATTTGCATGGAAAGGAGAAATTGACACTTTAATGACTCCATACGATTCTATTAAATACTATAAAAAGTTTTTGAAAACTGGTATTTTATCTATCGAACCTCAAACAGGACATGTTAAAGTTTGGGTTGGAGGCATCAATCATAAACATTTTAAATGGGATGCTGTAAAACAACAAGAACGTCAAGTAGGCTCTACCTTTAAACCTTTTGTGTACGCAACTGCTATTAACCAATTAAAGTATTCTCCTTGTAGAAAAATTGAAGATACACCTTTTATTATGCCTAAAGGCAGGTTTGGAATCCCAGACGATTGGATTGTTCATAATTCTGGCGATAAATACAATGAAAACGGACCTCGTACTATGAAAAACGCATTAGCAAACTCTGTTAATGTCGTTTCTGCAAGGTTAATTGATGCTGTTTCACCATCAAATGTAGTTAAACTTGCCAGAAGTATGGGTATAAAAAGTAAAAGTTTAGAAGCAAACCCATCAATTGCACTTGGCGCTGTAGACCTTTCATTATACGAAATGGTTGGCGCTTTAGGTACTTTTGTAAATCAAGGTATGTTTATTGAACCAATAATGATTTTACGTATTGAAGATAAAAACGGAACTGTATTAGAAAATTTCTCTCCAAAATCTCATGAAGTAATGAGTAAAGAATCAGCATATACCATAATTAATCTTATGGAAGGTGTTACCAAAGCAGGTACAGGTGTTCGGTTACGTACAAGTGGTAAATATCCAAAAACGATTACAGGTCATCCTTATAAATTTACCAATGCCATTGCTGGAAAAACAGGTACTTCGCAAAATCAATCTGATGGTTGGTTTATGGGTATGGTGCCTAATTTAGCAACTGGTGTTTGGGTTGGTGCAGACGATAGAGCTGTCCATTTTCCTGATGTAACAAGAGGTCAAGGCGCATCTATGGCATTACCTATTTGGGCATTATACCACAAACGATTATATGCCGATAAAAATTTAACTGTTAGTCAAGAAGATTTTCCTCGTCCATTAGGACTTACCATAGAATTAGATTGTGATAAAGATACGGAAGAAATTCCTGAAAATAGCCAGACAACAATCCCAACAGATAATAATTCTGATGATGGATTTTAATTCATTAACAAAATATAGTTTAATAGCGATTAAAAACAATAAAAATGATAAATAAAGTAGTAAAGAATGTACATGAAGCCTTAGAAGGTGTTAAAAGTGGTATGACTTTTATGCTTGGCGGATTTGGTTTATGTGGTATTCCTGAAAATGCAATAACGGAATTGGTTGATTTAGGAATCGACAATTTAACTTGTATTTCAAATAATGCTGGTGTAGACGATTTTGGATTGGGCTTATTATTACAAAAACATCAAATAAAAAAAATGATTTCATCCTATGTTGGCGAAAATGATGAGTTTGAACGACAAATGCTTTCAGGCGAATTAGAGGTTGAATTAATTCCACAAGGCACATTGGCAGAAAGATGTAGAGCAACTGGCGCAGGCATACCTGCTTTTTATACACCAGCTGGCTTTGGTACTGAAGTAGCAGAAGGCAAAGAAACCAGAGAATTTAATGGTAAAATGTATGTGTTAGAACACGCATTTAATCCTGAATTCGCCTTTGTAAAAGCTTGGAAAGGAGATACTGCTGGTAATTTAATTTTTAAAGGAACTGCCAGAAATTTCAACCCAATGATGGCAATGGCAGGAAAAATAACCGTAGTTGAAGTTGAAGAGTTGGTAGAAGCTGGCGAATTAGACCCTAACCAAATACATATTCCTGGTATATTTGTACAACGTATTTTTCAAGGTAAAGATTACGAAAAACGAATTGAACAACGAACAGTAACACCTAAATCATAAAATTATGAGTCTTGATAAAAAACAAATAGCACAACGTATTGCACAAGAATTAAAACATAATTGGTATGTTAATTTGGGTATTGGTATTCCTACTTTAGTAGCTAATTATATCCCTAAAGGGATTGATGTTGAATTCCAATCTGAAAATGGACTTTTAGGCATGGGACCTTTCCCGATAGAAGGTACAGAAGATGCCGATTTAATAAATGCTGGTAAACAAACAGTAACCATATTACAAGGTGGCTCTCTATTCGATTCAGCATTAAGTTTTGCAATGATTAGAGGTCAACATGTACAGTTAACAGTTTTAGGAGCTATGGAAGTTTCTCAAAATGGCGATATTGCTAATTGGAAAATACCAGGTAAAATGGTAAAAGGTATGGGTGGCGCAATGGATTTAGTTGCTTCTGCTGATAATATTATTGTTGCCATGATGCACACTAACAGAAAAGGAGCGTCTAAAATTTTAGAATCTTGTTCTTTACCATTAACAGGTGTTGGTTGCGTTAAAAAAATCGTAACTAATTTGGCTGTCTTAGAAGTAAAAAACAATGCCTTTTATTTATTAGAAAGAGCTCCTGGAGTTTCTGTTGATGAAATAAAAGCAGCCACTGCTGGCAAATTAATCATTGAAGGCGATGTACCTGAAATGAAATTTTAATTACTATTCATAATAACAACATGAAAATAATATCATATAACGTTAACGGAATAAGAGCTGCGGTAAAAAAAGGTTTTATAGATTGGCTACAAGTTGCAAACCCTGATGTTATTTGCTTACAAGAAATAAAAGCAAATAAAGAACAATTAGATTTTTTAACATTGTTAGAAGATGCTGGTTACAAATACCATTATTGGCATTCTGCTCAAAAAAAAGGATATAGCGGAACAGCTATTTTATCTAAAATAAAACCAAATCATATTGAATTTGAAACAGGCATTGAATTAGCAGATAATGAAGGTCGGATTTTAAGAGCCGATTTTGATGATGTTTCAGTAATTAGCTTATACTTGCCATCGGGTACAAATAGTGCAAGATTGGATTTAAAGTTTCAATTTATGGATGATTTTCAAACTTATATTGACACTTTAAAACAAGAAATTCCTAATTTAATTATCAATGGCGACTATAATATTTGTCACGAAGAAATAGACATTCACAATCCGAAAGGACTAAAAAATACTTCTGGTTTTTTACCAGCAGAACGTGAATGGATTGGTGGTTTTATTCAAAAAGATTTTATTGATAGTTTTAGATATTTTAATACAGAACCTCATCAATATAGTTGGTGGAGTTATAGAGCAAATGCAAGAAACAACAATAAAGGATGGCGTTTAGATTATTGCTTGGTAAGTAAACCTTTAGAAAATCGTTTAAAAAGAGCTTACATTTTACAAGAAGCAAAGCATTCAGACCATTGTCCTGTTGTTGTTGAAATAGATTAACTACCCAAAAATAGCGTGGTAAATATCGTTACCAAATACCAATATCATTAAACTCATTACGATAATAAAACCAGTAATTTGAGCATATTCCATTACTTTTTCTGATGGCGCTTTACCAGATATCATTTCGTATAATAAAAAGACAATATGTCCGCCATCTAAAGCTGGAATTGGTAAAAGGTTTAAAAATGCCAACCAAACAGAAAACATTGCCATAAATTTCCATACAAAATGCCAATCCCAAGTTGGCGACATTACAGTTACAATACCTATTGGTCCTTTCATGTGCTTATAACCTTGCACTTTTTTATTAAAAACCAATTTAAATTGTCGTACTTGTTTTACTAAAACATCAATAGTTTGCTTAAAACCTTCTGGTATAGAAGCTACAAAGCCATATTGCTTGGTTATGACTGCTTTTTTTGCTATTGCAAAATCTGGTGCTATACCTATTTTTAAACTGTCGGGAACTTTTACCGTTATCGGAAACATAAGTCCGCTTCTATTAGAAATTATTTTTAAATTTTCATTTTTATTACTTCTAATTTCGTGCACTAAATCTTGCCAATATTTAATTGGTGTGTTATTAACCATTACAATTTCATCACCAACTTTAATACCTGCTAATTGTGCTGAATAACCATCAGCAACTATCCCAATTTTTGCTGGTATTGCTTCACTTATAAATCGTTTACCTTGACTTTCTAACACTAATTTTTTTACTTCATCTTTTAATAAAAAAGTGATTAATTTGCCATCTCTATTCACCGTCATTTTATCACCTAAAAGAATATTAATAGGCGCATCACTAAACTTTAGCAGTTCTTTGCCATCAATCGAAACAATTTTATCACCTTTTTTAATGCCTAACTTCTCTCCTATTTCATCAACATAAACACCATTTTCTAATTTAGAGTTATCAATATAGGTATCGCCATAATACATTAACATTGCACTATAAATAAACCATGCTAAGAAAAAATTAACGGTAACACCACCAATCATAATAATTAATCGCTGCCAAGCTGGTTTTGAACGAAACTCCCATGGTTTTGGTGGTAATTTCATTTGTTCTGTATCCATACTTTCGTCAATCATTCCTGCAATTTTAACATATCCACCAAAAGGAATCCAACCAATACCATATTCTGTATCGCCTATTTTCTTTTTAAACAAAGAGAATTTATAATCAAAAAATAAATAAAATTTTTCAACTTTAGTTTTAAAGTATTTGGCTGGTAAAAAATGCCCTAATTCATGCAGTATAACTAATACCGAAATAATAAAAACAAATTGTGCAATCTGGATAATAAGTGTCATTCAATAAAGGTTTTAAATATAAAAAACGCACAAAAGTACGTTTAATATAAAGCAACTAAAAATATTGCTGTTAAATAAAATTTTTTATTTGATTAAAGTAGCTATCTATTGTGATTTTACGCAGAAACTAATCAATAATTATTTTTTTACGCATTACACCATCATTTGTAGTAATTATTAATATGTAAATACCCGATTTTAAACCTTCTAAATTAATAACTGCTTTTGAAATAATATTGCTTGACTTGTTTAAGCGTTTTTTAACTACTTGACCGATACTATTTACAATATATACTGATTTAATATCAATCGAATTTGTTGACTCAATATTAACAACGTCTTTAACAGGATTTGGATAAATATTTATATCAGAACTAAAAGTTGCCATTGTAGTATCTAATACAGTGTTATTATTAGCTGAAATCAATTCAAAATCAGGATCAATTTCAATACTTGCCACATCAAATGTTACACTTTGATTAAACAATTGATTATTATTGGTAAGCTCTAAACGCAACATTTCTACTTCTCCATTTGTTCCATGTACTCGAATAGGCAATGGTGTTTCAAAAAAAGACACCGATGCATCAGATTGTGTTTGACTAATTCTAATAGCTAAATTAACGCCATCATTTTGATTCCAAGATGCCGAAAAGCTTGGGTAACCTTCGCCAATAAACCAATCGTTAAAAAATTCAGTTAAGTTTGTACCACTTTGTGCTTCTAAGTGTTGTTTTAAATTAGCAGTTTTTGCATAACCAAAAGCCAATGCTGGATCTGCTAAATAATTTTTAATTCCTTGAAAAAAGGCTATATCACCCAATTTATAACGCAACATATGCAAAAGCATTGCACCTTTAGAATACGACAATCTACTACTAAAAATTCTTCCTACCGAAGTTGTATCGGTTACAAAAACAGAACCACTTGGCTGTGCTGTTATAGCGCTCCAAGAACTGTTTACTTTAGAATTTCTCCAATTTTTAAAAGCTGCATTACCATCAAAGTTTTCTACAACCAACCCGTCTAAATAAGTGGCAAAACCTTCGTTTAACCAAATATCTTCCCAAGAGCCACAAGTAATCTTATCTCCAAACCATTGATGTGCTAGTTCATGTGCAATTAAACTTCGACCAAAACCACCCATAAAAGTCATGGTAGTATGTTCCATTCCGCCGCCCCAACCAAATTGAGCATGACCGTATTTTTCATCAGCAAAAGGATACATTTCAAAAAGAGTTCCATATAAATCGATTATTGCTGGTGTTATATTTGTACTGCTTTGTGCATAAGATAAATTTTCTGGATAAACATAATTTACCACATCAAAATTACCATTTGTAACATGATTGTTATAAACTGAATAATCAGTTACCGCAATGGCAATTAAATAAGCAGGAATAGGATGTTTGTGTTTCCAACGTGTAATTGTGTTTACGCTACCAACTGTTTCTGATATTAACAAACCGTTAGAAGCTGTTTTATATTGTGATGGATGTGTAACATAAACATCAATCGAATCTATTTTATCGATTAAATCTTGCTTACAAGGCCACCAACCTTTTGCACCATAAGGCTCTGAAAGCGTCCATAAAATTGGTGTATTTGCATTACCATGTGTACTTACTTCAAAAGATCCAAAACCAGAACTCACAGGGTTTCCAGAATAGCTAATCGTTAAAGAATCTAAAACACCCATATTTAGTGTTGTAGGTAAAGTAATTACTACTTCTTCGTTTGCATTTTGAACAAAACTCAAATTACTACCTCTTTGTAGTACTTCTTGAACTGTCATATTGTTTGCTAAATCAAAGGTTATGGTTGTCATATTTTCTTTTGCTTCGAAATACGAAGTTACGCTTCCTGAAATATTCGCAACTCCAGGATCTACATTCCACTCTAAACGATGGTATTTTAAATCGTAATTTTCGGTATTGACATTTTTTTTATAATTCATTTTTTTTGCAGCAGCTTTTTGCTCCAAAAATTGAATATCCTTTAAATAATCTTGCTTGCTTTCAGAAGTTATTTCTTGAGATGATAACTGCTGTAAAAAAAATACTGAAATTAATAATATAAATACTCTCATGGTTGTAAATTTACTTTAAGAAATCAAATATAGTATTTTTATATGAATAAGCTAAATTAGGCTGAACCTTTATATCTATTACTTTTTTAAAGTTTGAGACCTGCAATTTATAAAATTTGCATTTTAAGCGGTTTTTCAAAATTTGCTTTTTTCATAAAAAAAATATCCAAAAATTAGATAAACAACAGACTACTAATATTTTATG
>JALSLZ010000165.1 GCA_026988075.1 Flavobacteriaceae bacterium
TTTTTGTAACCACAATTTACCCTGGTAATTCTGCTTTGGATATGGAAAAACTGGTTACTCGTCCGTTAGAAAAAGAAATCAACCAAATTAGCGGTATTGACAAAGTAACTTCTACTTCTAAACAAGGTTTTTCTACTATCGATATAAAATTTACTACTAATGTAACACCAGATGAAGCCTTGCAATTAGTAAAAGATAAGGTTGATGTTGCTAAAGCGGATAAAGATTTCCCACACGATTTACCAGCAGATCCAAATGTGATAAAATTAGATTTATCAGAAAAAATGCCGATTTTTAACATCAATTTATCAGGCGAATTTTCTATGGATCAACTTAAGAAATACGGCGAATATTTAGAAGATGAAATTGAAGGATTACCAGAAATTAGTGGTGTCGATATTCGTGGCGTACAAGACAAAGAAGTAGAAATCGCTGTCGATTTAGCCAAAATGGAAGCTGTAAACCTCAACTTTAGAGATATAGCAGGCGCAATCCGTAATGAAAATATGACCATTTCGAGTGGAGATATCAAACAAGACGGAATGATACGTAATGTGCGTGTAGTTGGTGAATATAAAAATCCTAAAAAAATGGAAGATATCATCGTAAAAAAACAACATCAAAAAGTGGTGTATTTACGTGATATTGCAACTGTTAAATTTAAAGAAAAAGAAAAAACCAGTTATGCTCGTGAATTCTCCAGACCAGTTGTAATGCTTGATGTTAAAAAACGTTCTGGCGAAAATTTAATTATTGTTTCTAATAAAATTGATAAAATTATCGATAAAGCAAAAGAAACCGTATTCCCTAAAAATTTAATCATATCAAGAACCAATGATATGACCGATAAAACCATCGCACAAGTAACCGATTTAGAAAATAATATCATTTTTGGAGTGATTTTAGTAGTTTTGGTTTTGATGTTTTTCTTAGGCTTACGAAATGCTATGTTTGTTGGTATTGCTATTCCGTTATCAATGTTATTATCGTTTATTTTACTAAACACTTTAGGTATTACTTTAAATATGATGGTGCTTTTTGCCTTAGTATTGGCACTCGGAATGTTAGTGGATAATGGTATTGTTGTGGTAGAAAATGTCTATCGTTATATTGATGAAGGTTATTCTAATTACGATGCTGCAAAATATGGTGTTGGCGAAGTTGCTTGGCCAATTATTGCTTCTACAGCAACTACTTTAGCTGCTTTTATTCCTTTAGGTTTTTGGCCTGGAATTATGGGGCAATTTATGAAATATTTTCCTATTACGCTGATTATGGTTTTATCCTCATCACTTTTTGTGGCTATGGTTATAAATCCCGTTTTAACGGAAATGTATATGAAGGTAAAAGAAGACGAAGTTTCTTTTAAAAAAGTAATTTATCGAAGTATTATTACAGGAGTTTTAGGAATTTTATTTCTAACATTAGGCTTCCATTTTCATAAAAAAGGATTAGTAGCTTTAGGAAACATATTAGCTCTATTTGCTGTTTTTAATATTTTATACAAAATAGCTATAAACCCTGTAATTAAATGGTTTCAAGATAGTTTACTGCCAAGTTTAGAGCGTTTATATGAAAAAATATTGCAATTTTCACTCAAAGGAAAAAAAGTATATATCATGTTTTTCGGAACATTTGCTTTGTTGTTTTTCTCTATGTATTTAATGAAATTATTTCCACCAAATATTTTATTTTTCCCAGATAGTGATCCTGAGCAAATTTACATTTATGCCGAATATCCTATCGGAACTGGCATTGAAAAAACCAACAAAATAACCTTAGATTTAGAAGCGCAAGTTTTAGAATATATCAAACAATATGAGGATAAAGATACCAAAGAAAACTACTTAGTAAAATCGGTTATTGCGCAAGTTGGCGAAGGTACTGGCGATCCAAATAAAGGTTCTCAAGGAAACACGCCAAACAAAAGTAGAATCACCTTAGATTTTACAGAGTTTGTAGATAGACGTGGACATAAAACTACAAAAGTATTAAGCGATTTAAGAACGCTCTTAAGTGGTTATGCTGGTTTAAATATTACTGTTGACAAAAAGAAAAATGGTCCGCCAGCTGGTCCGCCATTAAATATTGAAATTACAGGTGATAACTATAGCGATTTAATACAAGTTGCTACGGATATGCAACACTTTTTAAAATCTAAAAATATTAGTGGGGTAGAAGAGTTAAAACTCGATGTAGAACTCGGAAAACCCGAAATGATTGTAAATATTGACCGACAAAAAGCCAATAGATTAAGTGTTTCTACGGGTCAAGTAGCCGATTTGTTGCGTACATCACTTTATGGAAAAGAAATTTCTACCTATAAAGATGGCGAAGATAATTACCCTGTAAATATTCGTTTGCAAGACAAGTATCGATACGATAAAGACGCACTGATTAACCAAAAAGTTATTTTTAGAGATCAGATGACTGGTAAAATAAAATCCGTTCCTATTAGTGCTATTGCTACCACGCAAAATAAATCCACTTTTTCTGCGGTAAAACGTATTGATTTAAATAGAGTAATTAGTGTTTATACCAATGTTTTGGAAGGTTATAATGCTACCAATGTTGTTGAAAACACCAAACAAGTATTAAAAGGCTATAAATTACCAAAAGGCTACAGTTTTAAGTTTACTGGTGAACAAGAAGAACAAGCCAAACAAATGGCATTTTTAAGCAAAGCCTTGCTAATTGCCGTAATCTTAATCTTTTTAATTTTAGTAGCTCAATTTAATTCGGCTATAACACCTGTAATTATATCCTTATCGGTTGTTCTAAGTTTAATTGGCGTATTATTAGGCTTAATTATTTTTAAAATTGATTTTGTTATTTTAATGACGATGCTTGGAATTATTTCACTCGCAGGAATTGTAGTAAACAATGCCATTGTTTTAATAGATTATGTAAATTTAATTGTAGATAGAAAAAGAGCGCAACTAAAAATTGATAAAGACAAACTATTACCTAAGCAGTTAATTTTTGAAAGTATTATACAAGCAGGTAAAACTCGTTTACGACCTGTATTATTAACTGCAATTACTACCATTTTAGGTTTAATACCTTTAGCTTATGGTATAAATATTAACTTTATTACTTGGTTTCAAAGTTACGATGCCCACTTTTATGTTGGTGGAGAAAATGTGATGTTTTGGGGTCCATTAGCAAAAACAGTAATTTATGGTTTAACCTTTGCTACTTTTTTAACTTTAGTTATTGTACCAGTAATGTATTTTATCTTGTTTAGAATACAATTACGGTTTAATAAAAGTAAGATTGCTGAAATATAATTGGTACTAGATGTTGCTAATTACCGCATTCCTACTTGGATTTATAAATCTAATTTATTTGGTAGAGATGTAAACAAAATTGAAGCAAACCAAGAACGTGCTTTGATTGCTAATTATCAAAAATTAGACTTTAAAGCAAAATAAAGTAATGGTGTAGGCGCTGTAAAAATAGCTAATTTTTACCAATGGAATAGAAAAAATAATAAATTAAAAGCAATTTTAATAGATGCTAATTTTTTAAACGAAGCGATTACTTATTACCAACTGCCGATTATTTATTCCAAAATAGATTGATGGAATTGGAGTAATGTTTTTTTAAATCACACACTCTATTGTGATAATTTATGTTAAAGTATTGAATTTTATTAAAACATTAGCTTTGTTTAACGTAGGCTTAACAAAATGGAACTGTTATAATACATAGGTTTGTCACATTATTAATCAAAACCTATTATTATGAAACAAATTAATTTATTTACAGTATTTTTTTTATTTACTATTGTGATTTATTCACAAAAAAAATCTGGCAAAAAAATTAACAAACATGAAATTTCTTTTGGCTTTGTTACTCCAATAAGTAATATTAAATTGTCATACGACTATTTGTTAGATGCTAATTCCAGTATAGGAACTTCAATGAGTTACTCACCAAAATACAAATTGTTTTCAAAAAAGTCATCCCATAAAAATGAGCTTTCTTTAAAATTTAATTATAAATATTATTTATTAAAAAACAACAAAGGTCTCTATTTTAAATCTGAAATTAGTTATTATAATGGAATAGCATATAGGTATAATTATCAAAATAGAGCATATACCGAATTAGGTTCTTATCAGTATCAAAATTTACATTTGGGCTTGAATATAGGTTATAAGTATGTTTTTAAAAATAATTTTTTTATTGATGCTAATGTAGGATTGAGCACTAAGATTATTGATTTTAATCCAAGTCATAATTATATGCCTAACAAACAAATTTTTTCATTTTCAATTGGTAAAAGATTTTAACCTATATTTGCATCGTATTTAACAATAATTAAAACAAAAAACAAGATGAATTTATTTTTAACACATAAAACGGACGCTAAAATTGGCTCATTTATGCCATAAATTCTCTTAAAAAATATAAAATCAAGAAGCGTCCAAGAAATTGGACGCTTTTTTTATGTTTTTTTTTAAAAATAATTTATGACCATTGATTAGTAAACATATCAAGCACAATGAATTAAATATCTGTTGAAAAACGGACAGGAAATTTATTGTCTAAATTTCAAATAATAGACTGATAATCAATAAAATAAATTAAATATTTTCTTGTTTATTTAAAATATTGTTTTAGGTTTGCAGCGTTTAAATGAATGATATATTAATTGTAAAAAAAATTAATCACTATATTCTATTTAAGCAAAGGAAAATAATAATTAAAAACAAAGCAAAATGAGATTAGTTAATTACACTTACCGAATTGCTCTATTAGATTTAAGAAAATCTATGTTGAGTTCGCTTTGGATACCTCTACACAAGTAAATATTAAAAATTTACTTTATATGAAACATCCGAAGCACTAAAAAAGTTTCGGATTTTTTATGTTTAAAAACCAGCTATTACATTATTGTAAAGGGTTGAATTAGCATCATTTTTTCGGAATAAAATTAAACAAAATAACAAAAGCTATGAGATAAGCGTTTGTTACACCTTGAATTTCTCTGTGTAACTCTGTGCTTCTCTGTGCGGCTCTGTGAAACAATATAATTATTTAAAATGGGAAAAAAATTAAGTGGAAAAGACCTAATCAAATTGGGTTTTCCAAAAAACAACAGTATAAATATAACACTTGGTCAAATAAATAGATACCAAAGAAAACGTACAAAACCACAAATATTAAAAGAGGCAAAAAAAGTATTACAAAATCCAGAAGACTATAAAGGCGATGGTGTTTGGGGAAAAATTGCAGAAAGTCTGTTAGATCCTGTAATCGTAAAAATGAATACGCTAAACAGCATAAGAGCTCCTTTTCAAATTTTTGGAGAAAACGAAATTGATGAGCGAGCAAAGTATCAATTATACGATGCTTTAAAATTACCAATAGCAGTTCAAGGTGCTTTAATGCCAGACGCTCATGTTGGTTACGGTTTGCCTATTGGTGGCGTTTTAGCGACCGATAATGCGGTAATACCTTATGGAGTTGGTGTAGATATTGGTTGTAGAATGAGTTTGTCAATTTATACGATACCTATTTCTTACCTTAAAGGGAAGCGTCATCAGTTAGAAAATATTTTAAGCGAACACACTAAATTCGGTATGTACGAAACACATAAAATAAAAGCCGATAATGAGATTTTTAGTAGAAGTGAGTTTAAAGATATTCCGTTAGTAAAGCGTTTAAAAGATAAAGCGTACAAGCAACTTGGAACATCTGGTGGAGGAAATCATTTTGTGGAGTTTGGTACAGTAATCATTACAGATCAAAATAATGAATGGAATTTGCCTTTAGGAGAATATATAGGTGTTTTAGCACATTCTGGCTCTCGTGGTTTGGGTGCAAATATTGCCAAACATTATACTTATTTGGCAACAAAACAAACGCCTTTACCAAAGCAAGTACAACATTTGGCTTGGTTAGATTTGAATACACACGACGGACAAGAATATTGGCTGGCTATGAATTTAGCAGGTGATTATGCCAAAGCTTGTCATGATGATATCCATAGACGAATTGCAAAACTTTTAGGATCAAAACCTGTAGCCTTGATTGAAAATCACCACAATTTTGCGTGGAAAGAGCAACTAAATGGTAAAGAAGTTATTGTACATAGAAAAGGGGCAACTCCAGCCAAAAAAGGCGAAATAGGAATTATTCCTGGTTCTATGACTGCGCCAGGTTTTATTGTGAGAGGTAGAGGAAATAGCAAAAGTTTGAATTCTGCTTCTCACGGAGCAGGAAGATTACATTCTCGCAGAAAGTGTAAACAATTATTTACCAAAAGTGAAATTAAAAAAGAATTAAAAAACAAAGAAGTATCCTTAATTGGAGGTGGAATTGATGAAGCACCAATGGCTTATAAAGATATTACTAAAGTAATGGCAAATCAATTGGAATTGGTTGAGGTTATCGGAACATTTACACCAAAAATTGTAAGAATGGATAAATAAACGTTGCGTTTTGAATTAAAAATTATGCATCATTTAAAACGCAACATTCAAAAAATATAAAAAAATGAAAACAAATAAAAAAATAATACAAATAACTGCTGGTCGTGGTCCAAACGAATGTAGCTATGTAGTTGCAAAAGTGTTAAAAGCCTTTTTAAAGGAATTGGCACCAGAAGCCATTGAATATACTATTTTAAGTAAAGTTGATGGTTACGAAAACGGCACCATACAATCGGTTACTATTGCTTTGGAAGGTTTAGAATTAGAAGAATTTTTAAAAAGTTGGATTGGTACTATTTTATGGATTGGTACAAGTACATTTAGAAAAAACCACAAGCGTAAAAATTGGTTTATTGCTGTATTTGAATTAACAAACAAAGTAATAACAGAGATTAATGAAAGAGATTTTAAATTTCAAGCCATGCGAAGCAGTGGTGCTGGTGGACAACATGTAAACAAAGTTAGTTCAGCAGTAAGAGCAACCTATCCATTATTTGGGATTTCAGTCACGGTAATGGATTCACGTTCGCAACATCAAAATAAAAAGATAGCAATAAGTAGGTTGAAGGCAAAATGTATGCAGGTTCAATTAAAAAAACTATCTAATGATGTTCAGAACGAATGGACGAACCATTTGGATATTCAAAGAGGAAATCCTGTGCGAATATTCAATGGTTCTAATTTTAAGAAAGATAAAAAAGTAAAATCGTTTAAAAAACAACGAAATAAATTAAAAAACGATTTAAGAAATATGTAATTGTGAAATTTATCAAAAAAAAGTTATTGTAAAATTATAAAGCAATATGCTTATGCATAAAAAAGGCTATCAATTTTGATAGCCTTTTTATAGTTTATTTCGTGATATTTAATCTTCTACATTAAAAACTATTGGTAAATTGTAACGTACTGTTACAGCTTTGTTACGTTGTCTTCCAGGTTTCATTTTAGGTAGTAATTTAATTATTCTAATTGCTTCCTTTTGTAACCTTGGATGTGGTGCTCTTGCTTGCACATTAGTAATATTACCTGATTTGTCAATCTTAAATTGTACAGAAATTCTTTTTCTTCCTGCAGATAAACCTAAATCTTGTGCTAAATCTACATTAAATTTTCTGTTTACATGTTTGGTTATTTTTTCAGACATGCATTTTTTTAATTTTGCATTGTTTCCTTTACAGCCAGGAAAAACAGGTACATTTTCAATAACTAAAAATGAAACTTCTTCATCTACAACCTCTTCTTCAACAACCTCTTCAATTTCTTCAACTTCTATATCTACTTCTTCTTCTTCATCGGTTTCGGTAGATTCTAATACAGTCTCTTCAATTTCTTTGTCATCTTCTACCACTTCAATAACTTCTGGAGCTGGTGGCGGTGGCGGTGGCGGTGGTTTTACTTCTTTAATTTCTTGTTGTGTAATCGGAATTTCTTCTTCTAACTCATCAAGTGCATCAATATCTCCAAGATTTTCAACCTTGTATACTGTTTTGTATTCTATACCTTGATAAATTACAAATAAAGAAAAAACCAATCCAAGTAACATGAATATTTTAGTGTAGTTTTCTAAATTTGCTTTTGGGCTTTTTTTAATTTCCATAATAAATTGTGTTTATTTCGTTTGCTAATGTATATAATATATTCTTAACTATCAAATATTTTTTTTAAGTACTTATAAAAACTATCAAATATAAATAGTGAAATAAGTATTCCAAGGCTATTTGCAAATACATCATAAATATCTTTTTGCCTTGTGTTTGTTAGCCATCCTTGCAAAAATTCCATCAAAATTCCATATAAAAATATAGCGATGGAAATTAATTTAAATTTAGATTTTTTTCTTAATGCAAATAGCCAACTTAGGGTTAAGGTAAAATAAGCGGATGCATGTAATATTTTGTCTAAAAATGTTATTTTAATTGGTATTTCAATCTCAATAGGTTTTGATAAGCTTAAATAGGCAATTAATAGGGTTAAACTTATGGCTATTAAAAATGAATTACGCTCCAATAAGTTCTTGGTATGCTTTAGCATCTAATAAATTATCTAATTGTGATTTGTCGTTTAGTTTAATTTTAATCATCCAACCTTCATTGTAAGGGTCTGAATTTACCATTTCTGGTGCGTCTTCTAAGTTTTCATTAAATTCAATTACTTCGCCACTAACTGGCATAAATAAATCAGATACTGTTTTTACAGCTTCAACACTACCAAAAACTTCTTCAGCATCTAAATTTTCATCTAAGGTGTCAACGTCAATATAGACAATATCTCCTAATTCATTTTGAGCAAAATCGGTTATACCAACAGTTACTATTTCATCATCAATTTTAATCCATTCATGATCTTTTGTGTACTTTAATTCTTCTGGAATATTCATTTGTTTTATATTTAATTGTTTAGTTACCTATATTGTATCTAATACTTATACCTGTGTTAATTGAGTTACGTGGAAAAGAGGTAGATATTGCAAATTTAGACGAATTTTGATCGTAAAAGAAAGATGCCATTAAATTTTTATTTAAATTATAATCTGCTGTAAATTTAAATGTCATTATGGTTTGTCCTCCAGTAATTTGATCGGATAATGTTTCGTATGATCTAATATGAGTTTCGTTATTTCGAATTCCGAAATCTGCTTTAAAATTAACGTCTCCTTTAAATGTTTTGTTATTTTCACCCAATTTCATTTTCCAAACTACATTTTTTAGTTTGTAACCTAATCCAACTATATATTCTTTACCTTTAATTTCGGTAATTGAACTGTTTGCAAAATTTAAATCTAACGATCTGTCTGTATTTATTGCGCCTCTAAACGAAAATGAGTTTTTCATTTTTACATCTAATTTAATTAGTGGTGAGAATGCTTCGACTAAATTAACACCAGAATAAAGAGTTTTACTTACATAATTATTGGCAATATCTGTTTGTAATGGATTGTTTGCGTTATAATTCAAATTACTATTATAACCTAATATAGAATAACCAGATTGATAATTATGCTCTAAACTTACAGCTCTAAATCGTTTTTTAATCCATTTAATTTTAGATAATCCTTTATACTTAACACGCCAATTTGGCAATGGAATGTTCTTAAACGGATTCAATGTTGTTTTGTTAACATCTTCACCAGAATATGTAGCAATAAATGTAGGTAAAACT
>JALSLZ010000166.1 GCA_026988075.1 Flavobacteriaceae bacterium
TCATTAAGAGGTGTTGTTATCAATAAAAAATTATTTAAAAGAGTAGTTAAAGATAAAGCGAAAAGAGTTCAAGACAAAACTGATATTTCAAACTTAGAAGTAAAATACAATACTAAATTTGTAAATTTAAGAGAAGTTTTAGTTGATAAACTATTTTCTCTTGTAGCTGGTAAAACTTCACAAGGAGTTGCAAATGATTTAGGAGAAGAGATTTTACCAAAAGGAAAGAAATTTAGTTTAAAAATGTTAAATACCGTAATGGATTTTGAACATTTAACTAAAGGGCAATGGACTACAGATCAAGATTTAAATAACTTAATAAATCGTTTAATTCATAATTATAAAATTGAAGTAAACAATTTACAAGGAGCTTTAAGAAGAGAAAAATTCGCCATTACTGTTGGAGATGAATTGCCATCAGGAATTATTAAATTAGCTAAAATATACATTGCTAAAAAACGTAAGTTAAAAGTTGGTGATAAAATGGCGGGTCGTCATGGAAATAAAGGTATTGTTGCAAGAATTGTTCGTGCAGAAGATATGCCTTTTTTAGAAGACGGAACACCAGTAGATATTGTATTAAATCCATTAGGAGTGCCATCACGTATGAATATTGGTCAAATTTATGAAACAGTACTTGGTTGGGCTGGTCAAAAGTTAGGAAAAAAATATGCAACACCAATTTTTGATGGAGCATCATTAGATGAAATAACAGCGATTACTAACGAAGCAGGAGTGCCAGAATTTGGACATACATATCTTTACGATGGTGGAACAGGAGAACGTTTTGATCAACCAGCAACCGTTGGTGTAATTTATATGATTAAATTAGGTCATATGATTGAAGACAAAATGCACGCTCGTTCTATTGGACCGTACTCTTTAATTACACAGCAACCACTTGGAGGTAAAGCTCAATTTGGAGGGCAACGTTTTGGAGAAATGGAAGTTTGGGCACTTGAAGCGTATGGTGCATCAGCAACATTAAGAGAAATCTTAACTGTAAAATCAGATGATGTATTAGGTAGGGCTAAAACTTATGAAGCTATTGTTAAAGGAGAACCAATGCCTGAACCAGGATTGCCAGAATCATTTAATGTATTAATGCATGAACTTAATGGTTTAGCTTTAGATGTTAGATTAGAAGATGAAAATGGTATGGATATTAATGCTAATAAAAACAATTAATTGTACGTATAGATTATGACAAAACGAAATAAAAAATATACAGTTAAGAAATTTAATAGAATTTCAATTGGATTATCGTCTCCAGAGAAAATTTTAAAAAACTCAAGAGGAGAAGTTTTAAAGCCAGAAACAATAAATTATCGTACACATAAACCTGAAAGAGATGGATTGTTTTGTGAGCGTATTTTTGGTCCAATAAAAGATTACGAATGTGCTTGTGGAAAATACAAACGTATTAGATATAAAGGTATAATTTGTGACCGTTGTGGTGTTGAAGTTACTGAGAAAAAAGTACGTAGAGACAGAATAGGTCATATTGATTTAGTTGTTCCTGTTGCACATATTTGGTATTTTAGATCATTGCCTAATAAAATGGGGTACCTTTTAGGTTTGCCATCTAAAAAATTAGATATGATTACTTACTACGAAAGATATGTAGTAATTCAACCAGGTATCGCTAAAAATGCAGAAGGAGAACCTGTTCAAAAAATGGACTTCCTTACTGAAGAAGAATATTTAGATATAGTAGATTCAATACCATTAGAAAATCAATATTTAGACGATACAGATCCAGATAAGTTTATTGCTAAAATGGGTGCGGAATGTTTACGTGATTTATTATCAAGATTAGACTTAGATACTTTATCATATGAATTAAGACATAAGGCAAATACAGAAACATCTAAACAACGTAAAACAGAAGCTTTAAAACGTTTAAATGTCGTTGAAGCATTTAGAGATTCTGTTAAAAATAGAGAGAACAAACCCGAATGGATGATTATTAACGCTGTACCAGTAATTCCACCAGAATTGCGTCCGTTAGTACCATTAGATGGTGGCCGTTTTGCAACGTCAGATTTGAATGATTTATACAGAAGAGTTATTATCCGTAATAATCGTTTAAAAAGATTGGTTGAAATTAAAGCTCCTGAAGTAATTTTACGTAATGAAAAAAGAATGTTGCAAGAATCAGTAGATTCATTATTTGACAACACTCGTAAATCATCAGCAGTAAAAACAGAATCGAATAGACCATTAAAATCATTATCAGATTCGTTGAAAGGAAAACAAGGGCGTTTTCGTCAAAACCTTTTAGGAAAACGTGTTGATTATTCTGCTCGTTCGGTAATTGTTGTTGGACCATCATTAAAATTATACGAATGTGGGTTGCCAAAAGATATGGCAGCTGAATTATATAAACCTTTTGTAATTAGAAAATTAATTGAAAGAGGAATTGTAAAAACAGTAAAATCTGCTAAAAAAATAATTGACAAAAGAGAACAAGTAGTTTGGGATATTTTAGAAAATATTTTAAAAGGTCACCCAGTACTATTGAATCGTGCGCCTACACTTCACCGTTTAGGTATACAAGCTTTTCAACCTACATTAATTGAAGGAAAAGCAATTAGATTACATCCTTTAGCATGTACTGCATTTAATGCCGATTTTGATGGAGATCAAATGGCTGTACATTTACCTTTAGGACCAGAGGCTATTTTAGAATCACAATTACTAATGTTAGCTTCTCATAATATATTAAATCCTGCTAATGGATCACCTATTACCGTACCTTCACAAGATATGGTACTTGGTTTATATTATATGACTAAATTAAGAAAGTCTACCAAAAAAGTAAAAATAAAGGGAGAAGGATCAACATTCTACTCTCCTGAAGAAGTTACTATTGCGTTTAACGAAGGAGCAGTTGAATTAAATGCTTCTATAAAAGTTAGAACAAAAGATTTGGAAGATGGTAAGATTGTGACTAAAATTATTGACACTACTGTTGGAAGAGTTTTATTTAACGAAGTAGTACCTGAGCAAGCTGGTTACATTAATGAAGTATTAACTAAAAAATCATTAAGAGATATTATTGGTGATGTTTTACGTGTTACTGATGTACCAACTACTGGAGATTTCTTAGATAATATCAAAAATATGGGATTCTCTTATGCCTTTAAAGGTGGATTATCTTTTAGTTTAGGTGATATTATTATTCCTGAAGAAAAAGCAGGAATGGTTGCTGATGCAAAAGCAGAAGTAGAAACCGTTATCGATAATTATAACATGGGTATGCTTACTAATAAAGAGCGTTATAACCAAGTTATTGATATTTGGGGAGCTACTAATAATAAGCTTACAGAACTGTCTATGAAGCGTTTACGTGAAAATCAAGATGGGTTTAACTCTGTGTTTATGATGCTTGATTCTGGTGCAAGGGGTTCTAAAGAACAAATTCGTCAGTTAACAGGTATGCGTGGATTAATGGCAAAACCTAAAAAATCGACATCTGGTGGAGGACAAATTATTGAAAATCCAATTTTATCTAACTTTAAAGAAGGATTATCAATTTTAGAATATTTTATTTCTACTCACGGTGCACGTAAAGGTCTTGCAGATACCGCTTTGAAAACGGCAGATGCAGGTTACTTAACACGTAGATTGGTTGATGTTTCTCAAGATGTTATTATTAATGAAGAAGATTGTGGAACTTTAAGAGGTTTAGATGTTACTGCATTAAAGAAAAACGATGAAGTAGTAGAATCTTTAGGGAAACGTATTTTAGGTCGTGTAACATTAAACGATGTTTACAACCCAATTACAAATGAAATTGTAGTTGCTGCAAATACTGAGATTACTGAGAATGTAGTTAAAACAATTGAAGCACATCCTATAGATACTGTAGAAGTTCGTTCTGCATTAACATGTGAAGCTAAAAAAGGAGTTTGTACAAGATGTTATGGACATAGTTTATCTAACCTTAAAATGGTTCAACGAGGTGAAGCTGTTGGAGTTGTTGCTGCACAGTCAATTGGAGAACCTGGAACACAGTTAACCTTACGTACATTCCACGTTGGTGGTATTGCAGGAAATATTTCAGAAGAAAATAAATTAATTTCTAAGTTTAACGGTACCGTTAAAATTGATGAGTTAAAAACGGTTGAAAGTACCGATAACGATGGTAATAAAAAAGATATCATCATTTCAAGAACAACAGAATTTAAAATAATCGATCCTAAATCTGGTAATGTATTGAGTACATCTAATTTAGCTTATGGTTCGTATATATTTGTTAAAGACGGTCAAAAGATTAAAAAAGATGATGTAATTACACAATGGGATCCATTTAATGGCGTAATTGTTTCTGAATTTGGAGGTGTTGTTGAATTTGAGGAAGTCGTTAAAGGTGTTAACTATAAAGTTGAAACTGACGAACAAACAGGAAATAAAGAAACGATTATTACTTCTTCTAAAAAGAAGAAAATTATTCCTGCTTTACTAATTAAAAATAGTAAAGGTGCTGTTTTACGTTCATACAGTTTACCTGTAGGAGCTCACTTAGCTGTTGAAGATGGAGAGAAAATTGAAACAGGAAAAATATTAGTTAAAATACCACGTACTGCTGGTAAAGCTGGTGATATTACGGGTGGTTTACCAAGAGTTACCGAATTATTCGAAGCTCGTAACCCTTCTAATCCTGCTGCTGTTTCTGAAATTGATGGAGTCGTTTCTTATGGTAAAATTAAGAGAGGTAACCGTGAAGTTATTGTTGAATCTAAAACAGGTATTATAAAAAAATACTTAGTTAAGTTAACAAATCAGATCTTAGTACAAGAAAATGATTTTGTAAAAGCAGGTATGCCTATTTCTGATGGAGCTATTACTCCAAAAGATATACTTAAAATTCAAGGACCAGGAAAAGTTCAAGAATATATTGTAAACGAAATTCAAGAAGTATATAGGCTACAAGGTGTATTGATTAATGATAAACATTTTGAAGTTGTTGTGCGTCAAATGATGCGTAAAGTTAAAATTATTGATTCAGGAGATACTATTTTCTTAGAAAATCAATTGATTCATAAAAATGACTTTATTGAAGAAAATGATAATATTTTTGGAATGAAAATCATTGAAAATGCTGGTGATTCAACAGATCTTAAAGAAGGTCAGGTAGTTTCGTTAAGAGAGCTTAGAGATGAAAATTCTAAATTAAGAAGAAATGACCAAGTTTTAGTAGAAGCAAGAGATGCAATGCCTGCAACTGCCGAACCGGTATTACAAGGTATTACAAGAGCTTCTTTACAAACTAAATCATTTATATCTGCTGCCTCTTTCCAAGAGACAACTAAAGTGTTAAACGAAGCTGCTGTAAGCGGAAAAGTTGACTTCTTAGAAGGTCTTAAAGAAAATGTAATTGTTGGTAAGAAAATACCTGCAGGTACAGGTATGAGATCTTATAATAATTTAATTGTAGGACATACTTCCGAAATGGAAAAAATAGAAGAATAGTATATTCTTTTAAATAAAGAAAAAACCCTTTTAAAGTTTATCTTTAAAAGGGTTTTGTTTTTTATAACAAAATTGTAAATTTGAAGTATTAATTATAAAAATAAAACCATGTCTGATAAAAAACAAAATAAAAATAATTTAAACATTCAATTAGATGAAGCAATTGCCGAAGGTACTTATGCTAACTTAGCAATTATTAATCATTCGGTGTCTGAATTTGTAGTTGATTTTATAAGTATGATGCCTGGAATTCCGAAGGCAAAAGTTAAATCAAGAATTATTTTAACACCACAACACGCAAAAAGGTTTGCTAAAGCTTTGGCAGATAATATTCAAAAATTTGAAAGTGTTCATGGAAAAATAAAAGAATTTGATCAACCGCAAGTACCAATGAATTTTGGACCAACAGGTCAAGCATAATAAATTTACAGGATGTCAAAAAAATCTTTAATTTTAGTAATTATCCAATTTGTTTGTTTTGCTTTTTTTGCTTTAGCTGGTAATTTATTTGTAGCTAACAACTATTGGTTACTTTTTCAAATATTAGGTATTGTTATTGGTATTTGGGGTGTTTTGACAATGAAAATGGGTAATTTTAACATACAACCAGAAGTTAAACACCATGCAGAAATGGTGACTTCTGGTCCTTATAAAATTATTAGAAACCCAATGTACACTGGTTTGTTACTCTTTTTTGGAATTTCAGTTTTTTTAAATTTCAATTTAGATAGTTTAGTATACTCAATAATTCGAATAGTTGTATTTATTATTTTATTTGTGATTTTTGTTCTAAAAATAAATATGGAAGAGAAGTTTTTAGCCATAAAATTCGGTACTGTTTATGCTGCATATAAACAAAAAACGTATAAAATAGTTCCGTATTTATTTTAAAGTTGGTCTTTGTGTAATTTCGTGATAACAAATTACATCATTGGCATAATAATGAAAAACCATACTTTTTCGAGTTGAATCTTTATTTAAAACAGGTTCACCTCCATGAATTAAATTGGCATGCCAAATAAGTAAATCGCCTTTTTTTGCTAAAAAAACTTCTTTTTTTAGTTTGTTGTTTTTTAAGACTTCTTCAATTTTATTTTCATAATCGGTATATGTTTTATTACCTAATTTGTATTTTGAGCCAATATTATTATAGTCTTCATTAAAAATATAAGGTAATTTATGCGAAGATGGGTAATAGTGAAGCGCACCGTTTTCTAAAGTAATATCTTCTAAAGCAATCCAAACGGCAATTAAGTTTCCTGTAGGAAAAGTTGTCATGTGAATGGAATCGGAATGCGATCTTTGTTGGCTGCCTTTTATAAAATTAAGACTTTGAAACAGGCTTACTTTTTTTCCTAAAAGAGTACTTAAAATAGAAAGAAGTTTTTTATCTGTACCAGCATTATTAATAAGTGTGGAGACTTTATTGGCAAATAAAATACGGTTATAACGCCACGTTGCTTTTTTAGATTTGATTAAAGTATCGACTTCTACATTAAATCGATCAACTTCTTCGTTAGAATAATAGTTGTTAAGAATAACAAAGCCTTTTTCTGACCACGAAAGTAAACTGTCTTGAATTTTTTTATCTAATTTTTGAAATACTTTATTTTTGGGTAATTCAATTTTTGAATCTAATTTATCGTAAGGATTAATTTTTCCTATTATATTTTTAAAATCTAAACTTGAAATAGAGGAGTAGTACTTTTTTTTAATACCATATTTTTTGAATAAAGCAATGTTGTGTTTTAGTTTAGAGCGATTAAAAAAGTTATATAATTCATAACTAATTTTAGATTTTTTTATAAAGTTAGGAAGCATATTGTAAGTTTAATTTTGTTTGGTTACATTAAATTGCATTTCATAAAGGTTATGGTAGTATCCTTTTTTTATTAATAATTCTTTGTGACTACCTTGTTCTATAATTTTACCTTTATCCATTACAATTATATTATCGGCATTTTTTATGGTTGCTAATCTATGAGCAATAACAATTGAAGTTCTATTTTTTGTTATGATGTTTGTCGCTTTTTGTATTAAAAGCTCTGATTGAGAATCTACAGACGAAGTCGCTTCATCTAAAATTAAAATACTTGGATTACTAACATAAGCACGTAAAAAAGCAATTAATTGCCTTTGTCCAGAAGATAACATTACACCACGTTCTTTTACATTGTAATGATAATCATTAGGTAGCGTCATAATAAACTCGTGAACACCTATTTGTTTTGCAGCTTGAATAACTTCTTCTAAACTAATATTTGTGTTGTTTAAGGTAATGTTGTTGTAAATTGTATCAGAAAATAAAAAAACATCTTGTAAAACAACAGCAATTTGATTTCGGAGATTGTTTAAATTATAGCTCGTTATTGATTTATTATCAATGGTTATTTCGCCGCTATTTATGGTGTAAAATCGATTTAATAAATTGATAATAGTAGATTTTCCAGCTCCAGTAGAACCAACAACTGCAATGGTTTGACCTTTACTAACTTTAAAAGAAATACCTTTTAATACATCTTCATTTTTTATGTAACTAAAAAATACATTATTGAATTCAATATTGCCTTGAATACTTATTTTTGAGTTATTGATTTTTGATATTTCTGTATACTCTTTATTATCAATAATATTAAAAACACGATCTGCTGCAACCATTCCCATTTGTAATGTGTTAAATTTATCGGCAATTTGCCTTAATGGTCTAAAAAGCATTTGGGTCATCATTATAAAACCGATAATTTCACCTGAAGAAGTGTTATTGGTACTTAACATGTCATTTCCACCATACCAAACTATTACACCTAAAACAATAGAAGGAACTATTTCGGAAATAGGAAAAAATATAGAATTATACCAAACAGTTTTTACCCATGCATTTTTATGTTTGCTGTTAATTAGTTTAAAGTGTTCGTATTCAATTTTTTCTCGGTTAAATAATTGAACTATTTTCATACCTGTTAATCTTTCTTGCACAAAACTGTTTAAATTAGAAACTTCGGCTCTAACTTCTTTAAAAGCCGATTTCATTACATCTTTAAATATTTTGGTAGCGTATATTAATATGGGTAAAGCACTAAAAGTAATTAAAGCCAATTGCCAATTTTTACTTAGCATAACAATAATTATAATAAACATTTTTAGCAAATCACTCATAATCATAAAAAGTCCTTGACCAAAAATACTGGCTATTGTTTCAATATCCGACACAGTACGAGTTACAATTTTGCCAACAGCAGTATTGTTAAAATAATTCATTTTAAAATAAGCGATATGTTTAAACAACTGTATTCTAATATCTTTAATGATATGTTGCCCAAGAAAATTGGCGTAAAATATAAATAGAAATTGAAAAATAACTTGAAACAACAAAACGACAAACATAATTATGCTAAAGTTTAGCACCTGTTTTGAATTTTTAGTACTAATAAAATCGTCAACAATTTTTATTATTAATATAGGTCTTATTGCCGCAAAAATTGCAATTAGTACAACAGAACTTAAAGCAATGGAAAATGCAAAACGATAATTTTTTATATAAGATAATAGCCTTTTAAAAAGCTTGATATCAAATACCTTTCCTGTAAGTTTTTCTTTTGACATACTTTATTTTTGAAGTATCGTTTTTTATAACACTATTAGTACTCATCACTCATCACTCATCACTCATCACTCATCACTCATCACTCATCACTCATCACTCATCACTCATCACTCATCACTCATCACTCATCACCCATCATTTCAGGATATTCAACTGCTGTTAAAAACAATCCTTGTGCAGGAACCGAAATCCCAGCTTTTGAGCGATCTTTACTTTCAATTATCTTTATTAAATCATCTTTAGTTTTTTTATGAATTCCTATTTCATATA
>JALSLZ010000167.1 GCA_026988075.1 Flavobacteriaceae bacterium
GCTGATCCTGAAAAATTAAATAATATGGATTTGTTTCCTCTGTAAAATAGTGTATCTTTATTGCTCAAAATTGGGTGTTTTTATTTGTTCTTTTTTTGTTTTTAACACCTTAAAAATAACACTTTTACACCTAATTTTGACCTTTTATGATGAATTATTCGGGTTAAGTAAGTTGAAAATTTAATTTTTACTATTTATTAACCTGAATTCGACCTAAACTTACACCAAAGAAGCCTTATAAATAGTAATACCGAAGTCTCGGTAGGATAATAAAAACGAAGATTTAATATTAAATTAAGGCTTTTATTGTTCAAAGATTGCTGTTTAGAAGGCTTTCCGAAGGATTTTCAGCCTTTTCCTTATACTTCGTTATGTCTTTTCAAACTAAAAATAGTCCTTCAAAGCCACGCCTCGTCTAAGAAAAATGCTGAAAACTTTGATTGCAAATTTAGGTCGAACTCAGGTTATTAGTGTTTATCATCTCCATAAACTTCTTTAATAAAATTATCATAAGTAATTTCTTTTACTTTCAACTTCATGTTTTCCTTATAAAAAGTCAATAATTTTTGACTAATTAATTGATCTTGTAATTTTTTAGCTTCGTCTTGATTTTGGAGTATTCTATCAGCAATACCATCCAATTCTTCTTCTTCAGGGTTCATTTGCCCGTATTGCGCCATTTGCGCTTTAATATAGGTTTTTGCGTATTCCTTTAAATCTTGGTAAGTTGTTTGTAGTTTATGTTCTGTTGCTATTTTACCTTCGATTAATTGATAACGTAATCCTCTTTCAGATTGTTCGTACTGCGCTTTTGCTTCTTCAGCAGAAATTGGGTTTTCGCCAGCAGTAGCTAACCACTTTTGTAAAAATTCAGCTGGTAAATCAAATTTTGTATTTTCAATTAAGTTTTCTGTAATTGCATTTAACAATTGTTGATCTGCTTGTTGTTCAAAGTGCTTCTCTGCGTCTTCTTTCAACTTGGCCAACATTTCTTTTTTTGTTTTAACCACATCTTTACCAAAAATTTTATCAAATAATTCTTGATCTACTTTAGCTGGTTCTGTTTGTGTAATTTCTTCAATGGTAAAGGTTACTTCAATGTCTAATCCATGTGCGTGCTCGTGAGAAACACCTAAAACATTTTGCATAAAATGATCGTCTTTAAACAAGCCTTTTGTTTTTAATGTAACAACGTCACCAACTTTTTTACCTAACAATTCTTTTTGTTGTGTTTTACCAGTAACTTTATCAAATTTAAACGTAGATTTTTTATCAATTAAAGGTTCTTCATTTTTAAAAAATCCTGTAATATTAGCAGTTTTACTAATTTCGTTTATACTACTAATCTTACCGTAACGTTCTGCAATATCATTAATTTGATTGTCTAACATTTTTTTATCGGCTGTAACTTTATAATGTGTTACTGCTTTTTTAGGTTGTAAGTTTACTTTAAAATCAGGTGCTAAACCTAATTCAAATTCAAAAGTTAAATCGGCAGCGTCCCAAGAAAATTGCATGTTTGGTTTCGGAATAGGATTACCTAAAATATCTAATTTTTCGTCGGTTAAATATTTATTTAATGCTTCTTGCAAAAGTTTATTTACTTCATCAACTAAAACTGCTTGCCCGTATTGTTTTTTAATCATACCCATTGGTACTTGACCTTTTCTAAAACCAGGAATGTTAGCCGTTTTACGATAATCAGTTAAAATTTTTTCAACTTTTTCTTTATAATCTTTTTCAGCAACATCAATTTTAATTACTGCGTTTAAAGCGTCTAAATTCTCTTTTGTAATATTCATCTTCTGTTTTTTTGTAAATAACCTTACCTTATTGATAAGCAGCTGCAAAATTAATATTTTTTCTTTAATTACATAGTCGTTTTTAACTCTATTTTACGTTTTTTATCAAAAACTTTAAACATAAAAAGCCCCTGATTGTGACATCAGAGGCTAATTTATACTAATTAAAATTAATTATTATTAATCTTTAATTATTTTAAGTGTCTTTTCAGAACCACCTTCTACCAATACTTTTACAAAATAAACACCTGTTTTTAAATTGTGCATTTGTAAAATATGGTTATTACTATTAGGCGAAATTTTAAGTACTTCTTGCCCTATTACATTAGTAACGTTAATGTTTTTTATGATTCTTTCTGAATTCAATACTAAAATATCATTATTTACTGGGTTTGGATAGTATGTGAAATTTTCAGCATTCATATCATCAACACTTACAACAGAACAAGAAACAGTAGCTTCCCAACCAGCTCTACTAACAGAACTGTCAGATGTAAATACAAATGTTAAACAACCTGAAACGTCTGAAGAAGTAATTGTCATACCTTGTAAATCTCCACTACCACCTGGAGTTGCGTCGTTTCTATCCCAACACCAAACAGTTCCTCCCGCTGGTGGATCAATAGTAACAGCCGTATCATTAGCACCATCATGAATAGTTAAACCATCGTAACAACCCGTACCATTATTTTCTGAACTAAAAGCAGAGAATGTTACTGATACAGATTCGTTAGCATTGTCTGGACAAATAGTATATGTTATATTTTCGCCACTACTATAATTAGCATTTGCTCCTCCTGAATCTAAAAATATACCACTTGTACAATCTGGTGCAACAGCAACATAAGGAGTCACAAAAGCAAAAGGACCAACCCATGCTGATACATCTCCACCTCCACAATCTGATTGCACGTAAAATTCGTAGGCATTATCGCCCATTAAACCTGTTGCAGCATAAGGATTTGCAACACCTGTTGCAGTTGCAACACCTGTAGCTACATTACCAGCAGTTAAGTCTACTAATTCAATATTCCACATTGTAGCAGAGCCGTTTTCCAACCAACTTAAATCTGCTGAGGTTTCTGTAATATTTGCAGCATCTAAAGTTGATGGAGCAGGGCAAGTTGCCGTAGTTGTAAAAGCAAAAGGACCAACCCATGCTGATACATCTCCGCCTCCACAATCAGATTGTACGTAAAATTCGTAGTCATTTCCTTGCATTAATCCGCTTTGAGTAAAAGGATTCGTAACTCCTGTCGAAGTAGCGGTTCCTGTTACTGCTCCAGCAGCTGTAATATCAACTAATTCAATATTCCATGATGTAGCAGAACCGTTTTCCATCCAAGATAAATCAGCAGAATTCGTTGTCATATTTGCAACAGCTAAAGTTGTTGGGTCTGGACATGTAGGTACTTCAGCAATAGTTACATCATCAATAACATTTGCTCTACCATAATTGTTATAACCTTCAAAGGCTATTTGGTAAGTTGCAGACGCACTTGGTAAAGTTAAAATTACTTCTGTCCATGCTGAAATATCGGCTGTATAGTAAGCAATTTCAACCCAAGTAGCACCAGCATCTGCGCTGTAATACACTTTTAATTCATTTTGATCACCAGCCCAATCTTCTTGTCCGTACCAAAAAGTTAATTCAGGGTTGGCTAAAGTTGTTAAATCAAAAGTAGGAGAAACTAATTTAGTTACTTGAGTAGTTCCAGAACTTAAAAAGCGAGCATTTTTAACACCACCATGAGCAGCAGCAATTGTACCACCACTTGATCCTACATCGTAAGTCCAATCTCCAGTTCCTGTAACATAAGTTTGTGACCAACAAGATCTTGTTGTACTTGCATCTTCAAAATCTTCTGTAAAAGGAAAAGCTGTTACAGTTTCGCAAGGTGTATTAAAAGCAAAAGGACCAACCCATGCTGATGTGTAACCTCCACAATCTGATTGTACATAGTATTCGTATGCGTTATTAGCGGTCAATCCGCTTAGGCCATAAGGATTTGCAATTCCTGATGTAGTAGCTGTACCTGTTACTGTTCCACCAGCTGTAATATCAACTAACTCAATATTCCACATAGTTGCTGTACCGTTTTCCATCCATGAAAAATCAGCAGAATTCGCCGTGATATTTGCAACAGCTAAAGCTGAAGGGTCAGCACATACCGGTAATTCAGCAAACATAACATCATCAATTGCTATATCATCCGCATAATCACCTGAAACTAATTCAGAAAACGTGAATTTTGCTTGAATATCACCTGTAATAGTTAAAGAACTTAAATCAATCGTTTTTTGTTCCCAACCTGTAGTATCAGTATTATATGTACCAACAGTATTCCATGCAGCTCCATCCCAAACTTCTACATCTAATTGAGAATTTGAGCTAGCGCCACTGTTACTAATTTCATAAAAAGAAAGCGCCGGTGTAGTTAAACCTGAAACATCTACGAAAGAACTTAGTAACACTGCAGGAGCATGTGTTCCAGAAGCATCTACAACTGCATAATAATTACCTGATGCCGTAGCGCCTGAAAGCGTACCACCATCACCAACATTGTTAGGTCCAGATGTGTTAAACAACCAATTTTCGCCACCGCTCATTGTCCAACAAGACGGAATAGTACCTGCGTTTTCAAAATCTTGCGTATATGGTGCCACCATTGCACTACAAGCTGTTGTAAAAGCAAAAGGACCAACCCATGCAGATACATCTCCACCTCCGCAATCTGATTGTACATAAAATTCGTAGTCATTAGATGACATCAACCCAGTTTGAGTAAAAGGATTCGTAACTCCTGTTGAAGTAGCTGTACCTGTTACTGCTCCAGCAGCTGTAATATCAACTAACTCAATATTCCACATAGTTGCTGTACCGTTTTCCATCCAAGATAAACCTGCGTTATTAGCGCCAATATTTGCAACAGCTAAAACTGAAGGGTCTGGACATAAAGGTGGTGCCACTGACGTAATAGTTGGTGAAGTAAAACAAAAACCCCATGCCCATGATGCTCCAGCTAAATCATCATTATAATAAATTCTGTATCTAAAGCCTGACAATTGTGTTGCTGTAAAAGCAGCAATATCTAATGTAGTAGTAGTATAGGCTTCTGATGTACCTCCACAAAAATTATCAGTAGGCGCACCTGCTGTATCTGCAGGAAATTCAGCACCAATAATGGTCCACATACTATTATCTGCATCCCAATATTCAAATTGTAAAATTGAGTTGCCATTTTTATTGTAAATATAATCTCCAGAAATAGAAATCCATGTTTCTCCTGCCGTAGCAGCAGCAGTTAAATCAATAACAGGTGATTCTGCTGCTATATCATCGTCACTACCATTACCAGCATCATCATCATCAAATGCAAAATTAGCTACTAATGTAGGATCTGCTTCAAATGCAGTAGGATCTGCATTATAAGTACCTGTAACAGTCCAAGCGGCATTAGGCCATGCTGCACTCTGATTTACTACTTGCGATATTCCCTGCCAGCTAAACGTCATAGCGATTAACAAAGAAAAATAAAATGTAACTTTTTTCATATAAATAAAATTTAAATTAATAATAGCTGTAAATATAGCACATTAATTTAAAAAAAAAAAAAAAAAATGGCTCAAAACTAAAAAAATGAGATTACTAACTAAAGTAATCTCATTTTTACGGTATTATTTAAAATGGCGACTTACATATTTATTTCAAAGGTAATTTCAAATTCATCGTTAATGAATTTATCTTTTAAGTTATTAAAAAACTTTTTAGATTTAAATTTAATTCCAAAATCGGTTCTATCAATTTTAATGGTTTTACTTTTAAAGGTTTTATCTTTTATAAATGCAGGGAAAGAAATGCTCTTAGTTACTCCATTCATAGTTAAATTACCTGTAATTATAAAGTTGTTTTCTGGATTGTAAATTACTTTGGTAATTTCGAATTTAGAAGTCGGGTTAGTAGCAACATCAAAAAAATCGGCACTTTTTAAATGATTTTCTAAATCTGACTTATAACTTGGGTCTTTTATATCGCCGTTTTTAATTGTAGTCATGTCAAAAACAAAAACGCCGCCTGTTAATTTACCATCGTTCATTTTAAATTCTGAAGATTTAACATCAATCGTACCTGTATGATTTCCTGTAGGTTTATAGCCTTTCCACGTAATTACATTTACTGCTTTTTTTACTTTTGGCTGTTCTTTTTTAATTTCGACTGTTTCTTTTACAACTGTCTCGGTTTTGCTTTTTGTATCTTTACAAGACACAAAAGCTATTGAAATTACACTCAATAATAATGCTACTTTCTTCATTTTTAGATTTTTTAAAGTTAGGTAGCAAATATATACAAAAAATAATTAGCTAATTTAACGTTATTGCAATCAATCAAAATACAAAAAAGCGTCTTCTATATGCTCTAAGTTAGTTTTGTATTTGTTATGAATAATAGCTATTATATCAAAGCGAACTTCTACATCTAAATCATTTGATTCAACATAATGGTTCATCGCTTTTACTAAAAGTTTTATTTTTTTACTGTCAATAAAATCTTGTGGGTCACCAAATTGTTCTGTTGATCTTGTTTTTACTTCAACGCAAACTAATGTTTCGTCTTTTTGAGCAATTAAATCTATTTCTGCTTTTTGAAAACGCCAATTTTTTTCTTGTATAGCATAACCATTTTTAATTAAAAAGTCTAATGCCATTTTTTCACCAAGTTCGCCAAGTTTGTTATGCTCTGCCATTTTTCGTATTATTAGCGTGTTTGTTTGTAGGTAAATTAGTTGTTAATGAGTAATAAAATAATACAATTTACTTCAAAAAAATAGAAAGATATATTTAAATTAACTTACCGAAACTGTGTCTGAATGTTCGTTGGTGTCTTTTTCATCATAAGGAAAATGCTTTTTTAACTTAACGCCTACTTTCAGAATTCCTTTTACCAAACCACTTGCATAATGCTTTGTTTTAAATTCTTTTATTGTTGTGTTTTTAATATCCTCCCAAAAATTATCAGCTACTTTTGTATCTATATTTTGATCACCAATTACGGCAAATTTTTTATCTTTTACAGCTAAATAAAACAAAACCCCATTTTTATTTTTGGTTTCATCCATTTTTAAATAATTAAAAACTTCTAAAGCTCGTTCTAATGTGTTTTTTGTAGTACTGCTTTCTAAATGAACACGTATTTCTCCAGAAGTATGTAATTCTGCTGTACGAATTGCTTTTACAATTTTTTGTTCTTGCTCTTGCGTTAAAAAATCTTCTACTTTAGACATGTTAAAAAAGGTATTTGTGTTGTAAAGGTAGTCTTTTTATTTAATTTATTAATAAGCTCTACCTTTATTACCTTCGTAAAAATTGACAAAAGCCTTGTTTACAAATTTAGCACCTCCAATTGTTGGGTAATTGCCTGTAAAATACCAATCGCCTTTGTGGTTTGGTATGGCTTTATGTAGATTATCAATACTTTGATATATTATTTTGACATTAGCTTTGATAGATTTATCAGTAAGTAATTCTGCAATTTTATTAGAAATTTGTTCTTGTGAAAACGGATTATAAATTGCTTTTACAAAGTTTTTAGTGTCTTCGGTATTTGTTTTGCATAGTTTGTAGACATCTTCAATAATATGTTCTTGCCTTGTATCTTTTAACAAAGAAATAGCTGCTTTAAAGGCAATAAAATCACCTAATCTTGCCATGTCAATTCCGTAACAATCTGGATATCTTATTTGTGGCGCTGATGATACAATTACAATTTGTTTTGGGTTTAATCGATCTAAAATGCGTAAAATACTTTGTTTTAAAGTTGTGCCTCTAACAATACTATCGTCAATAACTACCAAATTATCGGTTGCTTTTACAACTCCATAAGTAATGTCGTAAACATGTGCTACTAAATCATCTCTACTATCGTCACTTGCAATAAACGTACGTAGTTTAGCGTCTTTAATGGCAATTTTTTCAATTCTTGGTCTTTCGGCAAGTAGGTTTGTTAAGTCTTTTACAGAAATATTTTTACCCACTTTTAAAATAGTCTCGGTTTTACGTTTATTTAGAAACTCTTCTGCCTGTTCGGTCATACCAAAAAATGAAGTTTCAGCGGTATTTGGAATGTATGAAAAAACGGTATTGGTTATGTCGTCATTAATTGCTTGTAAAATTTGCGGAAATAATAATTTCCCTAATTTTTTGCGTTCTTGATAAATAGCTGCATCACCACCACGAGAAAAATAAATTCGCTCAAAGGAGCATGATTTTTTTTCTAAAATTTCGTTTACTTGTTCTACTGTAGTTTTACCATCTTTTTTAATTATTAAAGCGTGCGCTGGTTCTAATTCTTTAACAGCATCAATTGCTACATTAAAAACGGTTTGAATAACTGGTCTTTCGCTTGCTACAACAACTACTTCATCGTCTTTATAATAAAAAACAGGTCTAATACCTGCAGGATCGCGTAATACAAAAGCATCTCCATGACCAATTAAACCAGTCATTGCATAACCGCCATCCCAATTTTTTGATGATCGTTGCAATATTTTTTTTATATTTAATTTACTTTCAATTACTGATGAGGCTTCTTTTTTAGAAATTCCGTTTTCTTTACATTCTTGATATAAATTTGAAACTTCATCATCTAAAAAATGACCAATTTTTTCCATTATAGTAACTGTATCGGTGTTTTCTTTTGGATGTTGACCAAGTTCGATTAATTCTTCTAACAATTCAGCCGAATTTGTCATGTTAAAATTACCAGCCATAATTAAATTTTTGTGACGCCAATTACTTTGTCTTAAAAATGGGTGTACACTTTCTATACTATTGCTTCCAAAAGTACCGTATCTAACATGCCCCAAAAACACATTACCAACATAAGGCATATTTTGTATTTGCCAATCGATATCGTCTTTTTTTTCAGGATTTTTTTCTAAAACACCATCAATACGTGTGTTTATTTGTTTAAAAATATCTTGAATTGGTTTTGATTGGTTAGAGCGAACTCGAGAAATATAACGTGTGCCAGGTTTAACATCAAGTTTAATACTTGCAAAACCTGCGCCATCTTGACCTCGATTGTGTTGCTTTTCTAACAATAAATACATTTTCTGAATTCCGTAAAACGAAGTTCCGTACTTTTTTTTATAAAATGCTAATGGTTTTAACAGCCTAACCATTGCTATACCACATTCGTGTTTTAAGCTATCGCTCATTTTATTTATAATTTAAAATTAAATAAAATTATCAGTAAAAAATTCAAAGATATAACTTCTTTATAAACTAATAGATACGCATAAGTATTTTTAAAAAATATAAATTTTATGCAGCAATAACTTAAACCTATTGCTATTTTTCAAGTTTTATGCCTGCAATTTCTAAAATCTGCATTTTAAGCGATTTTTCAAAATTTGCTTTTTTCATAAAAAAAATATCCAAAAATTAGATAAACAACAGACTACTAATATTTTATGTAAAAAAAAAAAAAA
>JALSLZ010000168.1 GCA_026988075.1 Flavobacteriaceae bacterium
GCATTTTTAAAAACAACAGTGCCAATATCTCTACCGTCCATAACAACACCTTTATCTTTGCCCATTAATTGTTGTTGCAATACTAATTTTTTTCGTATTTCTGATACTGTAGCCACTTTACTTACTAATTTAGAAACGGCTAAGCTTCTAATTTCATGTTCTACATTTATTCCGTTTAAAAACATTTCTGCTAAACCTTTCTCTTTATTATAAATAAATTTTAATTCAATATTATTTAAGGCATCAATTAGCTTATCAATATGAAAGTTATCCGTATCAATAAAATTATTTTGCATGGCATATAACGTTACAGCTCTATACATTGCACCTGTATCTACATAAATATATTCTAATTGTTTAGCCAATTGTTTAGCTATGGTACTTTTACCTGTAGATGAAAAACCATCTATAGCAATCGTTATTTTTTTATTCACTTTTTTCAATATTTTTACAATCCACTAAATTAATATAAAGCTCAATTAACACCAAATTATTTACAAATTAAAAAGCAATAACGGATTCTACAATACCTTGAATCAGAAAATTATCTGATAAAATTATTGGTTGATATTTAGAACTTTTAGATTTAGGCTTTAAAACCACCAAACTACCATTGTGATGATATTCTTTAATCGTTGCTTTGTCATTTATTAACGCTACTACTCTGTCTCCATTTTGCGCTTGTTGTTCTTGACGTATTAATACTAAGTCACCATCATTAATTCCTGCTGCATTCATAGAATCTCCTTTTGCTCTTAGTAAAAAATAACGAAATCCTTTTTTTATCAATTTTATTGAAATTGGTACGCTTGCTTCAATGTTTTCATCTGCAAATATTGGCAAACCACATGCTACATTACCTAATAACGGAATATCAATAGTTTTTTCTGAAGAAACTATATTAATTATTTTGCCTTTTTTTTCATTTTCTTTTAACAGTTCAGCAACTGAAATATCTAAAATATTAGCAATTTTAAACAAATCAACTAAGCTTGGCTGTCTTCTGTTTTGTACATAAGCGTTTAACATATTATAACTCTTATCTAATTTTTCTGACAACCATTTTTGCTTAATTCCTTTTTCGCTTAGCACTTCTTTTATTCTATTCATAATGAATATATTAATTATTATTGCCAAATATAATAAAAATATATCATAAAATGAGATGTTTTTAAATTAAATTATATTACTTTTACTTTATAAGATCTTTTTCATTATAAAAAAAACGAAAAATACATTGCACTTACTTTTTTTAGAACAAATATCGACTGAATAAGTTCTCTAATAACCTGAGTTCGACAATAAAAAAGCATCTCAAAATTGAATCACAAAAAGCAAAAAAAAAAACCATTATCCATCCATTAAAAATTAACTGATTATGATGTTCTTTTTTAATTGCAATACCTTAATATATATTTTTGCTAAACAGAATTATTAATTCCCAACCTCACTTATAAAACGAATACGCATTAATCGAAGTTCTTCAATATCAAAATCACCATCAAATTTTTCTAAAGCATCGTCAATTTTATCTGATTCTGCATCCATATAATATTCAAAAATTTCTTCCTGATCATCTTCATCAATCATTTCGTTAATACAATAGCTAATATCTAATTTTGTTCCTGAAAACACAATACTTTCCATTTCATCTATTAATTCTTCCATAGACAAACCTTTAGATTTTGCAATATCTTCTAATGGAATTTTCTTATCTGTATTCATTATAATAGCAAGCTTTAATCCAGAATTTGTACCAACACTTTTTACAATAATATCGTCTAAACGTTCGATATTGTATTCCTCTACATAATCGGCTATTAAGTCTACAAAATCTTGTCCATATTTTTTAGCTTTTCCTTCACCAACACCATGTATATTTGCTAACTCTTTTAAAGTAATTGGGTATTTTAGCGTCATGTCTTCTAAAGAAGGATCTTGAAAAATAACAAATGGCGGCACTCCTTTTTGCTTACCTATTTGCTTTCTTAAATCTTTTAGTAAGACAAACAATCTATCGTCCATAGAGGTTTTAGCGCCTTTTGATTTTGTTATGATATTTTCATCGTCATCGTATTCGTAAATATGATCTTCGGTCATTAAAAATGATGTAGGATTTTCAAGATAATCCAAGCCTTTCTTTGTTAATTTTAAAACACCGTATTGTTCTATTTCTTTTGATAATAACTGTGCAACAAATACTTGTCGAATTAAAGCCATCCAATAGGAAGCAGACATATCTTTACCAGAACCAAAATAGTCTTTTTGATCTATTTTTCTTGATTTTAACAAAGCGTTTGAATTACCTATTAATACATTGATAATCTCTTTTGATTTGTACTCTTGATTTGTGTTTTTTACCGTTTGGATAATTTTTACAACATTCTCTTTTGCTTCAACTTTAGTTTTAGGATTACGTGTGTTGTCATCCATATCAGCGCCATCACCATTTATTTCATCAAACTCTTCGCCAAAATAATACAATAAAAATTTACGTCTACTCATTGAAGTTTCTGCATAAGCAACTACTTCTTGCAATAATGCATTGCCAATTTCTTGCTCTGCAACAGGTTTTCCAGATAAAAATTTTTCTAATTTTTCAATATCTTTATAGGCATAATATGCCAAACAATAACCTTCTCCTCCATCACGTCCTGCTCTACCAGTTTCTTGATAGTAACTTTCTAAACTTTTTGGTATATCGTGATGTATCACAAAACGGACATCTGGCTTGTCAATTCCCATTCCAAATGCTATCGTAGCAACCACAACATCAATGTCTTCCATTAAAAACATATCTTGATGTCTTGCTCGTGTTTTACCATCTAAACCTGCATGATATGGTACTGCTTTAATACCATTAACTTGTAAAACTTGCGCTATTTCTTCTACTTTTTTTCGACTTAAACAATAAATGATACCAGATTTTCCTTCGTATTGACGAATAAATCGAATGATATCTTTATTTACATCATTTGTTTTTGGTCTAACATCATAAAACAAATTAGGTCTATTAAAAGATGCTTTAAAGCGAGTAGCGTCAGGCATTTTTAAATTTTTTAAAATATCCTCTTCTACTTTTTCGGTAGCTGTAGCTGTTAAACCAATAATTGGTACATCTGCAATTTTTTCTATAATACTTTTTAAATTTCTATATTCTGGTCTAAAATCATGACCCCATTCAGATATACAATGCGCTTCATCAATAGCTAAAAAAGAAATTTCTTGTTTTTGTAAAAACTCAATATACTCTTCTTTTATTAATGATTCTGGTGCAACATATAACAATTTTGTTATCCCATTTTCTATATCACTTTTAACTTGAGCTATTTCACCTTTATTTAATGATGAATTTAATACGTGTGCAATACCTCTTTCTGTAGATATACCTCTAATAGCATCAACTTGATTTTTCATCAAAGCAATTAATGGCGATACAACAATGGCCGTACCACTTTTGATTAATGCTGGCAATTGATAGCATAATGATTTTCCGCCACCAGTAGGCATAATAACAAAAGTATTATCTCCTTTTAATAGACTTTCTATTACAGGTTTTTGCAAACCTTTAAATTTACTAAACCCAAATATTTTTTTTAAGGATTCTTCTAAATCAATTTTTACTGTATTCATTTATAATAATTATCTATTTTTAATACATTTGCAAAACACATTTACCTCTGTTTTATTTCAGGTTTAAATATACAACAATAATTTCATATCTAAATTTAATCTTTTGAAAACATCTAAGAACATTTTACAAATTGCCAAGCAAACTATTATTGAAGAAAGCAAAGCGATAGCGAATTTAATAAATTTTTTGAATTCTGACTTTGAAAATGCAATAAATATTATTTTAAATTCTCAAGGCAGAGTAATTGTAACTGGAATTGGAAAAAGCGCCAACATTGCTACTAAAATTGTAGCTACATTCAATTCAACAGGAACACCAGCAATTTTTATGCATGCTGCTGATGCAATTCATGGCGATTTAGGTAATGTTCAAAAAAACGATATAGTAATATGTATATCAAAAAGTGGAAATACTCCTGAAATTAAAGTTTTAGCAGCATTAATTAAAAAAAACAACATCAAAATAATTGCAATTACTGGAAATGAAAATTCGTTTTTAGGAATAAATGCCGATTGTATTTTAAATACTTTTGTAGAAAAAGAAGCTTGTCCAAATAACTTAGCGCCAACCACAAGCACAACGGCTCAATTAGTTATGGGTGATGCGCTTGCTGTTGTTTTATTAGAATTAAGAGGCTTTACAAGTAATGATTTTGCCAAATATCATCCAGGTGGAACTTTAGGGAAAAAATTATATTTGCGTGTAAGTGATTTAATTGAAGGTAATTTAACACCAAAAGTCACTTTAGAAACTTCTATCATCGATGCAATTGTTGAAATTTCTGAAAAACGTTTTGGAGCAACTGCTGTTATTGATAATGAAAAAATAGTTGGCATAATAACCGATGGAGATATTAGAAGGATGCTTACAAAAAATGAGGATTTCCAAAAACTAAAAGCAAAGGATATTATGAATTCAAACCCTAAAATTATTAATTATGACGATATGGCTATTGACGCATTACAGATAATGGAGTCGAATAATATTTCTCAATTAATTGTTGTTAAAAACGATTTATATGTTGGAATTATTCATTTACATGAGTTATTAAAAGAAGGCATTATATAACCTTATTCTTTAAAAAAACAGTTTTAAGTATTGATTTTTAATGGATTAATTTTATTTTGTTATTTAAGGAATAGCGTATTTTTTTTAATGTAAAATAATAATTATTTTTAACTTGCAGATTTCAAAAGTAATTGTATATTTGCCGCTCGAAAACGAATCACAACCGACTTGTTCGGATTTAATTATAAAGAAATTTAGACATGAGTAAAAGAACATACCAACCTTCAAAGAGAAAAAGAAAAAACAAACACGGTTTTAGAGAAAGAATGTCAAGTGCAAATGGTAGAAAGGTTTTAGCTAGAAGAAGAGCTAAAGGTAGAAAGAAACTAAGTGTTTCGTCTGAACCTCGTCACAAAAAATAATATTAAATTTATATTTACTATCATAAAAAGTGCATTTTTAAAAAAAATGCACTTTTTTTTGATGTTTATTCTCTAAAAAACTAATATTTATCATATTTTTTACTATCTTTATTTTATAAAAAAATATCATGCAAGAAAACCAAGTACGAATAGAAGGAAAAATAACACAAGAGGTAATTGACACATTAATTAATTTAATGAAAGATGTCATTGGCGATAAAGCCGTAAACATCATTTTAAAAGGTCTTGATGTTTCTGAAGGCGCACACGGTAAAGATATTGTGTATGCTTTTGCTGAATCTACTACGAATATTTTAAGTAAAAAAGCATCTTTTGCTATACTGCGACAAGTTGGTAGAGAATTAGCACAATCAATGATGGCAAATAGCGAAAGGGCTCAATGGGAAAACATTCTTACTACTGCGCTTAATGATTTAGGTTTTGCTCAAAAAATATTAAAAGACACTAACAAATCATACATTTGTAATTGTGTTTTTTATAGTATTTTGCAAAAAAATAGTTTAAACCCAATTCAACATTCTGTTTGCTGGACTGGCTGGGGTTTTATCGAAGGTTTTATGCGTGAAATTGAAGATATAAAAGGTATTCAATGGGTCGGTAGAGATATTGAAAACAACCGTTGTCAATTTGATTATATTCCAAATAATTAGTTAAATTATTCATTTTAAATTAGACTATATCAATAATGGAAATACAATGCCAACCCTAATTTTAACTCTAAGAGTTTAAAACTCACAAAAGGTAAAAGAAAAGTTTTTTTTCATGTCTAAACTGTGATACTATTTTATGCAAATATAAAAACTACAGGTTTTGTATTTTAATTTGTTTATTTACATACTGCTAAATATTTTTTAATTAATAAAAAGAACAACTCTATAACTTCTGTACTTATTATTTATCACAAAATAAAAGCATAAATATTTTATATATTTGCAATAACTAATAGAATATTATCCTATTAAATAAGAAGGTTTAACCATTATGAAAAATAAAATACTACTGCTATTATTAATTCTTATTAGTCAACATACATTTGCACAATTTCAATTTACAGGAACAATAAATGAAACTTATAATAATTCAACTGCATATTTAAGTTTAGTTAATGACTGTAATAAAAAATCATTATTTTTTACAGAGTCAATTATCTCTGAAAGTAAAATAAATAAAGATGGTCATTTTATTTTTAAAGGCGATTTTTTAGATAGTAATAATCGAATTTATAAAATACATGTTGATAATTGCAATGATAATATTAGTGATTACAAGCACTTATTAAACCATTGTCAAAACAGCAAAGAAATATTATTTATTGCTAACAATAAAGATAGCATTAATTTTCCATTAAATGATTTTTCACAAGTTTTTTGTGATATTGAACAATCATCACCAAGTAATACTGCCATTTTAAAAATTGAAGAATTTCAAGAACAATTATTGGGAAATTTACAAAATTTAAAAAGTGATAGGCAACGAAAAAATGCATATTCAAATTATTATAAAAAAATACAACAATTTAGTCGTTCTTTTAATGAACCTTTAGCAGAAATATATGCATACCATCTTTACGCCAATGAAAATTTTCTAAGTCGTGATGATTACTTAAACGATTTAAAAAAATCAAATTATTACAATGATTTATTAAAAAGGTTAGAAAACGAATATCCCAATACAAATTACACCAAACTATATAAAAGTGCATTAATTAAAGACCAGTATCCATTATTAGTCTCTAAAAGCAATAAATATAAAATATTAGCATTCGTTTTAAGTCTTGTTTTATCTTTTGCCATATTTTATATTTTTTACTTAAAACAAAAACATAAAAAAAGCACAAATACTAAACTAATAATAAACTATAAAAACACACTTACAAAACAAGAACAAAGAGTCTTTGAGTTAATGCAAAACAATTCGAATAAAGAAATTGCAAATACTCTTTTTATTAGTACAAGTACTGTTAAATCACACATTAATAACATTTACACCAAACTATCTATAAATTCAAGAAAAGAAATAGCGCAATTTTTTTAATTCGTTCTAAATCAGGAGAATTAATTCAAATCTCTAATTACTTTAATTACACCATCAACTTTTTTTAATGCTTTAATAACATCTTTTAATTGATTTTTATTATTAATTTCAAGAATTAACTTACCTTCAAAATAACCATCATCTCCACTAATGTTGATTCCATGTAAATTAACATTTAAATCATTCAAAATTTTTGTTACATCGTTAACCAAACCTTTATTATCAACGCCTTTTAACCTAATGGTTACTTTATGAGTTTGTTGCGATGAATCTACCCATTGTGCTTTTAAAATTCGATAGGAATAATTTGCCTGTAAAGAAACAGCATTTGGACAATCTATTTTATGAATTTTAATACCTTCATTAATCGTTATAAAACCAAAAACTTTATCACCAGGAATTGAAGTACAACATTTTGCATTTTTGTATGTTAATTTTTCTTGTTCGCTACCAAAAACCAATAAATCGTATTTTAAATTATCTTTTTTTTGATCGGTTACTGGTGTTTTTTTTCTTAAAGTGCTTTTAAAAAAATTATAAAAACTATTAGTTCTATTTGCTGTGAAATTTTTTAAATCTTTATTTTCAATTACACCATTACCTACTTTAATAAATAATTCTAAACTTGTTTTTATTTTGAAATAAGAAACTAATTCATTTACTGTTTGTTCATTAAAAGGCACTTTAAGATGTCTTAATTTTCTTAATAAAATTTCTTTTCCTTCAGATGCAATTGCTTTTTCAGCATCTTTTAATGAATTTTTAATTTTAGATCTTGCACTTGCAGTAACAACAAAATCTAACCAACTTAATTTTGGCTTTTGATTTTTTGACGTAATTATTTCTACCTGATCACCACTTTGTAAAGTATAACTTAAAGGCACAATTTTACCATTTACTTTTGCACCTCTACAACGCAAGCCTATTTCTGTATGTATTGAAAAAGCAAAGTCTACTGGCGATGCTCCTTTTGGTAAATTTTTAATTTCTCCATTTGGTGTAAAAATATAGATTTCTTTTGCATATAAATTTAGCTTAAACTGTTCTACAAAATCCACCGCATTGTTTTCAGGGTTTTCTAAAGTTTCTTTTAATAAATTTAACCATGTTTCAATGCTTGTTTCCTTTGAGCTACCATGTTTGTACTTAAAATGTGCTGCATAGCCACGTTCTGCAATTTCATTCATTCGTTCTGAACGAATTTGAACTTCAACCCAACGACCTTTTAACCCCATTACAGTTATGTGCAAAGCTTCATAACCTGTTGATTTTGGTTGTGATATCCAATCTCGTAATCGCTGTGGATTTGGTGTAAAATGATCTGTTACAATAGAGTAAATTTTCCAGGCATTAAATTTCTCTCTCTTTTCTTCACTTTTATAAATAATTCTGATGGCAAATTTATCATAAACTTCATCAAAGCTTACTCCTTGGTTTAGCATCTTTCTTCTAATAGAGTAAATTGACTTTGATCGTCCTTGAATTTCATAATCCAATTTTTCTACATCTAATGATTTTTCAATCACTTTAGAAAAAGTTTTAATATAAATACTTTGTTCTTCTTTACTTTGAGTAATTTTATTTTTAATTTCTCTATATATTTCTGGCTCTGTATACTTAAGACCTAAATCTTCTAACTGAGTTTTAATATTAAACAAACCTAACCTATGCGCTAATGGTGCATAAATAAAAAGGGTTTCTGATGAAATTCTTACTTGCTTATGTGGCGGCATTGCGTCCATTGTTTGCATATTATGCAATCTATCGGCAATTTTGATTAAAATAACACGTACATCATCATTTAATGTTAGCAGTAATTTTCTATAATTTTCTGCTTGCAACGATATATTTTGGTCCTTTTTTAAGTGAGATATTTTTGTAAGTCCTTTTACTATTTTTGCTATTGTTGCACCAAAGATTCTTTCCATATCTTCAATACTATATTTTGTATCTTCAACAACATCATGCAATAAAGCGGCTGCAATAGATACTGCACCAAGACCAATCTCGTTAGAAACAATTTTAGCAACTGCTATTGGATGATAAATATATGGTTCGCCTGATTTTCTTCTTTGCTCTTGATGTGCTTCTACAGACAAATCAAAGGCGCTACGAATTAATTCTTTATCCTTTATCGTTAAAGACTCG
>JALSLZ010000169.1 GCA_026988075.1 Flavobacteriaceae bacterium
GTGATAGATGCAGTTGGACGTTCTTTAAAAAAAACATCGAGAGAGTACTTGCGAATGTAGGTAAACACTACAAAAAAATGCGTTAGATTACTTTTCCTTCGGGATGACTGTACCAAACAGAAACTACCAAAGTCCAGAATATAGATATGGTTTCCAAGGACAGGAGAAAGATGATGAGATTAAAGGGAATGGGAATAGTATCAATTATAAGTTTAGAATGCATGACCCTAGGGTTGGAAGATTCTTCGCAGTTGATCCTCTCTCTACAAAATACCCTTATTACACACCTTATAGTTTTTCAGGAAATAAAGTTCTTCAGTTTATAGAGTTAGAAGGTTTAGAAGAAGCAGAAAACAGATTAAGTATTGGTGAACAAATTGAAGCAGGTTGGAATGCGTTTTTGGGCTTATTTGGAGATAGACAAGTTGTAAAAGAAGTTGTACTAAAAGCAAATGAAATAGGTGATTTTGATACAGCAGACAAAATAGAACACATACAAAAGCAGTCTGATACAAAACAAATAAAATCGGTAGTCGCTTATGCTGAAATAGTTGGAGAGGCTTTTGGTGCTGGCGAAATAGGTAGGCTTTATATGCATCACGTTGAAGGAGAGGAAGTTTATTCTATTTTTAATGAATATGGTACTTTAGATAATAATTATAGTCCTAAAAGTGATATGGTTTGGGGTGCTATTGGAATTATTCCAGGAGCCGGTGAATTAAAGAATGTAAAGCATCTTAAAAAACTAAAACACGCAGATAAAGTCGTAACGACTGTTGGTAAAGTTACAGAGGCTTTAAAAAATTCAAGTACTAAATTAAGAAAGGCTTTAGGTATGGTAAAAGGTGATGGAAAACAGGCTCATCACTTAATACCTGTAACTTTACTCAAAAGTAATAAATATATTAAGGATGCTGTAGAAGAAGGGTTTGATTTTAATGGTATTGCAAATGGTCTGCCTTTAGGAAAAGACCAACATAGTGGTAGACATCCAAATACTTTTCTAAAGGGCGTAGAGGCAATGATTGAGGCTACTAAAAGTGCACTTCCTAGTGCTTCGCCAAAAGAAGTATTAGAGAATGTTGCGGATAAATTAAAGAAAAAATTAGACGGAACAGGCGTTAAAGTAAACGATTTATTTAAGCCTAAAGGATAAAAATATGTAAATAAAGAAGTTGCTAACTTATAAAAGCAACTTCTTTATATTCAAAACCAATAATTTTTTGTTCTTGTAGTATTTTTATAAAATTTTCTGATACTATTAAATATTGATGAATTAATGGAAAAAAAAATATATCTAATTGTTTGTATTCTTGTGTTAATACTAATTTTTCAGGAATTATAAAATTAATATCTTTTCTCGCTTCTTCCCAATATTTATTGTAATCTTTAATGGAATTTACATTTATATCTTTAATTTTATCTTTAAATATATCTGCTTCAATAAACTCAGATTTTTTAAAATCTATACCATCAAAATTGTTTTTTACTGGATGAAACCAAAAATAATCATACATCTGTCTATTAGCAAAAAGAGTTGCAGAGTAAATTTTATGATTGATAATATTAAAATCCACCAATAAATCTTTTACTTTTTCATTCATCAAAAACCCTCTAGCAGAAATATTGCTAGGACTTATAACGTCTGTTAATTTTGCTTTTTTATCAAGTTCAAATACTAATGCAGGTTTTTCTTTTGGAAATTCCTCATTAGTAAGTTTAGTCATAGAATTAGAATCATCGTACCAATCAAAACTGTAGCCTTTAGGTACACCTTTACATTGAGGATAAATCTTTCCTATTTCTTTTTTATCAGTAGCATTGGATAAAATAAAATACTTCATAATTTTTTAAGCGTAAGCCTGTTTAGTTTTAAAATCTCTAATTAAAGCATTAATAGTAGTCAAAATATGCTCTCTATCTTTAGTGTTAAGTTCTTGTAAATTAGTAATTATATTTACAATATTCTTATCGAGTTCTAAATCAGAAATACCAGTTAAATAATCTAAAGAAATCTCTAAAGCATCCGCAATTTTAGTTGCCATTTCAATAGATGGTTTTACTTCTTCACGTTCATAGCGTCCAATTATTGGAGCGTGAACACCAATTTTTTTAGCAAGTTCATCTTGCGAAATCTTTTTCTTTTTCCGAGTATCTAATAATCTTTTTCCGAATAACATAAGTTCTATTTAAACTACTAAAATTAGGTATTGGACAAATATACAAAACATAAATTATCTATTTATATAAAATATTAGTTGTTTGTTTAGAACATATTTTGTAGTTTTGGACAATATATGTTCTAAAAAAAACTTTTAAACAATGCCAAACAATCTAAACACACAAAACCCAGACCAACTAATCTACGAAAACCAAATCTTACAATTATCCGTATTAGGAGGCATTAAATTAGAGGGTTTAGACAGAATGCGAGTAACCATAAAAGTACAATTACAACAAAGTAGCAGACCAGCAGTAAGACACAATTTAGATTTATATAACGACACACAATTAGAAAAGTTCATCCGTAAACTAGCAGAAAAACTAGAAATAGGAACATCTATAATATCCGCAAGTTTATCAGAATTAACAGAAGAATTAGAAAAATATCGGTTAAACCGAATTAAAGAAACTCAAGAAGACCTAAAACCCAAAGTAAAAAAACTAACTAAAATCGAGACAGACAAAGCAATAACCTTTTTAAAAAAACCAAATTTACTACAAGAAACCAATAAATTAATAGGAGAAAGTGGTGTTATAGGCGAAGAAACAAACCGACAAATAATGTACCTAATAATGACCAAACGCAAACAAGAACAACCATTACACGTTATCAGTTTTGGTAGTAGTGGCACAGGAAAAACACACCTGCAAGAAAAAGTAAGCGAGTGCATACCACAAGAAGATATTATAAACATTACCACATTATCAGACAACGCATTTTATTATTTTGGTAAAACAGACCTAAAATATAAGGTAATCGTCATAGAAGATTTAGACGGGTTATTAAACGCATTATATCCACTACGAGAATTACAAACCAAAAAAAGAATAGTAAAAACAATAGTTAGAAAAGACACAAATGGTAAAACCAAAACCATACATTTAATAGTTGAAGGTCCAGTATGCGTAGCAGGTTGTACCACCAAAGAACAGATTTACGAAGATAACGCTAACCGTAGTTTTTTACTTTATTTAGATGAAAGCAAAGAACAAGACCAAAAAATAATGGAATACCAAAGACAAGTATCTGCTGGCAAAATAGATGTTTACAAACAAGAACAAATAAGGCTTAGCCTTCAAAATGTACAACGAACACTAAAACCAATCAGAATAATAAATCCATTTGCTGAAAAATTAGAATTACCACAAGCAGTATTTAAACCTAGAAGAACAAACAATCATTATTTACAATTTATAGAAGCAATAACATTTTATTATCAGTATCAACGAGAAAAGAAATACGATAAAGATACAGGCGAAGAATATATTGAAGTAACCATTGAAGATATAGAAATAGCAAATAATTTACTAAAAGAAGTACTACTACGCAAAAGCGATGAACTAAACGGAGCAACAAGAAACTACCTAGAAATGCTTAAAGCATATTTAATAATTAAAAAGAAAAAAGAGTTTACTGCATTAGAAATAAGAAAGCAATTACGAGTTCCTAAAACAACACAATGGCGTTATCATAGACAATTACACGATAGTTATTTAATCAAAAAAGTAAAACAGAAAAATAAGCAGACTAACCAATTTATTATAACTAACGAAAAGGAATATCAAGAGTTAGAAGCACAAATACAAAGCGTATTAGATAACTGCCTAAAGAAGATACGAAAGAAATAATTGTTTAAAAAAGGGCGCAACCGTTCCACTGTTCCAAACCGTTCCAATCCAAAAACGGAACGGTTAAATAAAAGAATATCAATACATTAAATCGACTGTTCCACTGTTCCACCAAACACCATAAGTGCAATGAAAAAATTAATCATAGAAAGCGATGCGTATATTTATATAGAAAACAGTTTTAAGGAATGGTTAGACGTTCTAGGTTACGCACCATCAACAGTTTACAATTTACCAAATCATATAAGAGAATTATTTTACTACCTAGAACAAAATCAAATAAACCACATAACCAAACTAACAAACCAACACATAAAAGACCATTACAACAACTTAAAATTAAGAGCAAACGACCGAAAAGGTGGCGGATTAAGTAATGCAAGTTTAAACAAACACCTACAAGCATTATATAAATTTACAGACTATTTAAGACAAAGCGGAAGATTAACTTTACCAATGTTAAATATCAGTTGGCAAAAGAACCAAACCCAAGAAATAGAAACACTAACCAAACAAGAAATACAATTACTCTATAAAGCAACCTATGGTTATAATGAAGATAACAAACTAGGATTATTAAACCCAAGAGACAGAGCAATACTAACCATTTTCTACGGTTGTGGATTAAGAAGAAACGAAGGTTATCATTTAGATCTATCCGACATTAATTTTGACAAAAGAATAGTACACGTTAGAAAAGGAAAAAACAACAAAGAACGATTAGTACCATTTAATAAAAAAGATGCTAATTACCTAAAAGACTATGTCTTCGACAGTAGAATAACCTTACTAAAAAGCAAAACACAAAACGCATTTTTTATCAGCGAACACGGCAAACGATTACAAGCACAATCCATATCGATACGCTTAAAATTACTACAACAAAGAATAACAAATATAACACTACAAGAAAAGAATATCAGACTACACGTATTACGTCATAGCATCGCAACACACTTACTACAAAACGGAATGCCATTAGAAAAAATAAGCAGATTTTTAGGACATAGTTCTTTAGAATCTACACAAATATACACACATTTAATCGAGCAAGAAAATGACACAAACAAAGCACAGTAAACCGATTAAACAAATAAACGCATCAACGATTAAACAAATAACACCAATGACTTTTAAAAACTATTTACTAGCAAAAGGATTTAGCAAAAGCACCACAGAAGTCTATCAAAAAGAACTGCTAATTTACATAACTTGGTGCGATATAAACAACATAGAAGCAGAAGAAGCAACCTATAATGAAGTTATCGGATACGTGCAAAAACTACGCAAACAACAAGTATCACAAGCAACCATACAAAAGTATCTAAACAGCATAAAACATTATTACAATTGGTTAGTTAAACGAAATTTAAGAACGGATAATCCAGTATTAAATATAAATATTAAAGGAATAAAAAGACGCATATTACACGATATTTTAAACAAACAAGAATTAGAGAAAATATATTTTGATTACAAAAACTCGCCAAGTAAAACATTAAGTAAAAAGCGTAACGAAATAATCATCAGTTTATTAATATATCAAGGATTAAATACAAACAGTTTAAAGAATTTAGAAGTACAAGACATCAAATTAAGAGAAGGAAAAATACACATTAAATCCGCAAGAAGAAGCAACGAAAGAACCCTAAAACTAGAAGCACATCAAGTATTAGATTTAATGGATTACACTTTGCAAGTGAGGCAATTAATTTTAAACAAAACCAACAAAGAAACGGATTTACTTTTAGTAAGTTTAGGCACAAGTTCAGATCTAAATGGAGCGATAACAAAACTCATTAAAACTCTAAAAAAACAAGATAAAAAAGTACAAAATCTAAAACAGATTAGAGCAAGTGTAATTACAAATTGGTTAAAAAATTACAATTTAAGAGAAGTACAATACTTTGCAGGACATCGTTTTGTAAGTTCAACAGAAGCATATTTAATAAACGATTTAGAAGATTTACAAGAAGATATCGAAAAATATCACCCAACAAATTAAAAATAAGATTATGGTACAAAAATTGTATATTTGTTATACTAAAAACACAAACATTATGGACGTACAAGCAGACATCAGATGGATACATAGCGAGTTAGATAAAGTCAAAGATATTAACTTGTTAAAAGCCATCAAAAACATCTTGAAATACAGAGAAAAAGTAACCGATACAAAACGCATCAGTATTGAGCAATACAATAAAGAATTAGACCAAGCAGAAGCAGATATTGAAGCAGGAAATTATTATACAACCGAAGAAGCACGCAAAATAGCAAGTAAATGGGGAAGATAGTAATTTGGTCAAATTTGGCTTTAAAACACACCGAAAAAATACATAAACGAGTATTAAAAGATAGCAAATCTTTAAACGTAGCAGATAAAGTAACTAACAAATTATTTAGTTCTTCAGACGTATTAGAAAATCATCCAGAATTATACGGATTAGATAGATTTAAAACCAATAACAACGGAACATATCGTGCTTATGAAGTATATAGTTACCGAATATCTTATCGGGTTTTAAAAGACAAAATTAGAATATTAAGAGTAAGACATACAAGCAGAGAGCCATTAGCATATTAAAAACTGCCACGCAAGACAAATCTAAATTTATCGTTCCTCAAAATCCTTTATATTTGCCTTGCTTCCTATCCTCGCTTAGATAAAAACAAAAATGCCATCGCTTTGCCTACGCTTTAAAACACGTCAAAATTTTGGACAAAAAATTTTAACAAGTTTTATCCAACGCTAAACCCTAAAAACACAAACATTTTTCTTTTTATCCCAAAGCAAAGTAACATAATAGGCGTTATAATACAAAAGCGAATCCCAACCTTTGCCAACGCTCGAAAACCAACCGCCAACCTTGTAGTTATAACGGCTATTATGTAAAATTGCCAGCATCATCCAACGCTTTTTGCCAACACCTTCTGCCACCACACTAGGATTTATATTTGCATTTTGCTCAATCGTCGCAAAGGTCTAACGTAACATTAATAGTAAAAAATCCACGCTAAAAACCAGCCTCTTTTTTTACTATTACTATTACGGAAGATTACAATAAATAAAAACGTTTAAAAAATGAATAAAAAGAGGTTGTAAGTTGTTGGGAGAAGCGGAAGAAAAGCGAGGATTTTATTTACTTTTTAAATGTAAACCTTTTTCATCTAGTAACACGCAATACAAATCGGTTGTTTTAAACTACAAATTTGAACTAATCCACAAAGTAAAGCGATGGAATAAGCGACTGTTTTACATAATTTACATTATAACTATCAACTTTGGAAAGCCAGGCAAACGCAAAGAAAACAAAGGCATTAGCGGTTGTATTATAATGCAAATTATGTTACACAGTTTTGGAAGAGTTGGCAGAAGCGTAAAGGCAAGAAAGGAAAAGGAAGCAAGTAAAATACAGAAGATTTTGAGGCACGATAAAACTGGATTTTACTTGTGCGGAATTACATCAAAAAACAAAAAAAGTACTATATTAGCAAAGTGATAGATGCAGTTGGACGTTCTTTAAAAAAAACATCGAGAGAGTACTTGCGAATGTAGGTAAACACTACAAAAAAATGCGTTAGATTACTTTTCCTTTGGTATGCTTGTACCTAATCGGAATTATCAAAGTCCAGCATACAGATATGGCTTTCAAGGTCAAGAGAAAGATGATGAAGTTAAAGGGAATGGGAATAGTATAAACTATAAATATAGAATGTACGACACGAGATTGGGTAGATTTTTCGTGAGAGATCCGTTGTCAGCAATATATGCTTATAATTCTCCTTACGCTTTTAGTGAGAATCGAGTAATTGATGGAATAGAATTAGAAGGTTTAGAAGTGTTTTTACCTAAAGGAAAAAAAATAAGTTATCCAAACCCTAAAAAAAGACCTGTTGACTATAGGGAATATCCAACAACATTCATAGCAAATGCAGGTATTTCTTTTTATAATGGATTTGTTGGTATTTGGAATTATGCAGGTGAAATTGATTTGGCAAATCAAAAAGCAGGTGGCGGTAATTTTACTATTTTAAATGAGGGTGGTGCAAAAATGATTAAAGAAGATGCTTCTAAAGTCGCGGGTGATGTTGCTGTTTACGCTCTAGAGAAGGCAATTTATGATGATGGTAATATGTTGCCAGATGTTGCAAATTCACTTTCAAAAATAAGTACTTGGGAAGATGTTGTAGGCGGTTTATTAGGTTCAAAAGGATTTACTAGGATTAGTAGATTAAATATTCTAAAAAAGTTACCAAAAAACGGAACTCTTTCTAATATAGATGCAAGAGCGTGGTATTTACAGAACGAAGCAAATATTACATCATTAATAGATAGAACTCTTCCTGTTAAAGAACAGGCGAAACAAGCATTTAATCTTCGTAATAAATTTAGAACAAAGGCAAGAGATTTAATGGCAGACAGAAAAAAAGCAGTTGAATTAAGTTCTACAGACCCAAATTTAACTTGGGAACAAATTATGGATAAAACTAAAACTAAATTAGAGAAAAAAGGAATAGATGCAACTGATGATAATATATATAAAGAGATTATTGAAAGTTCTCAAAGGTCTAGACCCTCAGTAAATAAGAAATTAGGATTAGATTCAGAAAAACCAAAAGAATAATATGGCTAATTATACATTTTCTAAAACAAAAAGAGGTTGTTTATCTCTAGATTTTCACGATTATGATTATTGGGAATCAGTAGAAGAAATATTAGAATTATTAAAATGCACCTTTAATGTTAAACTTATAAAAGAGTTAGATGGACCTGCTACACGTTATAGGAAAATAGAGATAGAAGATATTTTTTTAAATTTACACTACACTTCTTATGGTTCGTTTTTAGATGCTGAAGATAAAAGAGGTAATGAATTGTTAAGAAAGATAAAAACAATGTTAGAAAAAACAGATATTAATGATTTGGATAATGGTACAGATTAGCACCACACACCAAGCAAAACCACGACAAAAAGGTTCCAAAGTTGAGATAAATAAAAGTTTAAAAAAGAAAACTACTTTAGTAATAAAGTAGTTTTTTTTATGCAATAGATTTAAGTTTTACACTTTTGATTAAAGCATCTAAGGTATAAAGAATATATTTTTTATCATCATCATTAAACTCAGAAATATCTTGAAACCTTTTTAACATCTCAGGATTTTTAAAGAGTTCAGCATCATTATTTTCACCAAGTAGATAACCAACCGAAGTGTTAAGAAAAATTGATAATTTTTTGGCAGTATCAACTGATGGTGTCATTTTATCTAACTCATAACGAGAAACCACACTAACAGAAGTATTTAGTTTTTTTGCTAAATCTGTTTGAGACATTTTAAGTTCTTTTCTTAAAATAGAAATACGCTTACCGAATGACAACATAATAATTATACTTAAAAGGTTATAAA
>JALSLZ010000170.1 GCA_026988075.1 Flavobacteriaceae bacterium
ACTTCATTGTTATAAGAAGTTGTATAATTAGTTTTCTTATAAAGTTATTATTAAATATTTTTTTGGGGGAAAATTTATTTAAGCAAAAGAGAGTCAAAGCAATTTGGCTCTCTTTTTGTTTTTAGTATTAAAATAGGTGCTTTTTTTTACTTTTATAAGTCCATTTGCAAAAATCTGCATTTTTAGAGTAAAGTCCATTTTTCAAAAAAACACGCTTATTTTAGATAAAACACTTACAATCAATAATTAATCAAAAAAACAAGGGTGCAAAATATACCTAGAACTAGGTATTGTTTTTAGCTATTATCTGTTTTACCTTTGTAAAGAAGTTATTTGAGGGATTAACTTCAATTTTTATAAGAAGTTGTATAATTAGTTTTCTTATAAAGTTATTATTAAATATTTTTTTGGGGGAAAATTTATTTAAGCAAAAGAGAGTCAAAGCAATTTGGCTCTCTTTTTGTTTTCAGCATCAAAATAAGGTGTGTTTTTTTCACTTTTATAAGTCCATTTGCAAAAATCTGCATTTTTAGAGCAAAGTCCATTTTTCAAAAATACACACTTATTTTAGATAAAATACTTGTAATCAACAACTAAAGTAAAAAACAAGGGTGCAAAATATACCTAGAACTAGGTATTGTTTTTAACTAAAATGTGTTTTACATTTGTAAAGTTAGAAATTCAAAAAATATAAATTTTAAAAACAAACATTATGAAAATATTAAACTTAGTATCAATTATTTTAAGTATCGGTCTTATTTTTTCTTTAGCAAGTTGTACACAAGAATCTGAAATAGATGGACAAAATGAAGTAAACAGTTTTAAAATCATCCCAATTTCGGATACAAAAAGTGAAATTTATACAGATAATTATAAAGTATCTAACCAAACATCGTCTATTGATATTGCAAACGATGTAGTAAATATAGAAATACCAGTGCCAAAAAATGACTACCAATTAATAAGAGTTTATAATATTTCTTCTGATAATAATGCAGCAATATTGTACTTAATAGGTAGAAATAAAACGAACGAAGTAGTTGATAAGCCAATACAATATGTGGTACAAGATAATGTTAGTATTAGTGGAGTAGGTTTAGACACCAATCTTTTGCAAAACGGAAACGGTTTACGTATCTTTGTAATGAATAATATACAAGAACTTGACACTGATGCAGCTATTTTTAACTGTATTGTAAATAAAGTAGAAAGTAATATTATTAATGGTGGGAATTGTTCTGGCGAAGATAAAGCAGCTGATGGACCTCATACAGATCAAGATGGTTTCATAATTTAATATTTTTGTGCTAAAGAATAGATTGTTTTTTATAATTATTTTATCAGTAGGATTATTTCCTACTGATATTTTTTTGTATGCACAAAACAGTGATAGTAAAATAAGTAAGGCTTACGAATTGTTAGCATGCAATCAGCTAGATTCTTTAGATGTTTACATAAAACCACTGTTTAAAGATACTTTAGTAGGTAACAAGACAATGAAAGCCAATTTATTTTTATTGTTTGGTAGTTATTACGATAAAAAAAACAAAGAAGAAATTGGCTTAAATTATTTTAATAAAGCAGAAGATTTACTTGTTGAAGTGAATAATAAAGAAAAGTTAGCCGAATTGTATTATAAAAAATTCTCCTTATTAAGTTCAAGAAAAAGTATTAATACTAAAATAGAATCGCTTGTTTATTTAAATAAGTATTTAGATTACGCAAAAAAAAATACAGATGTTGAAAAATTAAAAGATGCTTACATGGGTTTTGCTATTATTAATTTTAATGCTGAAAATTATAAAAAATCACTTGCTTATTACGACAAAGCCATTGAAGCTTGTTTGCAAATTAAAGATACTTTTTCTTTGGCAAGAATATATAGTAATAAAGGTTTGTTGATTGCGAACTATTATAAAAAAAACGATTCTGCCCGTATTTTTTATGCTAAGGCATTGAAATTGTTTCGCCAGTTAAAAAAAAACGAATTGACTTTTTATACAACCTTTAATATTGGTTCTTCTTATTGGAAAGAAGGTAAGTTTAAAGAGGCATTGCATTATTATCAAAAAGCAGATGCAATGTCTATAGTAAAGTACAAATTAAATACGAAAAAAATATTATATAAAAAAATGGCTTTTAGTTACGATAAAACGAAGGACTATAAAAAAGCGTTTTCGTATTTAAAAAAATACAATCAATACAAAGATAGTATTGATACTAAAACTCAAAATATTGCCATATCAAACATTCAAGCACAATATGAAAGTGAAAAAAGCGAAAAAAAAATAATACAGCTTAAAGCAGATAAAGACAAGCAAAAAAGTTTTTTAACTACTACTATAGCTGCTTTTTTATTTACATCTATATTAGGTGTTTTGGCATTTATTAACGTAAAAAGAAAAAAAGATATAGCCGAAAAAAACAGATTAATAGAGCATCAAAAAGTAGTTTCTTTAATAAGAGAGCAAGAATTAAACACCTTAGATGCTATTGTAGAAGGACAAGAAAAAGAGCGAAAACGAATTGCCGAAGACCTACATGATAATTTAGGCAGTAAATTAGCAGTTTTAAAGTTACATTTTGATGGTTTTACAGAGAATGCTTTAATAGCAAATAACAGCAAGCAAGTTGAAGAATTTGCTTCGACAGCTGCTTTGTTAGACGAAACATACCAAGTGGTAAGAAGTATGTCGCATGCCGAAAGTGACAGAGTAATAATACAAAGTTTAATTCATTCTTTACGAGTATTAGCAGCAAGTATTTCTAACACAAATAAAATTTCAATCGAAATTACCGATTTTGGTTTTGAAGAAAGTTCGCTAAGCCAAAAAACAGAAATGTTTGTATTACGAATTATTCAAGAACTTATAACTAATATGATAAAGTATGCAAATGCTACAAAAGCAAGTATAGACTTAACATTGTATGATAACGAACTAAATATTATATTTTCTGACGATGGCGTAGGTTTTGACAAAGACACTTTATTAAATAATGGCTTAGGTATGGGTTTAAAATCTATAAAAGATAGAGTAAACAAATTAAATGGTACTTTTGAAATTGACACAGGTTTAAATAATGGAGCTACATTTATTATAGAATTACCTATTAAACAAAATAAAATTAAATGATAAGAGTTGTAATTGCTGAAGATCATCGCGCTTTAATAGATGGCATAGAGTCTTTTTTTAAGAACAATAAAGAAATAGAAATAATAGGCGCTGCCCTTAATGGAAAAAAACTAATTAAACTTGTTGAAAAGTTATCGCCAGATGTAGTAATAACTGATATTAGAATGCCACTTATGGACGGCATTGAAGCTACCCAAATTATTAAAAAAAAATACCCAAATGTTAATGTATTGGCATTTACAATGTTTGATCAAGTAGCTGCCGTAGATCAAATGTTAGATGCTGGCGCTATTGGTTACATATTAAAAAATTCAGGTTTAAAAATAATGGTTAAAGCCATTAAATCGGTTGCAAAAGGAAAAAAATATTTTGATCCAAATATCTTGATTAAAATGAAATCAAAAAGTAGAAAAATAAAAATTCAAAAAAAAGGAGTTATTTCTACACGTGAAAAAGAGATTTTAGCATTAATTGCACAAGGAAAAAAATCTAGTGAAATATCAGATATTTTGAGTATTGCTTTAAACACCGTAATTACACATCGAAAAAACATTGCAAAAAAATTAGGTTTAGATGCCAATTCCGATTTGGTAAAAATAGCCATTGAAAGGAAATATAACTTTAAATAGATAAATAATATTTTTTCAAAAAATTAACACTACTTATTTATTAAAGTATTAATTTGCACCAAAATTATGTAAACATTAATAAGTAAAATAATGAAATTTAAATATATAGTAATTCTTATTAGCATTTTAACAATTACATCTTGTAAAACAGAATATAATTTTAAAATAGAAACGCCAAAACAAGTAAAAACAAACGGAAAATTTACTGCAAAATTAATAAATACTAACAATGTAGCAATAGACTCTGTACTGTATTCATTAAACGGTAAAAAATCTTCTTTAAGCAATAAATTTGATTTAACAAACAAACGATTAGGTACGCATATTGTTACTGCAATTGTTTTTTATAATGGCAATAAAAATAAAAAAATAACCAATACGGTTTTGCATTTAGCAGCTAATAAACCAGCAATTTATACTTACGAAATTGTAAATGTATTTCCTCATGACCCAAATGCATTTACACAAGGTTTAGAATATCACAACGGTTTTTTATACGAAAGTACAGGTTTGCACAAAGAATCATCTTTACGAAAAGTAGCATTAGAAACAGGTAAAGTTTTAGAAAAAATTGATTTAGAAGCTAAGTATTTTGCAGAAGGAATGACTATAATGAATAATAAAATATATCAGCTAACATGGCAAAAAAATGAAGGTTTCATATACGATTTAGAAAAATTCAAATTCGAAAAATCATTTAGCTATGGCAAAAGTTTTGAAGGTTGGGGTTTAGCACACAATAACACCCATTTAATAAAAACAGACGGAACTTCAAGAATGTGGTTTCTTAATCCAACAACACACAAAGAAGAATATTTTATTGAAACCTGTACAAATAAACGTAAAGTTGAAAAATTAAATGAATTGGAATTTATAAAAGGGGAGATTTTTGCAAATGTTTGGCAAAATAATTCCGTATTAATTGTAAACCCTAAAAATGGAGCAATCGATGGTGTTTTAGATTTAAATGGTTTACAATCTAAAGCTGGTCAAAGTGGTGATGATAATGTATTAAATGGTATTGCTTACGATGCTGAGAATGATAGATTGTTTGTTACAGGTAAAAAATGGAATAAATTATTCGAAATCAAATATACTAAAAAGCAATAAAAAATAATTGACATCGTTTTATTTTAAAGATTAAATACAAAAAAATGCGTTTTCTATATTTTATAATTATTACCTTGATTATTGTTACTCTTAGTTCTTGTAGAAAAGATTTTACAACCAGTTTAAGTACTGGTAATTTAAGTTTTTCGCAAGACACTATATTTTTTAATAGAGTTTTTGACAACATAAGCTCAAGTACACGCAGGTTTACAGTAAAAAATAATAGCAATAAAGATATTACAATACCACAAATTGGCTTAGAACGAGGAGAAAATTCGTTTTATAGACTTAATGTTGACGGAATTAATGGGAAATCATTCGAAAATGTAACTATTCTGGCTAAGGATAGTATTTTTGTTTTTAGCGAAGTAACCGTAGCTTTTGATCAAGTAACCGATGTAGATTTTATGTATCGAGATAAAGTATTATTCGATTCAGGTGCAAATGAACAAAAAGTGGAATTGGAGTCTTTGGTTTTAGATGTTCATTTAATAAGACCAAACAGAACTGCAATTGATGAAGGTTTTGTTTATGAAGATATTCTTTTGCAAGAGGCTGATAATCCTGATGATAATGTAGTAATTAGAGGAACAAATCTTACCGAAAACACAACTTGGTCTAATGATAAACCCTACTTAATATATAATTATGTTGGTGTGCCAGAAGGTAAAACTTTAACCATTGAAGCAGGAACAAGATTGTATTTTCATCAAAATTCAGGTCTAATAATTCAGAATGGCGCTAAGTTAATTGTTAATGGAACACTTTCGACAACCGAAGCATTAGAAAATCAAGTAATTTTTCAAGGCGATAGATTAGAAGAAAGTTTTAATGAAATTGCTGGGCAATGGGGCACAATTTGGTTGATGAATGAAAGTAGTGACAACGAAATAAATTATGCAACAATTAAAAATGCAACTATAGGTTTACTGGTAGATTCAGATAATTCTACACAAACATTAAAATTAAACAATTCACAAATTTACAATACAACCAGTTTTGGTTTGTTTGCAAGAAATGCCAAAGTTACAGTTAAAAACTCGGTAATATCAAATAATGGAGAATCGTCTGTGGCAATATTTTTAGGTGGATGGTATGATTTTACACATTGTACCATTGCAAATTATTGGCATAGTTCAAGCAGACAAAGCCCTACATTAAGTATAAACGACAGTTTTGAAACAGAAACAGCCGTATACGTTGCTAGTTTAGATGCTCATTTTACCAATTGTATTATTGATGGAAATCAAAACATAGAATTCGCATTAGATAATGCCGATAGTGATAATGTGTTTAATTTTAATTTTAAAAATTGCTTATTAAAATTTGATGATGCTTTAAATGATTTTGAAGATGAAGTCTTGTATGATTTTTCAAATACAAATTTATATACTACTAATTTTTTTAATGAAAATGCAAATTTTTTAAATACAAACAATTCAGAAGATCCAATTAATTTAATTATTGGTGATGATTCCTTTGCAAATAACAAAGCAGACGTTTCTGTATTGTCTGATTTTTTACTGCAAAAAGATATTTTAGGTGTTGATAGAACTACAAATAATTCAGATATTGGAGCGTATCAACACATTACTTTTCCTGAAGATTAGCTTTTTAATTCATATTTTAATGTGATATTAAAATAGACTACGAATACGTTAGAACGATTTTATTTGGATTGGTTGCATAACTTAAAATTACTTCAAAAAAAAGCTACTATATCCTCATTTTATTGATTCGATAGTAGCCAACTAACAACTATTTTTTTTAAGTGTTATAGCAATTTTCCCACAATCTGCGGATACTGCAAATATAAGGCGATATTCAATTGTCAAACAAGGGGAAAATAACCCTTTTATTATTACAATAAAGATTAAGATTGATAGTCAATATAAAAAGCGGGAATTATTCAGCGCTTTTTTAATGTGAATTATGATTATAAATTTGAAGTTTTATTTTGCGTAAAATTCAAATAAGGTTATTTTTTTTTTGGCGAATAGTTTTTTGTTGAAGACAATTCTCCTTCAAAATAAAATTCCCAAACACCAACTTTATTATCATTAAGGTACTTGCCCTTTTTAATAATTTGACCAGTTAATCTATTGTGATAAATAGCCAAACCGTCTAATTTTCCGTTTTTGTAGTGTAGGTCTTGGTAAACAACACCTTGAATGGAATATCTTTTGTAACTACCATGTAGTTTTCCGTTTTTATAATTAGTCTCAATAGTAGGTTTCTTATTTTTAAAAAAGGTAGTGTATTTGCCATCTAACACTCCATTAATGTAATTTTCTTCTTGCATAACAGTAATACCATCGTTATGATAATAAAGCCATTTTCCAATTCTGTTTTTGCCTTGCATGTCTCCTTCGCTAATTAATCTTTTATATGCAGTATCAAAAAATTGAGCGTGAGCAATGTTATTTTCAGTATTAAAAGTTTTAATAATTAAAGGTTGTTTAGGCGATGCTAAGGAATAAAATTTAAAAACACCAATTTCTTTGCCGTGATCAAAATTTCCTTGATAGCGAATGTTGCCATTTTTAAATTTCTTAATCCACTTACCATGACGCTTATTATTTGCATCAAACTGATTTACTTGAGAAAAAACAGTTGTAAAAGCTAAACTTAAAACAATTATTAAAAATATTTTTTTCATAGAAAAATTGTATTTACTTTAATTAAACTTAATTATATTTAGTTTAGTATAAAGGAAAGCAAAAAGTATTCCAAAAAAATATTATTTACATTCAACTCTTGGTAGTTGCATCATATAATCACTTTTTGATTTATCAACAAACATATTTACACCATCGATTAATTTTTTTTCGCCTCCAAGTATCGATATTTGAATGGAATCCATTTTAAAAACCATTTCATCTTTTAAAACTTTACCGTTGCTTTTATAGGTTTGAATACCTGTGATAATATTTTTTTCAATACTTCCACTAAAATCGCCATCACTAACAATACCTTCTTTAGAAGTTACTTTGTAACTACCATTGACATTTGAATTCTCGATTTTAAGATTGATACTAATGTAATCTTTATCTGTTATTTTTTTACCTTCTACTTCGTAAGTGTTTTCCATAATGTATAAAAAACAATGGTTTCCTTCGTTATTTTTTAATGTTTCAATAGTATCATTGGTTATTGCTTTAGTTTCTTTTTTACATGAAATCATTAATAAACTGAAAGATAGTACAAGTGTAAATAGCGTGGTTTTCATTTTTTTTAATTTTAGATTGTTTATTTTTGTATTAAATTTATTTTATGTCTAATTCTAATTTTTGGTATTATGTAATTTTTGCAATTGTATTATTGCATTTAATTGTTGGTTTTGTTTATTTGGCAATCAAATTATCTCCTAAAAAAGACAACAAGGATAAGCACAAAGATAAGCTATAAATTTATTAAAAAATTTAAAGTATCAACGCCATCTGCATATTGATGTAATTGAGGCTTTTGTGTTTCGCCAAACCTAACCGATTCGTTTATGTTTATATTACTTACAATTACTTGTATGTTTTCTTTTTCTGTAATTAACTTAGTCTTTAGCTGTTCTAAATTAGTATAGTATTCATAAAATAATGAAGAAATAGGCGAGGAGTAGCTTTTATCTTCTTTAAGCATTAAAAAACCGTTTTCTTGTAATTTAAAAAGACTCATTAAGTAAACTGCTTTATTATAGGTGTAATTATTTTCATATTTTTCATAATTAAGAACATCTTTAAATTTGTATATTGCCCTAAAAAAATTATCGAAATTGTAATTTTTTGGTATGAATATTTTTGCAACATTTCTACAACCTAATCCGTAATATCTAAAAATATCATTACCTAATTTTTCTAATTCTTCTTTTGTTTCGTTACCAGTAAGTACAGCTACTGCATTTCTGTTTTTTCTAATAATGTGTGGATATTTACCAAAATAATAATCAAAATATCGAGCAGTATTGTTACTACCAGTTGCAATTACGGCATCAAAATTTTCTAATTTTTCAGTAAAATTAATTTTTCCTTTAAATTCAGGCTCAACATGTTCTAAATATTTAGCAATCATTGGCAGTAAAAACTTATCGTTTGAAGATTGTTTAGCTATTAACGTATGACCAGAAATTAAGACAGTTAAAAAATCATGAAAACCAACTAGCGGAATGTTTCCTGCCATAATTACAGCAATTTTTTTACTTGGTTTGTTTGTTATATCATATTTAGAAACCCATTTCTTTAAATTTTCTGGAGTCAATAATTTACTCCAATTCTCAATAGCAAACAAAACATTATCATCAGTAAACCATGAATTTGATTCTTTGGCTCTTTTAATGAGTAAATTGAAAGCATCAAAAAATAAA
>JALSLZ010000171.1 GCA_026988075.1 Flavobacteriaceae bacterium
CGTTTTTCATCAACTGAATCTCCTTTTACAGAAGCAGAATTCAAATCAAAAACAAATGAAGAATTAACTGATACTTTATACGATGTTGTATACAAACATTACCAAGAAAAAATCAAAAGAAATGCGATTGCTGCATATCCTGTTATTAAAAATGTTTACGAAACTCAAGGCGATCAATACGAAAGAATTGTAGTTCCGTTTACCGATGGCACAAAAACAATTCAAGTTGTTACAAACTTAAAAGAAGCTTACGAAAGTGAAGGGAAAGTTTTAATAACTGATTTTGAAAAAAATGTTTCTTTATCAATTATTGACGAAGCTTGGAAAAATCATTTACGTAGAATGGATGATTTAAAAACTTCGGTTCAAAATGCCCAATATGAGCAAAAAGACCCTTTATTAATTTATAAATTTGAATCATTTAAGCTTTTTACAGCAATGCTTAACGATATTAATAAAGAAGTACTTTCGTTTTTATTAAAAGGAGAATTACCAAATCAAAACCCAAATCAAGTAAGCGAAGCAAAAGAAAGACAACGTGAAAAAGTAAAGTTATCAAAAGCAGAGTTTAATAACCCTGCCGAAAATATGCAAACCAATCAACCTGAACAACCACAAATTACAGAAACAATTGTTAGAACCGAAAAAAAGATTGGAAGAAATGATCGAGTTGAAATTAGAAATGTAATGAATGGTGAAAGCAAAACCGTTAAGTACAAACAAGCTATACCTTTATTAGAAAAAGGAACTTGGGTTTTAGTGGATTAATTTTACTCTTTTTATCCTATAAAAAAGTCCTTGTAATTAAAATGACAAGGACTTTTCTTAACACAATTAAATTTTGAAATGCACTAAATAAATTTGAAATATTTTATGTTTTACAATCTTCAAATTTTAAGCATCGCAATAGCTATAGTTGAAATTTTAAGTGCGAAAAAACGTGAAAAGACAAATAATTTATAGCGTGTTTTGATGTTGAATTGGTAAAACAAATACTCACAACAAACTCTATCTAAAAAACGCCCTTTATTTGTAATACAAATAAAGGGCGTTTTAAATAGACAACAGAATATATCCTAATAGAATTTATAGCCTAAAGAAATTTGCGCAACAGCGTTATTACCTTTTAAAGTGATATCGTTTTCTGTTTTATATATATTGGCTAATCCGTAACTATAACGTAAATTAACATTCATACCATTATCAAATTCATAACTTGCTCCTAAATTTATACCATAATCAAATGTATTCATAGAGTCTTTAGTGTCTGTCCATTCGTATTTTCCATCACTTTTTTTAGCAAATAGCAAATATCCAACTTGTGGTCCAGCATCAATACTTATCATATCCGTTACAAAATAACGTACCATAATTGGCAAAATAACATAGTGATTGTTGTTTTTAAACGAACCTGTTTTTACATCTTCCATATAATATGGCAATTCAGGGTTGTCGTTATTTTGATAAGAGCCTGTTTGCGAACCTTGCATAGAATAAAGTAATTCAGGTTGCAATGAAAAAAAATCTGATAAGGCAATTTCGGCAACTGCGCCTACATGCATTGCTGGTTTTATACCACTAAAACTATTATCGCCATAGATGTTAGATAAATTTGCACCTACTTTAAAACCATAATATGTTTGGGAATTACAATTAATACTTGATAAACTTACAATTACAATGAATACTAAAAAGTGTTTCATAAAATATATTTTAAGGGATTTTGATTACAAAAATAATATATTTTAATGAAATATCATTAATGTAGCAAATTTCTTTTTTACAGCAATTAATACTTTCTATGATTTAAAGCAAATTAGTCAAATAAAATTTGCGTTTTTAACGTTAATACGAATCATTCACGGTTAAAATGCAAAACATAACATCAAAAATTAGTATCAGAAATAATTGATTCATTAAAAAACTTACAATATTTACTTTACGTATTGCACTTCTGCTAAAGGTTTTTCAAATATTTCTGTAAATCCTTGTGCTTTCATCCATTGATCGGAATATATTTTACCCATATATCTTGAACCAGAATCAGGAAATATTACAACAACATGAGAATTTTTATCAAAATAACCTTCGTCTGCGTATAAATTAACAGCTTCTAAAGCTGCTCCACTTGTGTAACCTACAAACATACCTTCTTGTAGCGCTAATTCTCTACCTCTATATGCTGCGTTTTCATCAGTTACTTTCATGAATTTATCAATTAAATTAAAATCCATTGCTGTAGGTACTAAGTTTTTACCCAAACCTTCTATTCTGTAAGGGAAAATTTCATTTTTATCAAAAATACCCGTTTCATGGTACTTTTGTAATCCTGATCCATAGGCATCAACCCCTAAAATTTTAATTTGTGGGTTTTTTTCTTTCAAATATCTTGCTATTCCAGAAATGGTTCCACCTGTTGCACTTGCAGCAACAACATGTGTTACCTTACCTTTTGTTTGTTCCCAAATTTCTACCCCTGAAGAAAAATAATGTGCTGTCGTATTTAACGCATTAAAATATTGATTTATATAAATTGAGTTTGGAGTTTCTTTGTGTAGTTTTTTTGCTACTTCGTAATAAGACCTTGGATCATCAGCTGCTACTTCTGAAGGACAGACATAAACTTTTGCACCTAAAGTTCTTAGCATATTAATTTTATCTTCAGTTGCTTTGTCTTTTACTGCCAAAACTACTTTATACCCTTTTACTGCACCAACCATTGCCAAACTAAAACCTGTATTACCAGATGTTGTTTCAATAATTGTATCTCCTGGCTTTAATTTACCTTCTTGCTCTGCTCGTTCAACAATATATAAAGCAATTCTATCTTTTACAGAATCACCTGGATTGAATGATTCTATTTTAGCATAAAAATTTCCTTCTAAATTAGCTGTTACTTTATTTAATCTTACTAATGGTGTATTACCTACCAAATCAAGAACACTATCTGAAATCTCAGTATTGTTTTTCATTTATGATTGTTTTAATATACATAATATAATCTACAAAATTACTAAAAAAAAATCACATAGAAACTTGTAAAAAACACATATTAACAACTTCAACAATCATACCAACTTTAGAATACAATAATTTTGAAATTGATATGATTGTTTTTATCTAAAAAACGATACTACAATGATTGACTACAACACGCAATCATTTTACACTTATTAAAAAAATCACAATTCAATTTCATTATAAGTAGCAATGATATTTGGAATAATCATATGTAATAATGTACCATAAACCACTTTTGACTTATCTATTAAACATCCTAAAACATGTACATCTCCAAGATTAACCATTAATAAAAGTGCATTCATTTCTAAATCTACAAAATGGTATTTACCAACTGGCGGTAAGCCTAAAATTTCAATATTCTCTTCTAAGTTCAGCATTACTTTTCCTATTCTGGAAGAAAATTCTGCATTATGATTAATCCCTGCAATAGATAATAAGCTTTTCTTTTCCCACAAATCACAAGAAAGTAGTGCCTCGCCTAAGACGATACCAAATTCATCTACCAACTGTTTTAAATTGTTATTCATAGTCAAAAAAAATTACACTTCATTAAAACTCTTCTACATTTAACACTACCAATGTTTGATTTAACAATTGATAGCCTATTTCGCCAAATGTAATAGGTCCTTTTACATTATTTATTTTTTTTCCCTCTAATTCTCCGTATAAATAGTTTAAAATACAGTTACATGAAAATTCATTATCAGCACTTAAGCTTTTTGTTTTTTCATCAAATTCACCAATGTAGTTTGGTAGATTTTTAGGGAATTTGTAAGATTTACTTTGAAAAACTGGCGCAAAGAAACTCACCTCTCCTTTTTCAGCATTAACCTCTTTTATACTCACATTAATAGAAGCACCTGAGTAGTCTGCTATTAAAGGTAATTTAGTATCTATTTTATTATCTTCAATATATTTTGCTAAATTTGCATCCTTTCCATTTATCATACAATTTATAACATTAAAGCTATTATTGTAAAATTTAATCTCATCGTTTGAAACTTCTGGTTGAAAGATATTTACAATATCAATTTGAGCAAACATATTTTCTGGCAATTTAACATGAATAGCAACCGCTTTGTCTTCGAATATTTCTCCTGTTTGACCAAAATAAGTCTTAGGTGTATCTTTAGAACTCAAGTCCATTCCTGCAATCCAACCAACAATTGGATTGTCGTACAAACCATTAATATCTTCTGCCTGAACACTATATTCTTCGTGTACTTTTTGAAATGGTGGTATAATTAATAGCGTATAACCATTTTTATAAGAATCTTCTACTATTTGAGTAATCGTATTTTCATCATAAAAGCACATTCTGTAATCTTCATTATACGTTTTAATTTCATTTACAAAAATTAAATTTTGATTAAATTTTCCAACATCACTATCCATAAAATAAGGTATCGTTCCTGCAACCCAATTTCCAAGAGGAAGCTCTTTTAATACTCTTTCGTCTCCAGCTAAACTCAAAACAAACCCTTGTTTTATAAAAGCTACGACTTCTTCAAATGTATATAATTTACTTTCCATTATTTATTACTTTTAAAAATATTAAAAAATGACCAACTTTCTTTTTCTTGTTTTTCAGCTTGCTTTTCAGCTTGACCTTCAACTTGACTTTCTATTTCATCTATTTTCTGAACCACTTCGTACAATGCTGTATTTTTCTTCCTTAAATATATATTATCTTCTTGTAAGGTAATAATAAGCTTATTTTTTTCTTGTATCTCTTTTTCTTTTTGATCTACAGATTTTTTATAAAACTCAACTTCTTTTTCTAATTTAAATAAAGTCATCAAATCTTTTGCTTGCAGATCTTCTTGAATAGGCGCATCAGCATTTTGTTCTTCAATCTTAACTACTGGTTTTTCTAAATAATCATCTCCAAAAATACTTTTTATATCTTCAGCCATGTTTTTTGCTTTACTAAATTTAGTACACAATGCATACAAATCATCTATTGCAGTTTCAATAGATATTGTTCCTTTCTGAATTTGATTTTTTACTTGTGTAATTTTCATCTGAAAGAAAAAATTCTTCAGCTGAACATTTAACTTTCCCGATAGCAGTTCATGCCATTCTACATGGTCTTTAGATGGAATAATCATAATATTGTATTTTATAATTGAGTTATAGGGATTGAGGGATTCGTAATTTATCATTAACAATAGTACAAATATAGTAATTATTTATCAATTCTACCATGAATACTGTAAAAAAACACAAGATGTTAGATGTTAGATGTTAGATGTTAAATGTTAAATGTTAAATGTTAAATGTTAAAGTCTAAAATTACTCTACAAACAACACACTAACAATCAAAATATTAAACAACTAATGCATTATTTTAAAAAGCAATTCTTTTAAAATATCATCTTTAGCATAAAGACTTGCGCCAACACCTTTACTTTTCATATCTGCTTCATGAAGCATTGATATAATTTGCGATACTTTTCGCATGGGATAATTTTTAGAAGCATCAAAATATTCTGTCACAAAAAAAGGATTAACACCTAATTTTCTCGCTACATTATTTTGCGATTTATCAGACAAACCATGTAATAACAATAATTTTGTAAACAAATCATTCAATAAAGAAATTGTTACCACTAATGGATTTGCACGTTCGTTTTCTTTAAAATAATTAATAATTTTATTTGCTTTTACAATTTGCTTTTTACTAATTGCTTTTCGCAATTCAAAATTATTGTAATCTTTACTAATACCTATATTGGTTTCAATATCTTGCGGACTTATAACGGTTTCATTTGAAAGAACTATCATTAATTTATTAAGCTCATTATTAATTTTACTTAAGTCAGTTCCTAAAAATTCAACCAGCATCATTACCGCTTTGGGTTCTATTTTATAATCTTTAGATGATAAGTTTTTTCTAATAAAATCACCTATTTGATTCTCGTACATTTTTTTACTTTCAAACAATACAAAACCTTTCTTTTTTATTGTTTTTGCTAATTTTTTTCGAGCATCTAATTTTTTATATTTGTAATTAATGACTAAAACTGTTGTTGGCTGTGGATTTTCAACATAGCTTATCAATTTTTCTATTGTTCTTGACAAATCTTGAGCTTCCTTAACAATAATCACTTGCTTTTCTGCCATCATAGGGAAACGCTTTGCATTAGATATGATTTCTTCTACAGCAACATCTCTTCCGTAAAGAACCATTTGATTAAAGCCTTTTTCGTCTTCTGACAAAACATTTTTCTCAATATAATCAGATATTTTATCAATAAAATATGCCTCTTCACCCATTAAAAAATAAATGGGCTTGAGGTTACCTTTTTTTATATCTGCTAATATTGAATTCAATTATAAATATTTAAATTATATTTTAGTAATAGGTATATCTTCTTACTTTAGCAACATATTTAGCCAATCTTATTACTTGATGAGAATAGCCATATTCATTGTCGTACCAAACGTACAACACTACGTTTTTTCCGTCTTCGGTAGAAATTGTTGCTTTACTATCAAAAATTGAAGGTGCTGGAGACCCAACAATATCACTCGAAACCAATTCGTGACTCATTGCATATTTTAATTGCTCTACCAAATTACCTTCTAAAGCATATTTTCTCATTACTGAATTTATAGCTTCAACACTTGCTGGCTTTTCTAATCGTAGATTCAAAATGGCTAACGAACCATTTGGTACTGGTACACGAATAGCATTTGACGTAAGTTTACTTTCTAAGCTTGGTATTACTTTAGACACAGCTTTACCTGCACCAGTTTCGGTAATTACCATATTTAAACCAGCAGCTCTACCTCTACGGTATTTTTTATGCATATTATCTACCAAATTTTGATCGTTTGTATAGGCATGAATAGTTTCTAAATGCCCACTTTCTAAGCCAAAACTATCTTCAATTACATTTAAAACTGGTGCAATTGCATTTGTAGTACAAGATGCTGCTGAAAAAATACTAACTTCATCAGGGTTGCTCTTTTTATGATTTACACCGTAAACAATATTCGGAATTCCTTTTCCTGGAGCAGTTAATAATACTTTATCTACACCTTTACAATTAAGATGTCTTTGCAAGGCTTCTTTATCTCTAAATGCACCTGTATTATCAATTACTAACGAATTATTAATACCGTATTTTGTATAATCAATATCTTCTGGCTGTTGTGCTTGAATCATATAAACAGTAGTACCATTAATTATAAGTGCACTGCGTTCAAAATCAGTTTGTACTACACCCGAAAAATCACCATGAACTGAATCGTTTCTCAATAAAGCCGCTCTTTTTTCTAAAATAACTGGCGTTAATTCGCCACGAGTAACAATAGCACGTAACCTCATTTGTTTTCCTTTACCTGCTTTTGACATCAACTCTCTGGCAACCAACCTTCCAATTCTCCCAAAACCATACAGAACAACATCTTTTGGTTGAAAATCATCTGAAGAATATGCGTCTTTCAATCTTTCTTTTACAAATTCCAAAACATTATCCGATTTACCTTCATCTAAATGGTATTCAAATGACAACTTACCAATATCTAATTTTGAAGGTGGGATTTCTAATTTTAAAATGGCTCTTGAAATTTCTAATGCATCAAAAATCGAAATCGGTTTTTGAACAAATTTACTTGAGTATTCTAATAAATTTAATATTTCGCTAACATTTCGGTTTATTAATTGGTTTCTAAACATAACCAACTCCGTTGACTTATCAAACCATAAATCTGAAACGTTTTTAATAAATTCTACCGTAGCTCGTCTACGATCAGTTTGAAAGGATAATTCTTTTTCGTAATTGTGTTCTATTGACATTTTTATTTTAATTAAAAGATTAAAAAATTGAATGGTAATTTGTTCTTTTTGCAAATTTAATCAAAAACAGACTGCTACAAAGGTTTATTAACGAAAAAAAACATGTTTTGTCAACATGTTTTTTAACACTTTATTTTACTACTTTCATTAGTTAATAAACATTATAGCAGTTTAATGCTACCTAATTATCTATCTAAAAACATACCTTTCTCTTTCTCCTTTTAAATTAATCATTTCAATTCGCACTACATATTTACCTAAATAATCAGCTATTAATTGCTCTACATCTTTTGCAGAACTAACCGCAACATCATTAACAGATGTTATTATATAACCATCTTTCACACCGTAATTGATTAAATTTTCGTTTGTAATATTTGTAATTTTTACACCATTACTTATTTTATAATTTTCTAATTCTTTAACTGACAATCCTTCTAATCTAAACCCTAATTTAGATTTTAACAGTTCTTTTTTAGACAAAACCACATCTAAACTAATTTCAGAATCATCTCGTAACAAAGTAACATTTACAACATCGTTTGGCTCTTTAGAACGTAAAAAACCAGTTAAATCAGCATACGAAGCTATTTTTACATTATCAATTTTTGTTATTACATCTCCAGCTTGTATTCCTGCTTTTTCTGCCCCAGAATTTTCATTTACACCACCTACATAAAACCCTTCAGAAATTGAAATGTCATAATGTTTTGATAAATTAGCATTCATTTCGCCTCCAGAAATACCAAGTTCTACCTCTTGTACATTTCCATAAACCAACAAATCATCAATTACTTTTTTTGCGATATTACTTGGCACAGCAAATGAATAACCAATAAACGAACCTGTTTTTGAAGAAATTGCGGTATTAATACCTATTAATTCTCCTCGTGTATTTACCAATGCTCCACCACTATTACCTGGGTTTACTGCTGCATCAGTTTGAATAAAAGATTCCATATTCTTATTACCTTCTAAATCTCTACCTTTTGCACTAACAATACCTGCTGTAACTGTTGACGTTAAATTATACGGATTACCAACTGCTAAAACCCATTCGCCAACTAAAACATTATCCGAATTTGCAAAAGTCATAAATGGCAAATCATTTGCTTCTATTTTAATCAAAGCAATATCATTATTTTGATCTTTACCAATTAATTTTGCCTTATAGGTTTTTTTATTATTTAAGGTGATTACTATTTCTGTAGCGCCTTTTACAACATGATTATTTGTAACAATATAACCATCAGAAGAAATAATTACTCCTGAACCAGTACCAACTTGCGCATATTTTTTTGCTCCATAACCTCTTCCATAATAAAGTTCTGCATAAGGATCTCTAACCGTTTTAACCGAAGTATTTTTAACATGTACAACTGCATCAACACTTTCTTTTGCCGCTTTTGTAAAATCTAATGCGTTTTCTGGCGCAAAATTAACTCCAGACAGATTACTGGTTTTAACAATATTGGCATTTGCAACAAGTTTATTTGTTAATTTTTCTTCTTTTTCATTAATAAATGAAGTGTATAAAACTAAAGCAACAGCGCCTCCAATTAATGATGCCAAAACTAATGTAAATATTTTTTTCATTTTTTTTTAAAATTTAATTAAACATTCGTATTCTATATATTTAACCCAAAATTATTAAAAAATTGTATTGAACACCAATCATTAACGCTAATTAACTTTGTTTAACAATTTTTAACATTTTTATATTAAGGAATTGAGAATAGAGAATTGTAAAAAATATATTGTTAACGCAAATCATTTCAGCTCTATTCTATAAATTTTACACAAACCAATTATATTCAATCGAAAAAGAGCAAACAATAATCAATATTTGCATTTCATAATTAAATTGCGCATTTTTGCTGTATGAAATTAGACATTCTTGCCATTGGAGCACATCCAGACGATATTGAATTAGGCTGTGGAGCAACTATTGCTAAAGAGATATCTTTAGGTAAAAAAGTAGGCGTTTTAGATTTAACTCGTGGCGAATTAGGTACAAGAGGTTCTGCTGAAATTAGAGATAAAGAAGCTTTGGCTGCTGCAAAAATTTTAGGTTTAAGTAGTCGTGAAAATTTAGCTTTTGCTGATGGTTTTTTTATTAATGACAAAGAACATCAATTAAAAGTAATTGAAATTATTAGAAAACACCAACCAGATATTATTCTTTGCAATGCCATTGAAGATAGACATATTGACCACGCAAAAGGCAGTAAACTTGTAAGCGATGCTGCGTTTCTTTCTGGTTTGCGCAAAATAGAAACATTTTTAGATGGTAAACCTCAAGAAAAGTGGCGACCAAAACACGTATATCATTACATTCAATGGAACACGATTAAACCCGATTTTGTTGTAGATGTATCGGATTTTATTGACATTAAAATAAAAGCCGTTAAAGCATATGGCTCTCAATTTTACAATCCTGATAGTAAAGAACCCATTTCTCCTATTACAAGTAAAAATTTTATTGATAGTATAAATTATCGAGCACAAGACTTAGGCCGATTAATAGGCGCCTTATATGCTGAGGGTTTTACTGTAGAACGACCAATTGCCATTAAAAATTTAGATAAATTAATTTAATTTTTCCTTGTTATAAATAATAAAAAGTTTAAATTTGCACTCGCAAATGATATTTGCTGTTCATGAGAAGAACTAAAAACAAAAATGGTGGTTGTAGCTCAGTTGGTTAGAGCATCGGTTTGTGGTACCGAGGGTCGTGGGTTCGAATCCCATCTTCCACCCAAAAAAGCTCGCAATCAATAGGTTGCGAGCTTTTTAAATTTATAAAGTATTTAAAAAGATATCAAATTATCATGAGTAAAAAAGGAAAAGCAAAAAATGGCACTAACAAAGCAAAGCATAGCAAACTCCTTAATCAAAAAAAAAATCGAGTAAAGCTAAAAAAAGAACAGAATAAACTCCGCTTAAAAGAATTAAAAGCACTTATTAAAAAATCTAACCAAGAATAATGTTTTTTTATAAACACTTTACAACATCTTAAATTACTTACCAGCTTTCTTTAAAGGTTTTACCATTATAAATAGCATCTGTTAAAGAAACTAAACCTGCTTTATGCATAATTCTCACGACTTTAATTGGCCAAGTTTTTCTAAAATTATATGAGTTTTTTTTACCGCCAATTCCGTTAATAAATTGAATTGCCGTACTTTCTTTCAGCAATATTTTTTTACCATGTTTTTTAACCAAAGCATCCATTGCAGCTCGTGTTTTACGATAAGCACTTATTTTACTGGTTCTCGATATAAAAACAGTAACAAAATCTGTTACATTTTGCGCATGCGCTTTTGCTTTTGCCTCTGGATGATGTTCTAAATAACCTAATCTAAATTTTGTTCCTGCCCAAGGCGATGGCCTATAATCTTTTTTTAAGCTTGACGGACGTTGTTCCATATAATATTTACTTTTATCTATCGAAGCTATTTCTAACGAATCGAATAAAATGCGTTTGTCTTTTTTCAACCTTGGCAAATACAATGCTGGCAACCTTATATCGCCTCTTCTTTTACTTGAACCTAAACTTAAAATATTACCTGTAATTTGACCTATATAACCCTTATTCCAACCTGATTCTAAACCTGCAATCGCTAACAATGCTGCTGGCGGAACATTTTGCTCCATACATACTCTTGTTGCGTCTACAGATAACTTTTCATAAAACTTAGTAACGTGATTATACTTTCTAAAACTATATATTTTCGGTTTACTACTTGCATTTTTTTTTACAACCACCTTCGCTTTTTCAATATTTTTCGACTTTATTACTATTTCTTTATCCTTAACGATTTTTTGTTCATGAACGTTAATTTTTGTTATGACAGTAGTATCTTTTTCAGGCACCGCTTTTTTTTCTAAATTACCTTCTATTATTTCTTTTTTGTTTTTTTTAACTTGTACAACGTCTTTTTTAATAAGATTATTGGTTTCTTTTTTACCGTTGCAACTTGACACAACAAGGATAATAATTAAGGCAATAATTGATTTTTTCATCTATCTATTTCTGTAAATATTCATTCAAATATATGCTATTTTAACAAGTTAAAAAAAATGATGCTTTTTTCAACCAAACAATTTAGTACTTTTGTGTTCATATTATGTGCAATCAAACTTAATTAGCCTTAATAAAACATAACAACAATGCACAAAAATAATATTCATAACAACAAATACGATTTAGAAAAATTAAGTGTAATTAATCCTTTATTAAAAGATTCTATTTTTACTAATCAGTACGGCAATTTAACCATTGATTTTGCAAAGCCTAAAGCAGTTAAAAATTTAAATTATGCTTTATTAAAAAAACATTATAATATTAATTTTTGGGCGTTTTCTGATGACAATCTTTGCCCACCAATTCCAAGTAGGGTTGACTATATTCATTATTTAGCCGATTTAATTCCAAACACTAAAAAAGTAACTGTTTTAGATATTGGCACTGGTGCAACTTGCATTTATCCATTACTTGGAAACGCAATTTACAACTGGTATTTTATCGGTACTGACATTGATGACAAATCCATTAAAAATGCTCAAAAAATTGTTAATGAAAATAATCTAAGCGATAAAATTCAGTTTAGACTACAAACTGATGGAAATAATATTCTTAACGGAATTGTAAATCCTCAAGATAAATTTACAGTTTCTATGTGTAATCCGCCATTTTACAAATCTAAAGAAGATGCTATAAAAGCAAATAACAGAAAACAAAAAAACCTTAAAATAAACAGTACTACACGAAATTTTAGTGGAACAGCTAATGAATTATGGTATAAAGGCGGCGAAAAAGCTTTCTTACACAACTATTTATATCAAAGTTCGCAATACAAAGGTCAATTTGAATGGTTTACAAGCTTGGTTTCGAAAAAAGAATTGATTAAAAGCATGAAAAAATCTTTAACGAAACTAAACGTAAAGCAATTTAAAATTATAGAAATGAAACAAGGCAATAAAATTAGCCATATTATTGCATGGCAATTTTAACACTATTATTCATCAAGAATATTTAAAATAATTTTACATCCTTGCTTAATTTCATCGATAGAAATATTTAATGGTGGCGTAATTCTAACAGCACTACTTTCAAAAAGCAACCAAAAAAGTAATAATCCATTATCTAATGCTTTTAAAATAAGCTTACTTGCCTGATCTGCATCATCAACAATTATCGCAAGCATTAAGCCTTTACCTCTAACTTCTTTTATTTTAGGATGTACTAATAATTCGCGAAAAAGATTTTCTTTTTTTAGCACATTTCTCATTAAATCTGGCTTTAAAACTTCTTTTAATGTCGCTAAAGCGGATGATGCTATTAATGGATTACCGCCAAATGTTGTTATATGACCCAATTTAGGATTGTTTTTTAAACTACTCATTAATTTACTTGATGCAATAAATGCACCAATAGGTAAACCACCGCCAAGACCTTTACCTGTAATAATTATATCTGGCGACATGTTTTGATTTTGAAATTCAAATAATTTTCCTGTTCGCCCAATACCACTTTGTATTTCGTCTAAAATCAGCAAAGCGCCAACTTCTTTACAGCGCTCTTTTACCTTTTTTAAATATCCCTTTTCAGGAACAATAAACCCTGCGCCACCTTGAATTGTTTCTAAAATAACACAAGCTGTTTTTGTAGTTATTTTAGCAATTTTATCAAAATTATTAAATTCGATAAATTTTGTATTTGGCAACAATGGTCTAAAAGCACGATTTTGATCTTCTGCACCACAAACACTCATGGCGCCTTGCGTATTACCATGATAAGAAAATTTCGCACCAATCATTTCGCTACGACCTGTAACTCGTTTAGCCAATTTTAAAGCACCTTCGGTTGCTTCTGTACCAGAATTAACTAAATAGACTTGGTCAAAATTACTTGGCAAGTTATCAATCAGTAATTTAGATAAAGCAACTGGAGCTTCTTGAACAAATTCTCCGTAAACCATAACATGTAAATACTTATCTACTTGTTTTTTTATTGCATCATTTATTTTTGGATTATTGTGACCTAATGTATTTGCAGAAACTCCTGCAATAAAGTCTAAATATTTTTTGTTATTTACATCATAAACAAAAGTTCCTTTTGCATGAGAAATCTCAATTGATAAAGGTGTATTTGTAGTTTGTGCTTGGTATTTAAAAAAATCTGATTTCAATCTATCTCAATTATTTGGTTCTTTATCAAAAAATTACTTTTCAATGACTTTTTGTTTCTTTTTAATTGACTTTTTACTCAATTTAACTTCTTTATTTTTAATAATACCTTTAATAAAAATATCCTCTTTTGTTTTTGGACGTTCATTTTCTCGCCATATAAAATTTTTCAATTTTCTAATATTTTCTGGCAATTTAGATGGCGGATATGTTTTTCCATCTTCTTTAATTAAATAGCGGATTTCTTTTATTTCTTTATTTTTAAATTTTATATGAAATTTACTACAAGTAGTAATTGCAATAGCCATTAATTCAGTTGTTTCATCATCACGTAAGTATGTTAAGGTTTCTCCATTACCCACAAAATCGACTGTTTTAATTTCGTTATTCTCAAATTTAGCATACATATCTCTGCCTTTAATTTGATTAAAACCTTCAATAGTATCTTTCTGAATTAAAAATGCATCTTCTAAAACTTTCAAACTATCTAATTTTTCGGTTTTCGGATTGCTCAATAAATGGATTAGTTTACCTGTAATTTGACCGTTTTCCGTCCATAAAACTGGCTTTTTAAACATTTTTAATAAACCAGTTGCTTGATTAGAATGTAAAGAATCGCATTTTCCACTCATATCTGGTTTAAAAAATTTAACATTATGGTAAGCTCTAACAATCCGCTTATCAGGTTTACCTGTAAAAAGCAAAGTGTCGCCATGAATATAAATAGAATCCTTTTCTGTTTTACTTATTGCAACTGCTCTTTTTACCACAAAAGCCGAATCTTTTTCTCTAAAATATTCTGCATAATTACCTCTTAATACTGTATTATTTATAGTATCTGTCATTATAATATTTCGAGTTGCAGATGCAAAAGCTCTTTTTCTATCATAATACAAACTATCGCCATCAATGCGCCTGTCTTTATATAAAATATATGCATTTTTGGTAAAATGAGAAACATCTGCTTTGGTATCATAAAAGCCTTTTTCACAATAAATAAAACTTTCTTTACCTTTGATAGTAGTTTTTCCATACAAATAAGCCTTACCAGTATCTGTAAAATAATCTAAATGCTTTGATTTTAAAACATATTCTGGGTTTGTAATAATTACATCGGTTTCTGCTTGGAATTTTTTCTCATTTAAAAAATAATTTCCTGTTTCACTTTCTAAAACATTGGTATCGTCTTCAATAGTTGCATGATGCCTATAATACAGTTGTTGCGAAACTCTATCAAATTGAAGCGTGTCGGTTTTAAGCGTCATGCTTTGGTCTTTTAAAACAACATCTCCCCAAGAAAGTGATTGCTTTGTTTTACCATCATATTCAATATATTTACTTGTTTGAATAATTGTATCACCTTGATTTAAAATTACTTTACCTAATGCTTGTAAATAATTATTTGCATTATATAAAATTGCTTTTTTACATTTTAAAGTAGCGCCATCAACTTCAATAAAAACATTACCTAATGCAATGGTTGCATCTGGATAATTTTCTTCATCCGTTTCTAAAAAATCGGCATGTTTAATTGCTATTTGCTTTTCTTGCCCGTAGCACAAACTCGTAGCGATTAAAAATATAAAAAGAATTGTTTTATTCAATGTGGTATAATTTACCGCAAATTTAACAAATTAATTGCTTATATAATTTTGTTATCTGTGCTTTATCATTTATTTAACAATCCGTTTTATTTTTAATTGAATGTTTTTAATCTTTTTACTAATTTATTTTGTTAATTTGTAACGTTATATAATATTAATTACAATATAATTAACCAAGCCAAATGGATACAATAAATAATACCAATTTTAATTTTCCGAATCAAAAAAATGTTTATCGTGGTAAAGTACGAGAAGTCTACAATATTAACAATGAAATATTGGTTATGATTGCTACAGATAGACTATCGGCTTTTGATGTTGTTTTACCAAAACAAATACCATTTAAAGGGCAAATATTAAATCAAATTGCGGCAAAAATGCTTTTAGAAACTGCCGATATTGTGCCTAATTGGTTACTTGCAACTCCAGACCCAAATGTTGCCGTAGGTTATTTTTGCGAGCCTTTTAAAGTAGAAATGGTAATTCGTGGTTATTTGTCTGGTCACGCAGCAAGAGAATATAAATTAGGTAAAAGAGAAATTTGTGGTGTTTCTATGCCTAATGGAATGAAAGAAAATGATAAATTCCCCATAGCTATAATTACACCTACAACAAAAGCAGATAACGGTTCGCACGATGAAGATATTAGCAAAAAAGATATTTTATCTCAAGGTATTGTTTCTGAAAAAGATTATGCCATTTTAGAAAATTACACCAAATTACTATTTAAAAGAGGTACGGAATTGGCAAACAAAAGAGGCTTAATTTTAGTTGATACAAAATACGAATTTGGTAAAACGAAAGATGGCAACATTGTATTAATTGATGAAATTCATACACCAGATTCTTCTCGTTATTTTTATGCTGACGGATATCAAACACGGCAAAACAACAATGAAAAACAGAAGCAACTATCTAAAGAATTTGTTAGACAATGGTTAATTTCTAAAGGTTTTCAAGGTTTAGACGGACAAACAATTCCGAAAATGAACGATAGCAAAATTAAGGAGATTTCTAATCGATACATCGAGTTATATGGGCAAATTACAGGTTTAAAATTTGAAAAAGGCTCTACCAATAACATGCTACAACGTATTGATAAAAATGTAAAAAATTACTTGCAACACATCTAATCAACCGCAATTAAAATGGTAGACATATTAGTTTCGACAACATGGCTTAATAAAAATCTAACTAATGATAATTTAATTATTTTAGATGCAAGTCCACTATCAACTGCCACTGGCAAAAAATCTACTTTTAGTAATAAAATTATTCCGTTTGCACGATTTTTTAATATTAAAGACGATTTTAGTGACACAAATAGTGAGTTTCCAAATACATTTCCTTCAGTAAAACAATTTGAGGAGAAATGTATAAAACTGGGCATAAACAACACATCGCATATTGTTGTTTATGATAATTTAGGCATCTACACAAGCCCAAGAGTTTGGTGGATGTTTAAAACATTTGGTCATAAAAATGTATCTGTTGTAAATGGCGGATTACCCGAATGGATTAAAAATGGACTTACTACTAATCAAAAAAACAGAAAAAAAACTTATTTAAAAGGCGATTTCAAAGCTAATTTTAGAGCTGGCAACATCAAGTTCTACAATGACATTATAGCAAACATAACAACTAAAGAATATTTACTAATCGATGCTCGCTCAAAAGGACGATTTACTGGTAAAGAAAAAGAACCCAGAAAACACTTGCAAAGCGGAAGTATTACAAACGCTATAAACATTCCGTTTAAAGATGTTTTACAAAATGGGAAATACAAATCAAAAACTGAATTACTTAACCTATTTAACACTAAAAAAATAGCCCATAAAAATTTAATTTTTAGCTGTGGTTCTGGTATAACTGCTTGTATTGTTTACTTAGCAAGTGAATTGATATTAAAAAACAATAAAAGCATTTACGATGGTTCATGGGCAGAATGGGCAGAAAAACAAAAATTATTTAAATAACTAACTTACATCTTATTTTTAATATATTTGAGAAGAAAACACCATAAATTGTAAATACATGTTCAATCAAAACGACATCAATTCATTAATTAACATTATCCCAACAGGAAGACAAAATGCAATTACCGCATATATAATTGCTCAAAGTTTAGGATATCCTACTGGAGGAAATCAAGTTAAAACAAGAAACTTAATTAAGTTCGCCATAGCTAGTGGTAATTTAATTTTAAGTTCATCTAATGAAAATCCTAAAGGTTATTGGATTTCAATAGACAAGTCAGAAATAGTTGACACTATATCATCATTAGAGCATAGAGCAAACGAAATTTTAGATAGAGCTAATAATCTTAAAAACAATTGGAACAATATCAATCCCCAAAATATCATAACATAAACATATCGAATTATATCATAACTTTAATTTGATGAATATACTAATCTAAAATAAAAACCGTTTAATAATAAATCACAACTATTATGACAAAACAACTGATTATCATTGCACTTACTGTTTTTTTATTTTCTTGCGAAAAAGAAATTAATATAAGTCCAGAAACAAATATAAATACTGCAAAAGCAGTTTACAACCAAGCATATCAAGAAAATTTTGAAGCAGACAAAATAGCTGATATTATTACCGATGCAAAAAACGCTTACGTACTTGTAGATCCTTTTTTAGATAATGTAACAGAGTCAATAGCTGCCATAAAAGAAAACGGCAATGAAGTTGGCGCTTATATTAGCATTGGTACTGGAGAAAATTATCGAAGTGATTTTTCTGAAATGCAAGCCTATTTAGTTACAACGCCATGGGAACAATGGAATAATGAATATTTTGTAAATACAACCACTACGGGAATTATTGATATTATGAAAGCTCGTATTGATAAAATTGCACTTTGGGGTTGCGATTGGGTAGAATTTGATAATATGGATTGGGTTTACGACAACGATTTAAGAACTACTTACGGTTTTGAAGTAACAGAAGCTGAGGGAATTGCTTATTACCAAGAATTATGTGATTATGTTCATGAAAAAGGTATGAAATGCATGGCAAAAAATTTAGTTGAAAATGCTTCCAGTTTTGATGGTGTTTTATACGAATCATACCACAATGAAAAAAATTGGTGGGAACAAGATGGAGCGCAAAGCTTTTTAGATGCTGGTAAATTAGTAATTGTTAATCATTATAACGAAGTAAATTGTGGTGAAATCTATACGGAATACAAAGCCATTTACAATAAAAATTTATCTTTTATTTGTGAAGATGCCAATCTTCATAAATATGTTCATTTTAATGAAGAAAACTAAGCTTATAAATCTAACTTTAATTGAGTAGGTAATAATTTAAAGGTTTTTCTATGATAGGTAGTAATACCGAATTCTTTTATCCCATTGCGATGTTGCTTGGTTGGATAACCTTTATTCTTAGTCCAAAAATAATGAGGGAATTCTTTTGCAATTTCTTGCATGTATTCATCTCTATATGTTTTTGCTAATATAGATGCCGCAGCAATACTCATATATTTGGCGTCTCCTTTTACAATTGTTTTATACGGAATATTATTTAACGCTTTAAATTTATTACCATCAACAATAATAAATTCAGGTTTTATATCAAGTGTTTCAATAGATTGATGCATTGCTAAAATTGATGCTTGCAAAATATTTATTTCTTCTATTTTTCGAGCATCTACAAAAGAAACCGAAAAAGCCAATGCATTTTCTTCGATAAAAGGTTTTAAAATTTTACGCTGCTTTTCTGTTAATTGCTTTGAGTCATTTAACAATGGATGCTTAAAATTGTCTGGTAAAATAACTGCGGCAGCAACTACTGGTCCAGCCAAACAACCTCTTCCTGCTTCATCGGTTCCAGCCTCTAATTTATATTTTGAAAATTTTAACTTAAGCATGTTTCTGTTGGTAATAAAAAGCAGGTATTAATAACAATACAAATATAGGATGAATTAAGAATCGTCTAACATAAAACAACGGCAAATGACTGCTAAAAGCCTGAAATTCAATTATTAAAATCAATGCAATAATCAATATGAAAAAAGCAGCAATATAAAACTGAAAACTAAATTTTATAAACTCCTTTTTAAACAAAGCATAAATAATTCCTAAAGAGATGCTGGCATTTATTACATATCTATAAAACAAATTAACATATAGTTTAATCGGTTTAATTTCAGGCAAAGCATCGTGTAAATAGTCGTTTTTAAAATATTCTAAATACGGATCATAAAATAATTTTGATGCCATTGCACGAACTAACACAAGTAAAAAGACCAAAATTAATAAAAGTAAATAGTTAAAATACTTATTCATTTTTAGTTTTTTTTAAGATTCGAAAATTTATTTACCCAAATTACCCAGAGCAAAAAAACCATACCGTAAATAATTGCAGGAAACACCAAACTATGCAAAATTTCTTGATTTTTTGGATATGCAAATATTCCGATAGATAAAACTGCAATTCGAAATACATTGGTTATATAAATGAGAATTACTCCTACAATTCCGAAAACAATTGTTGTTTTAATTTTACCCGAAAATGCAATAATAAATGCTAAAAACAATATGATTATACTAAGCGAATTACAACCTTCAATAACACGTGAAACGTATTTATTATTGACATACATTTTTAAAGACAGTTCATTTTGATGCTGTACCGTTTTTGCATCATAACCCAAAAAATTTATCACAGAAACTGTTTGATTTGCAACCGTTTCTGTAATAGGCGAACAAGAGAATAAAGTGTTTTTTTCTTGAGTTTTATTTAAATAAAACGAATACAAACTTACCATTATCAAATAACTGATAAAGAATTTTATTAAAAATAAAATAATTGGCTTATTGTTTTTCATAATACACGCTACTTAAATACAAATATACGACATTAAACATTATGCTTTTTTACAAACTACAACTACTTTCTCTTCGTCTATATTGGTTGTAAAAAATAAATAATTAACTCCGCCATCTTTTAATTTTGTTTTTTTTCGGATTTGAGCAACTGTTTCAGGAAAATTACGGATTGTAATATTTGCTTTTTCAATTCTCAATACCGCTTTTATTTTTTTAGCATTGTATTTAATTACTTTTATTATACTAAAAATTCTACCTGGAAAATTAATTAAAACATCCGATGTGTATAAATGGGAATGTTTATGTAATTTATCAACTTTTAACAATGCACTTATTTCATTAAATGCACCTGATTTTAGAATAGCTGAATTTGGTTCGTATAAAAATGATTTTGGTAATGAATAACCTGCTTCTTCGCTTTTTATTTTAAAATCAAATAACTGATTACCTCCTTTTACAAAATTTATAGTTTTGTAATTTATTTCATCATTAAAATCCTTTTCTAATAAATACAAAACTTCTTTTACGTCATTATTTACTGCTACGACATGTACTTCTTTTACAAAACCCAACTCATTTATAGCAGCTTTAACGTCTAATAAAGGTGCCGTTTTTACTAAAATAATATTTGAATAATTAAATAGTAGAGCTAAGTTATCTGGCAAATTAGGAGTGCAATCTGCTAATAAAAAAACACGCTTTTTAACACTATCTCTTCGTGATGGATCTATATAAATAGTACTGAAATTTTTATTGTTATTTTTTAAATAATCAATTCCATTACCTATAATAGTTATTATGTTATCTATTTTTAATTTTTGAAAATTATACTTCGCTTTAAGCGAAAGTGATTCATTAATTTCACAATGTGTTACTTGCTTATTAGTCTTTGAAAAAGCAAAACAATCTACACCAAAACCACCAGTTAAATCTATTATGTTTTCGCCTTTAACAAGCTTACTCTTATATTTTGCAGTAATTTCTGAAGATGTTTGCTCTATATTTAGTTTATCTGGGTAATAAATATTTTTTGTATTAAACCACGTTGGCAGCTTTTTTTTACACTTATTTTTAGATGTAATTTGCTTTGCTATTTGCTGAATAGAAACCTCTTTAAAAGGCGAACCTTTTAAAACCAATTTGGTAATTTCTGTATTAAGATTTTTAGTTATAAAATCTTGTACATCTTTATGTAAAATGTGTTTATTCAAATTTTAAAAAATTAGCACAATAAAATCAATTAAGAAAATTCACTTGTAAAATGTAATTTTACGGTTGGATATTTACTTTGTGTCATTTGAATTGTAAAGGCTGAATCTGCTAAAAATACCAATTGTCCTTTTTTATCTTTTGCTAAATAACGTTGCTTTATTCTTAAAAACTCTTTGTATTCGTTATTTTTTTCATCTTCTGCTTCAACCCAACAAACTTTGTGCATGTTTAAGTTTTCGTAGGTACATTTAGCGCCATATTCATGTTCTAAACGATATTGAATTACTTCAAATTGCAAAGCTCCAACAGTACCAATTACTTTTCGTCCGTTAAGGCTTAAGATAAATAATTGTGCAACACCTTCATCCATTAATTGGTCAATACCTTTTGCCAACTGCTTAGATTTCATTGGGTCTGCATTATTAATATACCTAAAATGTTCTGGCGAAAAACTCGGCACACCTTTAAAGTTTAAAATCTCGCCTTCGGTTAAGGTATCACCAATTCTAAAATTTCCTGTATCGTGTAAACCAACTATATCACCAGGAAAAGATTCTTCTACAATTTCTTTTTTTTCTGCAAAAAATGCATTTGGCGAAGCAAATTTCATTTTTTTATTCAGTTTAACGTGTAAATAATTCGTATTTCGTTTAAATGTACCCGAAACAATTTTTAAAAATGCCAATCTATTTCTATGTTTTGGGTCCATATTTGCATGAATTTTAAACACAAAACCTGTCATTTTTTCTTCTTTGGAATCTACCAAACGAATATCTGACATTTTTGGTTGTGGTTGTGGAGCTATTTCAATAAAACAGTCTAACAATTCTTTAACTCCAAAATTATTTAAAGCAGACCCAAAAAATACAGGTTGTAAATCGCCACTTAAATAATTTTCTAAATTGAATTTAGGATAAATGCCTTCGACCATTTCTAATTCTTCACGTAAATCGTTGGCATGCTTCGCTCCTACTATTGTATCTAATTCTGGGTTACTAATATCGGTAAATTCTATTCCTTGAGAAATAGTTTGTTTTACATCACCATCAAAAATATTTAGTTTTTTATCCCATATATTATAAATTCCTTTAAAATCATAACCCATTCCGATAGGAAAACTCAAAGGTGTAACTTTTAAGCCTAACTTCTGCTCTACCTCATCTAACAAATCAAAGGCATCTTTACCTTCTCTATCTAATTTATTAATAAAAACAATAATGGGTATTTTACGCATTCTACAAACTGAAACTAATTTTTCAGTTTGCTCTTCAACACCTTTTGCCACATCAATTACTACAATAACACTATCGACTGCTGTTAGAGTTCTAAATGTATCTTCAGCAAAATCTTTATGTCCTGGCGTATCTAATATATTTACTTTTTTCTCTTTATAATTAAATGCTAAAACAGAAGTTGCAACAGAAATACCACGTTGACGTTCAATTTCCATAAAATCGGAAGTAGCGCCTTTTTTAACTTTATTACTTTTTACTGCTCCAGCTTCATTAATTGCGCCACCAAAAAGCAATAGTTTCTCGGTTAATGTTGTCTTTCCTGCATCTGGATGTGATATAATACCAAATGTTCTTCTGCGTTCTAATTCTTCTAAAAAAGTCATGTTTATTTTTTGATTTTGCAAATATAGTATTTTGGGTTGGTTTGTATTTACAAAATTATTTATTTGAATAGTAATTATAAAAAAAGACTGTCTTTTCAGACAGTCTTTATATTAAATGTTAATATTACTACGTAGTTTCTAATTTTAAAAATTTACTTTTTGTAATGAATTTATTATTTTTTGATTCTCCTAATATTAAAATGTCTTTTGTTTTTTTGTATTCTTCAATCGCAATTAACATTTGCCTTTCGTCTTCTCTAAATAATTTAATTCCTTTTTTAGCGCCTTTTTTTAAAATTTCAATATAAAAACCATCTTTTAATTTTCCTGGTCTTGTTGCGGGTCTTCCCATAATCTTTTCTGTTATTTTTAATTACGCACAATATAACGAAATTTAATTGACTTATCCAAATATTTAACACATATTTAACTGAACGCTTTCTGTTTACCGAATACTAACAACTTTTATATCAATATCTTTAAAAGGCCATTCGTCTTTATCTGTTTTTTCTAAAATAATTTTATCAATAACATGCATTCCTTTTATTACTTTACCTATAACCGTATGTTCAAAATTTAAATGATGTTGCGGTTTTTTACTTTGCACAATATAAAATTCAAAAGGTGTTGATAATTTATCAGGGTTGTATTCCCAATCTCTTGCAACAGCTAAAGCACCTCTAAAATGCTTGTGGTTTTTTCTAAATTCGGGCTTTAATCTATAATTTTTATACTTATTACGAAAATTAATTGTAGTCATTCTGTCTGAGTTTCCAAATTGAGCCACAAAATTAGGCACTAATCTATGAAAACTGGTTGTGTCAAAATATCCTTTTTTAGCTAAAAAAATAAAGTTTGCACGATGTATTGGTGTGTCTTTATAAAGCTGAAAAGTAAAATTACCCAAACGTGTTGAAAATTCGACTATAGTTTCTTTATTTATTTTTCCGTAGGCCCTAAAAAAAGCATTTGCGTTATTGTGATTTAAAGTATCAGTAACCGTTATATTTTGTTTTTTATACGGTTTCTTTTTTACTTTTAAATTAGTTGATTTTTCTTTTTTTAATTTAGAGATTACCTTTACTTTTTTTTCATCATTACATGAATTTAAAAGTAACAGTACTAATAATAGTCTTAAAAAATTTATCATAAACAATTTTATTTACGAATAATTTCTGCCAACAACTTTTTAGCTCTTAACAATTTTACTTTAACATTACTCATAGATTCATTTAATTCGGACGAAATTTCTTTATACGTCATTTCTTGAAAATACCTTAATTGTATAATTTCTTGATAATGTGGCTTTAACTTTTTAATATAAGCCAATAATTTTGCTAAATTTTGTTCTGTTATTATTTTATCTTCAATTGATGGACTTTCATCTTTAATGTCAAAAAATTTATCATTTCCATCTATTGAAATAATTCCTTTTTTCTGTTTACGCAGTTGATCTATAAAAATATTTTTCGAAATAGTAATCAACCAAGTTTTAAACGTATAATTTTCATCATAAAGCACCAATTTATCAAAAGCCTTAGCAAATGAACGAATGGTATTATCTTCTGCTTCATCTGGATCTTTAGTCTTTGACAACTGAAATAAATAAACATCTTTCCAATACATGTTCAACAAGGTTTTGTAAGCGCCTTGACTTCCGTTTTTAGCTTTTTGTATTGTATTTTTTATATCGTTAGACATTTACTCTATTATTTAATTTAAATATTGATTTTTTTCACTTTTCATTCTACATTTTTCACTCTACATTTTTCATTTATCACTTTTCATTCTACATTTTTCACTCTACATTTTTCATTTATCACTTTTCACTCTACATTTTTCACTTTTCATTTATCACTCTACATTTTTCATTTATCACTTTTCATTTATCACTTTTCATTTATCACTTTTCATTTATCACTTTTCATTTTTCATTTTTCATTTTTCATTTATCATTTTTCACTTTTCCCATTCAACAGGTTTTGAAAAAATATTTCCCATAAAGATACGCATTTGAATCATAATCAAAAACAATTCCAAAAAAGGCAAATATAAAATTAAGTCTGCTTCTTTTAATTTTTTAGCAGATAAACCATAAATAAGGTATTGCAAAACAATTCTAAAAACAAATAATGTAACAACAAAATATACATTTTTAGCTGCAATCATTAAAAACACTGTTAAAAACCAAAACAAAAACTGACTTACATAAAACAACCCTAATAATATTTTATGTTTCAATTTATAAGCGTTTGCAGTAGAAACATGTCGCCTTTTTTGATAAATCCACTTTTTTAAATTCGTATGTGCTTTTGAATACGTAAAACTATTTTCTAAAAAACATATAGCTACATTATTTTTAGCCACTTGATTAATAAATAAATCATCATCGCCAGATTTAATATATTTATGGCTTTCAAATCCGTTTGCATTTAAAAAAAGTGTTTTTTTATACGCCAAATTTCTACCAACACCCATATAAGCCAAATTAGCTTTGGCATAAGAAAAATATTGGATTGCCGTTAACAAGGTTTCAAAACGTACTAATTTATTTAACCATGAATTACTTGTTTTTTCATAAGCACCATAACCTAAAACAATTTCATTTTCTTGAGTAAAATGTGAAGTCATTTCATTAATCCATTGATCAGAATAAACAACGCAATCAGCATCAGTAAATAATAAATATTCAAATTTAGCAAGCTTTACACCTTGCGTTATTGCATTTTTTTTATTTCCATTAGATTGCGCATCAGTAAGATTAACAATTTTTATATTTGAATGCTTTTCTGCAAAAAAACGCATTATTTTTAATGTATCATCTGTTGAATGATCATTAACTAAAATAATTTCGAAATTATCATGTTTTTGACTAATTATTGACGGCAGACTTTCAGCTAAATTTTCAGCTTCATTTTTTGCACAAACAATAATAGAAATTGGTAATTTAGTTTCTTTGGCTTTCTTATCACTAAAAAAAGCAAACCGACTAAACAACAAAAAATAATACAAAACTTGAATAAATACAATTATTAAAAATAGTATTTCAAGTAAAAATAACATTATTTAATATCGATAACAGGCGTTACTTCATTGTCCAAATTAGTATCACAACCGTTTTCATTACCACAACCACAGGTAATTCCTCTTTCTTTCATTTTTACATTTTTACCTGCACAAGTACCATCAAATTCGCCATTTTTCTTTGCCCAAATTTTAATAGCAATTCCTGCAAATCCTAATCCCAATAAAGCCGAAGCAATTAATATTAATTTAAACATAAAACATCTATTTTTAGGTTGCAAATTTACAACTATTACCACAATAATAAAAAGTTGTTATTAACAAAATTTATATTTCACTTAAAAAACACTACATTTATAATTATTAATCAAAAATTATAAAGAAAATGAAAAAATTATTCGCTGAGTTTTTCGGCACATTTTGGCTTGTTTTTGGAGGATGTGGTAGTGCAATTTTTGCTGCTGGTTTTCCAGAATTAGGTATTGGTTTTGTTGGCGTTTCGTTAGCATTTGGTTTAACCGTCTTAACAATGGCATATGCCGTTGGACATATTTCTGGAGGTCATTTTAATCCCGCAGTTTCATTTGGCTTATGGGCTGGAGGAAAATTTGAAGCTAAAGATTTGTTAGGTTACATTATTGCACAATTGATAGGCGCATCTGTTGCTGCAGCAATGTTATATTTAATTGTATCTGGTAAAGAAGGATTTACAGATATTGGTGGTTTTGCAGCAAATGGTTACGGTCATTTATCGCCAGACAAATACAGCATGCAATCGGCTTTTATTGCTGAATTTTTATTAACAATGTTCTTTTTATTAATTATTTTAGGAAGCACAAATGACAAAGCACCTAAAGGTTTTGCTCCAATTGCTATTGGATTAGCATTAACCTTAATACACTTAATAAGTATTCCTATTACAAATACTTCAGTTAATCCTGCCAGATCAATGAGTCAAGCAATTTTTGCAGGCGGCGAATACTTAACACAATCGTGGCTATTTTGGGTTGCACCAATATTAGGCGCAATTACTGCTGGTTTTATACATAAAAAATTATTTGACAAATAATTTCACTTACTAATCACCATAATGGTATAAAACCCATTTCGAGTATTTTAAATATTCGGAATGGGTTTTAAATTAAATTTAGAAATTTTTACACAATACTTACCTAAAAATAAAATAGATTTGTATTTTTGTAAGATTCTAATTTATTTTTTTTGTCAGACTATATACAACATTTAAACGATGCTCAAAAACAAGCTGTATTACAGTTAAATGGTCCTTTGCTAATTATTGCAGGTGCTGGTTCTGGAAAAACTCGTGTATTAACATACCGAATTGCACATATGATGCAAAAAGGTATTGACCCATTTAATATTTTAGCCTTAACATTTACTAACAAATCGGCACGAGAAATGAAAAATCGTATTGCCAAAATTGTTGGGTCAAATGAAGCAAAAAACTTATGGATGGGAACATTTCATTCCGTTTTTGCAAGAATATTACGGTCAGAAGCCGAAAAAATAGGCTTTCCATCTAATTTTACAATTTACGACACACAAGATTCTGTTAGACTAATAACAGCCATTATTAAAGAAATGAATCTTGAAAAAGACCGATATAAAGCCAAACAAGTTTTAGGTCGAATTTCTCAATACAAAAACAGTTTAATAACAGTTAGAGCATATAATAATAACCCTGAATTAATTGAAGCAGATCGAGAATCTGGCAGACCAAAATTAGGACAAATTTATGCACATTATGTAGACCGATGTTTTAAATCTGGCGCAATGGATTTTGACGATCTTCTTTTACGAACTAACGAACTGTTAACTCGTTTTCCAGAAGTATTAGCCAAATATCAAAATCGATTTAGATACATAATGGTTGATGAATATCAAGACACCAATCACTCACAATATTTAATTGTTAGAGCATTAGCCGATCGCTTTCAAAACATTGCTGTAGTTGGTGATGATTCGCAAAGTATCTATTCATTTCGTGGAGCAAATATTCAAAATATTTTAAATTTTCAAAAGGATTATCCCGATGTTAAGACGTATAAATTAGAACAAAACTATCGTTCAACAAAAAACTTAGTAAATGCTGCGAATAGCGTCATTGTAAAAAACAAAACCCGATTAGATAAAGAACTATGGACCGATAACTCATCTGGCGAACGCATCAAAGTAATGCGAACTATTTCAGATGCTGAAGAAGGACGTTTTGTAGCTCGTAGTATCTGGGAAAACGCAATGAACAATCAATTACCTTTTGATAATTTTGCTATTCTATATCGTACCAATGCACAATCAAGAGCAATGGAAGACGCCTTAAGAAAAAAAGGAATTAAATATAGAATCTATGGCGGCTTATCATTTTACCAACGTAAAGAAATAAAAGACACGCTTTCCTATTTACGTGTTTTAGTTAATCCAAATGACGAAGAAGCTTTAAAAAGAATTATTAATTATCCTGCTCGTGGCATTGGTCAAACTACATTGCAAAGATTAACCGTTGCAGCAAATCATTACAATAAATCTATTTTTGATATTATTGAAAATTTAGACAAAATTGATTTAAAAATTAACACAGGTACAAAAAGAAAATTGGCTAACTTTTTAACCATGATTAAGAGTTTCAAAATAGAATCGAAAACTAAAAATGCTTTCGAAATTACGAATCTTATCATTAAAGAAGCAAAAATTGTACGTGATTTAGAAAAAGACGAAACTCCAGAAGCTGTAAGTAAAGTTGAGAACATACAAGAATTACTTAACGGTATTAAAGATTTTGTTGACGAACAAAAAGATAAAGAAGATGCCAATACTTCATTAGCTTATTTTTTAGAAGATGTTGCGTTAGCTACAGATTTTGATAAAGAAAAAGACGATGATACACCAAGAGTATCCTTAATGACCATACATTTATCTAAAGGATTAGAATATCCATACGTATATATTGTAGGTTTGGAAGAGAATCTTTTTCCATCTGGCATGAGTTCAAACACTAGAAGTGAATTAGAAGAAGAACGAAGATTATTTTATGTTGCCCTAACAAGAGCCGAAAAACAAGCTTACTTAAGCTATGCTCAAACACGTTATCGTTGGGGTTCTTTAATAGATTGCGAACCAAGTAGATTTATTGAAGAGATTGATGATAAATTTTTAGACTATATTGCACCACAAATTCCCCCTTCAATAAATAAATACATTGACAATGACATTTTTGGAGATGTTCCAAAAAATTTAATAAGATTTAAAAAACCAATAAGTAAGACGCGTATAATGAAGGACAAAACAATTACTATTAGTACTCCTAAACGGTTTACAAAACTAACAACAGCAAAAGAAAATTCGAAAGATCAAATAGATGGTCAACTAAAACCAGGTGTTTTTGTTATGCATCAAAAATTCGGAAGAGGAATCATTGAGGCTATTGAAGGCGAAGGCACAGATAAAAAAGCAGAAATTCATTTTGAAAAAGAAGAATTTGGTGTGAAAAATTTGTTGTTACAATTTGCCAAATTAAAAGTTCTAAGAACTAAAAAAAGAAAATATTAATCGTTTATAATTTAATGATGAACAATATTACAGGTTACGAATTACAATATAACTCTGAAAGAGAAAATTTATTAATTCCAGAATACGGAAGACATGTACAGAAATTAGTAAATCATTGTATTTCTTTACCAACCAAAGAAGAGCGTAATAAAATGGCGCTTGCTATAATTGAAGTAATGGGTAATTTACAACCACATTTACGTGATGTACCTGATTTTAAACACAAACTTTGGGATCAACTTTACATTATTGCAGACTTTAAATTAGATGTAGATGCACCTTATGAAGTGTTAACTAAAGAAGAATTAAAAGCAAAGCCAATCAAATTACCTTACCCAAAAACAGCCAATAAGTATCGTTTTTACGGTAATAACATCCAAATAATGATTGATGAAGCTGTTAATTGGGAAGATAGCGAATTAAAAGAAGCACTCAATTTAACAATTGCAAATCACATGAAAAAGTGTTTTTTAAATTGGAATAAAGACACTGTTGATGATGCCGTTATTTTTAAGCATTTAAAAGAATTGTCAAATGGTAAAATAGACTTAGATGCCAAAGAAATAATCTTGGCAGAATCTTCAAGTTTAATTAGCAAGAAAAAAGCGACAACTACAAACAAAAAGAACAACAAAAAAAATTACGGTCGTAAAAGAAGATAATTTTTATTTTTAATAAAATTAAAATTACACAACGACATCTAAATATTTAAAAATGGCTATATTTAAAATTGAAGGCGGACATCAATTAAAAGGCGAAGTTACTCCTCAAGGTGCTAAAAATGAAGTTTTACAAATTATTTGTGCTACATTACTAACTCCCGAAAAAGTAATAATTGATAATGTTCCTAATTTAATTGATGTAAACAAATTAATATTTATCCTTAAAGAGTTAGGTGTTAAAGTCAATCAGTTAACCGAAAATAAATATAGTTTTCAGGCAGACAATATCGATTTAGATTATTTAGAATCTAAAGAATTTAAAAAAGATGGTGCTTCGCTTAGAGGTTCTGTTATGTTGGTTGGTCCATTATTAGCCAGATTCGGAAAAGGATATATACCAAGACCTGGAGGAGACAAAATAGGCAGAAGAAGATTAGATACGCATTTTCAAGGCTTTATAAAATTAGGAGCAAAATTCCGCTATAATAAAGATGAATATTTTTATGGCGTTGAAGCAAAAGAATTAAAAGGTACTTATATGCTTTTAGACGAAGCATCGGTTACAGGAACTGCCAATATTATTATGGCGGCAGTTTTAGCAACTGGTAAAACTACAATATACAATGCCGCATGCGAACCCTATATACAACAATTATCAAAAATGTTGAATAGTATGGGTGCAAAAATTACTGGCGTTGGTTCAAATTTATTAATTATTGAAGGTGTTAAATTTTTAAATGGTTGCGAACACCAAGTTTTACCAGATATGATTGAAATTGGTTCTTGGATTGGTATCGCTGCAATGACTAAATCTGAAATTACAATTAAAAATGTTAGTTGGGAAAATTTAGGCCAAATACCAACTATCTTCAGAAAATTAGGAATAAAGTTAGAGAAAAAGAATGACGATATTTATATCCCTGCACAAGCCAGCTACGAAATAGAAGGATTCATTGACGGGTCATTACTGACAATATCAGATGCACCATGGCCAGGATTTACACCTGATTTATTAAGTATTATTTTAACAATAGCAACGCAAGCAAAAGGTTCGGTGCTAATACATCAAAAAATGTTTGAAAGCAGATTATTTTTCGTAGATAAGCTAATAGATATGGGTGCGAAAATAATACTTTGCGATCCACATAGAGCCAATGTTATTGGGCACAACCATCAATCATCATTAAAAGCAACGACCATGTCTTCGCCAGATATTAGAGCAGGTGTTTCTTTATTAATTGCTGCTTTATCTGCTAAAGGCACTAGCACAATTCATAACATTGAACAAATTGATAGAGGCTATGATAATATTGACAAAAAACTAATTGCTCTTGGTGCTAAAATTGAACGATTAAATTAATTAGCACAGCTACCTGAATATTAGAATAATTTTAACAACTTATCAATTACTCCATTTTATAAAATCGCTATATTTACAGTATGAAAAAACAAATCGTTTTTATACTATTTTTTTTATTTTCAAATATACTATTTGCACAAATAAAACCATTATTATCTTCTAAAAAGAAAGGTCAAAATGTGCTAAACCAGTATTCAAATCGTTTAGGAGATACTAAATTAGACAGCTTATCAAATAGAGATGAATTTAAAGTAGAATTAAGTCAAGAAACTACTTACAAAGACTATAAAATAATTTTATCTTCTAAAGACACCATCTATGTTGACACAACCTTAACGATGAAAAAAGATTATAAATTCAACTTTCTTAGAAAAGATAATTTTGAATTACTGCCTTTTCACAATCAAGGTCAAACATTTAATAAATTAGCCTATAATTTTAATACCGAAAGTTTATATCCTGAATTAGGAGCAAAAGCAAAACACTTTAATCATTACGAGGTTAAAGACATAAACTACTACCAAGTTGCAACTCCTTTTACTGAATTAGCATATAGAAAAGGTTTAGAACAAGGGCAATCTTTAGACGCCTTAATTACTTTTAATTTAAGTAAAAGACACAACATATCGTTAAGTTACAAAGGCTTACGATCACTTGGTAAATACAGGCACAGCTTAGCCAGCCATAAAAACATGCGTTTTACGTATTCTTACAAGAGCAAAAAAGACAAATACAATCTTAGAATTCATAACACAGCACAAGAAATTTACAATGAAGAAAGTGGTGGTTTAATAGAAACTGCGGTTACAAATTTTGAATCTGCCGATACTGATTTTAAAGATAGAGGGCGATTAGAAACTTATTTTATTGATGCAAATAATATTTTACGTTCTAACAGATATTATTTAGAACATAGTTACAATTTGTATTCTAAAAAGGATAGCATTTCAACAAAATACAAATTAAACGTTGGGCATGTTTTTACTTACAAGACTAAACATTACGAGTATTATCAAAATACAAAAAATAGTTTTTTTGGAGAATCATTCACCAATAAAATATTAGATGCAAATCATTTAAACGAAACTTACAATCAACTAAATATATCTTTGGTTTCTGATAAAATATTAGGTAAACTAAAATTATTTATTGATAATTATAAGTATAAATATAATTTTAGAAATGTTGTTTTTATAAATAACGCCGAAATACCACAAAGCATTAACGATAGAGTTAATTCGGTTGGCGCTATTTGGAAAACACAATACAAAGGCATTGCATTAAATGCAAAAGCAGCTTCAACAATTACAGGTAATTTAAATGGAAATTATATAAACATTTCTGCCAGTTATAAAAAGGACAGCTTATTTACTTTAAAAGCTTCTTTATTAAACAATAGCAAACTACCTAACTTTAATTTTCTAATCAATCAGAGTAATTACAAAGCATACAACTGGAACAATACCACTTTTAAAAACGAACTTAATAATACGCTTTTATTTGAATTGAATTCTGATAAATTAATAGATGCATCTGCTCAAATTACACGATTAGACAACTATACTTATTTTGGCGATACAATTACTGGTGAGCAAACCAAGCCGCTACAATACGCAAATACAGTTAACTATTTAAAAATTAGAGCGTCAAAAGCCATTAGTTATAAATGGTTTACTTTAGACAATACAATTATGTATCAAAAAGTAGCTAATGAAGCTACTGTTTTTAGAGTTCCTGAGTTAGTTACTCGAAATACAATATATTACTCCAATTCTATTTTTAAGAAAAAACCGATGTATCTTCAAGCAGGTATTACATTTAAATACTTTACAAAATATTACGCAAACGGCTACAATCCGTTATTGTCAGAATTTCAATTACAAAATGAAGTAGAAATAGGTAATTACCCAATTTTTGATATTTTTGTAAATGCACGAGTTAGGTCAATGCGATTGTTTTTAAAAGCCGAACACATTAATACTTTATTTAGCAAAAATAAAAATTATTATTCGGCACCAAATTATCCATATCGTGATTACACCTTACGTTTTGGTGTAGTTTGGAATTTCTTTATATAAATGAATAAATTTTTAGGTTTCATCGTATTATTTTGTTTTACATTAAACGCAACTTCACAAAATAAAAAACACGTTTATTTTAACGTAGATGCATTTTATGGTATTGCCTTAGAGCATGACAAATCATTAGCTACCGCTATTCAAGGTAACCCGTTTGGTTTTATTATTGGCTACTCCATAAAAAACACCAAAAATGAAGAGTGGTTAAAATATTACAATTATCCTGAATTTGGAATTTCTACTTTATATCAAAATACAAATTCAACTATTTTAGGAGAAATGTATGGTACGTATATTCATTACAATTTTTATTTAAACAATAGAAACGCTAAAAATAAATTTTTATTTAGACCGGCATTTGGCTTAGGCTATATTTCAAAACCCTATGATAAAACAACCAATCCATACAATTTTGCATTAGCAACAAAATTTGCAGGCACAGCCTATTTTAAATTAAACTATCAACGAGAATTCCTTAAAGGCAAATTAGGCTTAAATAGCGGCTTAACCATCATTCATTTTTCAAATGCTGCATTTAAGAATCCTAATTTGGGTTTAAATACTTTCGCCTTTAATTTGGGTTTAAATTACAATTTAATTGACGAAACCACCAATTATCAAAAAAAAGAAAAAACTCCAAAAACTAAAAGTAAATTAAATTACAGCCTAATTTTTAGAGCAGGTTTAAACGAAAGTAAAAATCCAGATAGTGGCCAATATCCTTTTTATGTAGGCACTTTTCAGATAACAAAAAAAATAAATTTCAAATCAACACTAACTTCAGGTATTGATTTTTTTAAAGCAACTTTTTTAAATAATTACTTGCAACAAGAAAAAGAATTAATTACCAACACAAAAGACAATACAAAATACAAAACCAATAGAGTTGGTCTTTTTGTTGGACACGAACTATACATAAATCATTTTTCAATGATTTCTCAAATTGGTTATAATATATATTATCCCAATAAATATGTAAGTAGAATGTATGAGCGTTTCGGTTTTAAAACCAAATTAAACGACCATTTTTTTACTGAACTAACCTTAAAATTAAATTTATTCAGAGCCGAAGGTTTAGAGTTTGGTGTTGGATATAAATTTTAATTTTTTAACTATTTTAAAAAAAATGTCCTATTTCGATAAATTGAATCGTCATAGTAGTATATAAACAAATTAAAACATTTATTATGAAAGAATTTATGATGATTTTTAGAAATGATGTAGATCAACCAAAACCATCGCCAGAACAAATGCAGGCAATGGTACAAAAATGGCAAGACTGGATTGGCGGCATTGCAGCTCAAGGCAAATTTGTAGCTACGAATGCATTGGGTTTTCAAGGTAAAACAATCAATTCAAATAATACCGTTACAGATGGTCCGTATGCCGAAGTTAAAGAAATTGTTGGAGGATATTTAATCTGCAAAGCAATCAATATTGATGATGCAATAGCATTAGCCAATGGCTGTCCTGTGCTTACTTTAGGAGGAAAAGTAGAGGTTAGAGACGTTATGGTTTTCAACAAATAAAATGATTAAATAATGGATAATTAATAACAGTTAGTTATCCATTATTTATATTAATCAAATGACAGAAAATCAACTTATTCCAAATTTATTTCGGTCAGAATACAGTAAAATTATTGCTGTATTATGTAAAAAATTTGGACTATCAAACATTCAAATTGCAGAAGATATTGTTAGCGATACATTTTTAAAAGCATCTGAAACATGGGGTTTAAAAGGTGTTCCAAACAACCCAACTGCATGGCTATACAAAGTTGCAAAAAACAAAACCATAGATTATTTTAGGCATGAAAATACTTTTATTAATAAGGTATTACCAGAAATAAAAAATAAATACACAAACGTATCAATAGTCAAAATAGATTTGTCTGAGCACAATATTAAAGACAGCCAATTACAAATGTTATTTGCTGTTTGTAACCCAATTATATCAATAAAAAATCAAATTACATTTGCTTTACGAGTTTTATGTGGTTTTGGAATTGACGAAATTTCAAATGCACTACTAACAAATAATACAGCTATCAATAAGCGTTTAACAAGGACAAAAAAGAAACTCAGAACCGAAAAAATAAATTTAAAATTTCCAAATAATAAAGAATTAGAAGTCCGTTTAGATAACGTTTTAACTATTTTATACCTGCTTTTCAATGAAGGATACTATTCATCTACATCAAATAAAAGTGTCAAAAAAGAGCTGTCAATTGAAGCAATGCGACTTTTACATATGCTATTAAATTATAAACCGACATCAGTACCTAAAGCCAATGCATTAATGGCATTATTTTGCTTTCAATCATCTCGATTCGATGCAAGAATTGATACAAATGGCAAATCAATTTTATTTAAAAATCAAGATCGTAAAAAATGGAATTACGAGTTAATAGAAAAAGGAGAATTCTACTTAAACCTTTCATCAAAAGGAATTAAAACATCAAAATACCATTTAGAAGCCGCAATAGCATTTTGGCATTCAAGAATCGAAACAAACGAAAATGAAAAATGGAATCATATTCTTCAATTATATAATCGTTTAATTCAAATATCATATTCTCCTATTATTGCACTTAACAGAACCTATGCTTTATCAAAAGTTAAAGGAAAGAAAATAGCACTAACAGAAGCATTAAAGATTAATTTAAAAGACAACCATCTTTACCATACATTAATTGCTGATTTATACAATAAAATTGACAAAGAAAAACAAATAAATCATCTTAAAAAAGCATTAAAATTAGCAGACACAAAAAATGACAAATTAGTCATTATTAACAAGTTAAAAGCTTTAAACAATTAAAGTAATCTCATACAAAGCTATAACGGAATATTACCGTGTTTCCTTACAGGCATATCCATTTTTTTACCTTCTAACATTTTAAAAGCTTTTATTAATTTTCTTCTGGTATTTTTTGGTAAAATAACCTCATCAATAAAACCACGTTTAGCAGCTCCATACGGATTGGCAAAATTATCGGCATATTCTGCCTCTTTTTCTTTCCATTTCTCTTCTGGATTTTTTGCTGCTCTTATTTCATTTTTAAAAATTATTTCGGCAGCTCCTTTTGCTCCCATTACAGCAATTTCTGCTGAAGGCCATGCGTAATTTAAATCTGCTCCGATATGTTTTGAGTTCATTACATCGTAAGCGCCACCATAAGCTTTTCGTGTTATTACAGTAATTTTTGGCACTGTAGCTTCGCTTAAAGCATATAATAATTTTGCACCGTTTGTTATAATTCCATTCCATTCTTGGTTGGTTCCTGGCAAAAATCCTGGCACATCTACCAAGACTAATAACGGAATATTAAATGCATCACAAAAACGTGTAAATCGTGCTGCTTTTCTTGAACTTTCTACATCTAAAACTCCTGCTAAAACCATTGGTTGATTTGCAACAACACCAATAGATCTTCCGCCAAGGCGAGCAAAACCAACAAGAATATTTTCTGCATAATTTTTATGAATTTCATAAAAACTATCCGCATCAATAATACCACTAATAATATGATGCATGTCGTAAGGTTTATTAGGATTATCAGGTATGATATTTGACAATACTTCTCTAACCTCATCTTGCAATTTATACGCTAATTGCTTTGTTGTTTCTTGATTATTTTGCGGCATATAACTTAATAGCAGCTTAATATCTTCTAACAATTCTACATCATTTGCAGACGTTGTATGTGCAACACCAGACTTTGTAGAATGTGCACTTGCGCCACCTAATTCTTCTGAAGTTACCGTTTCATTAGTTACTGTTTTTACAACATTTGGACCAGTTACAAACATATAACTTGTGTCTTCAACCATCATTGTAAAATCGGTTATTGCAGGTGAATAAACTGCTCCACCAGCACAAGGACCCATAATTCCTGAAATTTGAGGTATTACTCCTGATGCTTTTACATTTCTATGAAAAATATCTGCATAACCACCTAACGAACGTACACCTTCTTGAATTCTTGCTCCTCCAGAATCATTTAATCCAATAATTGGTGCTCCAACCTGCAAAGCTAAATCCATTATTTTACATATTTTTTCGGCGTGAGTTTCAGACAAAGAACCTCCAAAAACAGTAAAATCTTGTGCAAAGATATAAATCAACCTTTCATTTATTGTTCCGTAACCAGTAATTACACCATCACCATAAAATTTCATGTTTTCTAAACCAAATTCTGTAGTTCTGTGTGTTACTAAAATACCTATTTCTTCAAAAGAACCTTCGTCTAACAAATAATTAACACGTTCACGAGCCGTTAATTTTTTCTTTTCGTGTTGCCTTTTAATTCGTACTTCTCCTCCGCCTAATTTGGCTAAGGCTTTTTTTTCGTTTAGGTTTTTTATTTTTTCTTTCATGTTTTTTTTATTACCTCGGTAGATTTATAGACTGCTATGCTACATTTATTTGTATTAATTTCTACCTTAAATTATTAAAAATCAAGTATTAGGTTGTACCTCAAATTTCTTGGTTTTTTATTTTTTACTTCTTGACTCTTGTTTTTCTACTGCGCTATTCTTAACAATTTTTTATCCTTCAAATATTTTTTTAAAGCAATTTTTGCGGCAATTTTAGCTTCTTCATTACTCTTCGTTTCTATCGCTTTAGCAGAATAGTAATCTTTTACAAAGTGCGTATTAAAGTTTCCTGAACGGAACGATTCGTGCTCAAAAACAAATTTTCCGAAAGGCAAAGTTGTCTGTACACCTTCTATTTGATAATTAGCAATTGCTTTTAACATCAATGCCATTGCTTCGTTACGTGTATTGGCATAAGTGATTAATTTAGAAATCATTGGGTCATAATAAATTGGAATATCCATTCCTTGTTCAAAACCATTATCTACTCTAATTCCTTTTCCTATCGGGAGTTTATAAACTTTTAAATTACCAACACTTGGTAAAAAATTATTCAATGGATCTTCTGCATAAATACGCAATTCAAAAGCATGACCGTTAATTTGTAAATTTTCCTGCTTTACGGATAATTTTTCGCCTCGTGCAACTTGAATTTGCATTTCAACTAAATCAACTCCTGCTATAATTTCGGTTACAGGATGTTCAACTTGCAACCTTGTGTTCATTTCTAAAAAGTAAAAATTATTATCATCGTCTAATAAAAACTCTACAGTTCCTGCGCCTAAATAATCACATGCTTTTGCTACTTTTATTGCAGCTTGCCCCATTTTTTCTCTCAATGCTGGAGTTAGTATTGCAGATGGTGCTTCTTCTACCACTTTTTGGTGCCTTCTCTGAATACTACATTCACGTTCAAATAAGTGAATTACATTGCCGTGACTGTCTGCCATAATTTGTATTTCGATATGTCTTGGCGAAGCGATGTATTTTTCAATAAAAACAGCGCCATCCCCAAAAGCAGAAATAGCCTCACTAATAGCTCGTTTCATTTGTTCTTCTAATTCACTTTCTTTTTCAACTACACGCATTCCTTTTCCTCCGCCACCAGCAGATGCTTTAATCAAAATTGGAAATCCTATTTCTTTTGCTATCTCTATTGCTTTATTAACATCTGTAATTGCATTATCAATTCCTGGCACCATTGGTATGTCGTAGTTTTTCACAGCTTCTTTTGCCGCTAACTTAGACCCCATAATTTTAATGGCTTTTTCTTTTGGACC
>JALSLZ010000172.1 GCA_026988075.1 Flavobacteriaceae bacterium
GGTGATTATAATAATATAAATGCATATAATGGAATTATTAGACCTATTTGGACAGCTTATTATGACAACAAATTAAGTGTTTTAACAAGTTTAATTAAAGATTAACAGGTAAATTTACACAATAGAAGTTGTTAATAAACCTTGAATTTAAAATTTGAATTCTAAAAAATGGATTATTAATTTTCAGTACATTTGCTAAATTAATAATTTGTTTTATTAACTTAAAACACAACGCAACAGCTAAATTTGAGCACACTTAAACGCTTTTTAAAAGATACCATTATTTATGGAGTAGCTTCGGTTTTACCAAAAGTTATATCGGTATTATTAGTTAAATTAAAAACAAACGTTTTTGGTCCTGGTACGTTTTCAAAAGATGTTACTTATTACATTTACGCTGCTTATCTCAATGTTTTATTAACCTACGGTATGGAAACTGCTTTCTTTCGATTTTTTACAAAAGAAAAAGAAAAAGGCAAAGTTATTTCTACAAGTTTTATCAGTTTATTGGTAACCACACTCCTATTTTTAATATTAGGTCTTTCTTTTGCCAATAGTTTAAGCGTTTTTTTTGGTTTTAGCTCTCCACTATTTTTAAAAATATTAATTATTACCATATTTTTTGACACTTTAGTTGTTATTCCGTTTGCTTATTTACGAGTTAACAATCGCCCAATACGATTTGCTTTTTATAAAGTTGGTAATGTGTTAATTTCTGCTTTTTTTGTAGTACTTTTTTTGTGGATTGTTCCAAAATTTAACATCAACTTGCCTACTGTAATGACATCTGTATTTGGACAAACACCACAGGTTATTTATGTGTTTTTTGCTGGAGTTATTGCCAGTTTCATCACGTTTTTATTGATGTTTCCTATTGTTTTAAAAATTAAATTTAAATTTGACAAACTAATATTAAAAAAACTATTAAACTATGGTTTGCCAATAATGGTTGGTGGTTTAGCTTATGCAACTAATGAAAATTTAGACAAACTTTTACTTAACGATTATATTGGCGAATCTCAAATGGGTATTTATTCTGCTTGTTATAAAATTGGCGTATTTATGGCGTTATTTATTACCGCTTTTAGAATGGGTGCAGAACCTTTTTTCTTTAATCACGCCAATAAAAAGAATGCAAAAAAAACATACGCTACCATACTTACCTACTTTAGTATTTTTGGTGCCGTTTTTATGTTTGTAATTATTGCTTATATAAAGTTATTTGCTAAAATTGTTATTGGTAGCGAAACATATTACCAAGCACTTAACATTGTTCCTATTATACTTTTAGCCAATTTAATGTTAGGTATTTATCACAATTTATCTATTTGGTATAAACTTACAGATAAAACAAAATACGGCATGTACATTTCTGTTTTTGGTGCAATATTAACAATAATACTAAACATAATATTTATACCTACTTATGGTTATTTTGCTTCGGCTTGGGCTACATTATTTGTATATACAAGCATGACTTTAATTTCTTATTTATTAGGTAAAAAACATTACCCTGTGCCGTATCAGTTTCAAAAAATAATAAGCTATCTTGGTACATCTATTATACTATCGTATATTTCTTTTAGCTATTTTCAAGCAAATTATTACATATCTACCATACTGCTGCTTGCCTTTATAGGAATTGTTGCCTTTTTTGAAATGAATACTATTAAAAAAATGATGAATGAAAGTGAAAAATGAAAGTGAAAAGTAATAAATGAAAAGTGATAAATATCAGCTCTTTAATTTTGGCTCTTGACTCTCGATTCTTGTCTCTTGTCTCTTGGCTCTTGGCTCTTGATTCTTTCGTAAATCTAATAAAAAAACATAAAAATGAAAATAAATATTATAAACAAATCCAAACACGATTTACCACATTACGAAACAAAATCATCTGCTGGTATGGACTTAAAAGCAAATATTGATACTGAAATAACTTTAAAACCATTAGAGCGAATTATTGTAAAAACAGGTTTATATATGGCATTACCTCAAGGTTATGAAGCACAAGTTAGGCCAAGAAGTGGCTTAGCTATAAAAAATGGAATTACAGTATTAAATGCTCCTGGAACTATTGATGCCGATTATCGTGGTGAAATTGGTGTAATTCTTGTAAATTTATCCAATGAAAATTTTACAATAAAAGATGGCGACCGAATTGCACAAATGGTTATCGCAAAGTACAAACAAGCAAATTGGATTGAAGTAAACTCTTTAGACCAAACAAAACGCGGCAAAGGTGGTTTTGGAAGTACTGGCATTTAATACCAAAATTCTTATTAAAAAATCAATATGAAAAAAATTACATCATTACTCATCATTACAATTATACTAAGCTCTTGCGCAACAAAATTGCCTTTTAACAACATTAGCGAAATTGATGCGGTAACAATTAATGCACGAACAAAAAATAGGTTTTTTATACCCAAAACAACCTACGACCCATTGTATGTTAGAGCTAATTTTATTTACCTTTTAGATACTAATGGGCAAGGTAATTTTAACGGTAAAAACAAAGAAGATAATAAAGTTATTGACGAAATATTACAAAAAATAAATCATTTATACCAAAATTTAGAAGATCCAAAAGACCCAAAATGTTACAAAGGCAAAGATTTTGTAAAAGACACTAAAATTCAATTCAAATTTAAATTACTATATATTAAAGATACTTTTGCCAGAAATTATAGAAATTCTAAATTATTTAATGAAAAAAAACGTTCGTATAGTGCGTTTGCACCATCTAAAAATTGGTATTTAAAATATTTAGATAATACTATTAATGATACTATTTCAAAAAAAGGAATTAACGCTTTTTTTAATATGGACGTTGATGCATATAATGATGTGGTTTTAAACAATTCGGCAAAAGCTTATCACAAAACAAAATCAGTTTCAGTTTCTCAATTTCCATCATACCAAGATTTTAATAGGAGTAGTCAAATTTGCTTTCCAAATAAGTATACACAGTATTTATGGATGAAAAACATAAACAGTAAAAAAATTAATAAATCTTGGGATAAAACTGTGAAAAACTGGTACATTAGTTCGTACAAAGGCATGTCGCATGAAATTGGTCATTCACTTAGCTTAGCGCATTCAAACGAACATCATGGAACAAACAAATGCGACCAAGCAATGATGAATCAAGGCTGGAAAGCCAAAAGAAATTACATTCCACCAACCGAAATTGGCAAAATGCACAAAGCCTTAATGACAAGTAATCTAATTCAATTTGTAACAGATGAATCAAATTATAACCAACCAAGAATAATCAGCGAAAATGAAAATTGGGATTTCAATACTATTCGATTTTACCAAGATATTATTGTAAAACAAGGCAAAATACTTATCCTTAACGGAAATGTAATTCTACCTAAAAACACAAGTATTACTTTAGAAAAAGATGCTATTTTAGTTTTGAATAACGCTACATTAAAAACAACAAACAACACTAATTTTACAACTATTATAAAAAATAAAAATGCCAAAATTATTAAATATTAAACACCTGTTTTTTGACTTAGATCATACTTTATGGGATTTTGAAACCAATTCTAAAAAAGCTTATGAATATATTTTTAAACAAAATAAAATTGATGTAAATATTGATACCTTTATTTCAATTTACGAACCTATAAATCATTCATATTGGAAACTATACCGCAATGAAAAAATAAGTAAAAAAGATTTGAAATTTGCACGTTTAAACGACACCTTTAAACAACTAAATTTTTCAATATCCGACACTACTATATTACTTTTAGCCGAAGAGTATTTGCAAAATTTATCCAATTACAACACCTTATTTGATGGCACAATTGAATTGTTAACTTATTTAAAACCAAAATACAAGTTGCATATTATTACCAATGGTTTTCATGAAATTCAATCGGCAAAATTAAACAACTCTAAAATTGCACATTATTTTAATGAAATAATAACATCAGAAAGTGTACAAGTAAAAAAACCAAACCCTAAAATATTTTTTCATGCTTTACAAAAAGCAAATGCAAAAACATACGAAAGTGTAATGATTGGAGATAATATTGAGGCAGATATTTTTGGTGCAAAAAACGTTGGTATCAAAACAATTTATTGCAATTTTAATAACAGTGACAATATAAAAAACACAATTACAGTTCAAAATTTAAAGCAAATAAAAGATTATTTATAAAATTATTATGAAAAAAGAAAAAAGAGCCTTGGTTATTTCTGGTGGAGGAAGCAAAGGCGCTTTTGCTGGTGGAATTGCAAAATTTTTAATTGAAGACAAGCAGTATAATTATGATATTATATTAGGCACTTCAACAGGAAGTTTAATGGTTATACATTTGGCTTTAGAAAAAATTAAAGAACTACATAAATTATATACTACGATTAAACAGCGTTCTATTTTTAGTAACAATCCTTTTAAAATTAGAAAAATTCACGGCATTGAAGTCATTGGCATTAGACATCTAAATACAATGTGGAATTTTATTAATAAACGTAAAACTTTTGGAGAAAGTAAAAATCTACGTAAATTTATAAAAAAAAATATTAGCAAAACTGATTTTGAAAAAATTAAAAAATCAGATAAAGAAGTCATTGTAACCGTTTCAAATTTAACAACCAACCAAATAGAATACAAATCTATAAACGACTGTAGTTACGAAGATTATTGTGATTGGATTTGGGCATCTTGTAATTATGTTCCGTTTATGAGTTTACTTAAAAAAAATAATTACGAATATGCCGATGGTGGTTTTGGTTGTTTGGTGCCAATAGCAGAAGCAATTGATAAAGGTGCAACCGAAGTAGATGTCATCATTTTAGAAACTGAAACCGAACATGTTAACAGATTGCCTTCATTAAATCCGTTTTCGTTACTTTCAACTGTAATGGAATTTATGTTAGATCAAGTAGAGAGTCAAAATGTTGCCATTGGTAAACTAAAAGCCAAACAAAATAATGTACAGCTAAATTTATATTACACACCAACAATTTTAACCACAAACTCACTTATTTTCAACAAGAAAAAAATGGCTCAATGGTGGCAAATGGGCTATGAATATGCTAAAGAAAAAGACAATATTAAAGCTAAATGATTTGTGTAACCCGAATTATTCATAGGTTTTCGTTATGAGAAGCCAAAATACCAATAGAATTGGTAAGTACAGAAATTTTTTAGTGAAGGAATTGTAGCCCAATTTTGAACTAAATAAATTTCGAGTATTTTCAATTATAATAGGTAGTTTGGGATCAGATATAAAAGTTGGGAAAAAGTTATAAAAAATTATCAAACTTGCTTGTGAATGCAAAATACTCAATCTAACTTTACAACAGATTTATATCACGACAATATCGATTTGGCGAAACTGCGGATATAAAACCGTTGATAAAGTTTATCGTCAATACAGGTGTTTTATGCAAAAAAATCTTTATTGAATTGTTTTGAGAATCCCCAACTTTTATAACTGACCCGTATTTTGGTTCTGTAATAGAAAACTCATGAATAATTCGGGTTAAATCTGGTATTATTGAATTTGAATACAAGTATTTACACAAAAAAGAGACTCAAAACGAGCCTCTTTTTTTTATTTTAAAGTGTATCTAAAATTTCTTCTTTCTTTTTGTTGTAGTCAGCTTCTGTGATAAGTTCCATCTCAAAAAGTTGTTTTAATTTTTTAAGTTTATCCATCGGACTTTGGTCTGTTGCTTTTAACTCAATGGTTTTGGTTTCTATTATTTCTTCTTTTTCTTCTGTTGCTACTTTAACAGTTTCTACTAAATTGTCATTGGTTTTACTTTCCATTGACATTTCACATCCATAAGTATCTTTAAAAAAATCGTCTAATTCATCCGCTTTTAAAGCTAAATTAATAATTGCTTTTTTAACTTCGTCTTTTCTTTCGGAATAAATTTCGGATAAATGGGTTCTGTATGAAATAAATATTTTATTATCGTAAATTCCTAATTGATATGGAGGCACTTTATTAGAATTGATATAAGTTAGCAACGCTTCTAAATTGGATTTTGGTAAATTGTTTAATGGCGAAGTGGCAAATAAATACTTATTATTGTTTGTAGTAAATATTCTAACTCTTGCCGAGCCTTGATAAAACTCCCAATAATCTCTTCCTGCGCGACATAAAATAGGATCAACACCTAATTCAGCTAAAGCTTCTTCGGTAAAATTGGCGAAATGTGATTTTTCAAACTCTTCAAACACCGAAATATCGATATTATTACCACAATTGGAACAAAATTCGCTTTCTTCCGTTGTAAAACTATCACACGAATTACATTTTACTCTGTATTTTACATCATCAAATTTATAGTCGTTTATTTGTTTGATAACATCGGTATGTTTTATACCAAAACCTACATTATCTGCCTGAGTAAATTTAGAAGTTGTAACACCAACTAAATAACCATCTTCGTTTAGCATTGGTCCACCTGAATTACCTGGGTTTACTGCAGCATCGGTTTGTACGTAATTTCTACCTTGCATTGGCTGATTTGGTGAAGAAACAATACCTTCGGTTACTGTAAATGGCATGCCAAAAGGGAAGCCATTAATATACACTTTTTGGGTATTTATTACTTCTTTACTTTCATCTAAAATGATAGTTCCAGCTACATTTTTTAAATCAGTAACATTTAAGAAAGCCAAATCTACTTCAGGATTTACCATAGCAACTTGCGCTAAAAATCTATTTTTATTATGATCTTCAACAGCGACTACTTTGCTACCTTTAATTACGTGATAATTGGTTATTAAAAAGTCTTGATTTACAACTTTAAAACCAGTTCCTGTTCCGTCTGCTGTAATTATTTTATATATTGATTTTTTTGTGTTTTTCATTGATAAAGCGTTAAAATATTTAATCGGTAAATCTGTTATTTGGTAAATCGTTAAATTGGTAAAATGTTAAATCGGCAAATTGGTAAAATGGTTGTTGTTTAATGATTAAAACATCTTCGTGTATAATAAGTATTCTTTCTTCTTGGCTCTTGTTTTCTTGGCTTTTGTTTCTCTTTTATAAAAAAAAAATTAACTGAACAAGGCTGAGAAGAAACCTTTTTTCTTTGGTTTTTCTTCTTTTTTATTGATAGATCCATCTTGCATAGCGTAAAATACTTCTATTAATTTTGGAGCAGCAATATTTGGTTCTAAGCCAGAAACTTCTTCTAAAACATCGTAAATAGCGATTTTATAAACTTCATCTAAATTATAATCGTATATTAATTTTAAGAATACAAATTGAAGATAATAGCAAACATTAAAGTTACTTTCGTCTTTTTCATATTTTTGAACACGCTCTAAATTATTTTTTAATCTATCAGTTACTGCTTGTTCTGAACTTCGCCATCTTAATGAAATGAATTGCTCGGCGTGATAGACATTTGACATTATTTCATCTTTAGACAGCGCCATTAATTTTTTCATAAAATTAATACCTTTATCTACTCTAAAATTAAAATCTAAATCGGCATCAAATGTGCGACTTATATTTTTTATTAAATCGGAACGTAATTCGCCATTTACATAAGGCATGTTTGATATTTTAAGCATATTGATGGCTAAATTATCCCACATAAAATCGTCCCAACGTTTTTCTTTAAAAAGTTCGGTGTAATTTTTATAGTCTTCAAAAATATCTGAAATTTGTTTCCAAACTTGTTCTTTTTCGGTATCCGATAGTTCTTTATAAGCAGGTTTTTTAATAAATTCTGCTTTATAATCGTTTATAAACATATCGTCATAATCATCTGCGTAAATAGCAACATTACGTAAAATATCGTAAATTTTATTTGGCTGAACCAATTCTTTTGGTGTTTGGTATTCAAACCAAAGTTCATCATTATGTAAGCGAATTTGCGCCAAACGTAACGGACTAAAATTGACCTCTGCTACTTTACGCAAAAGCGCAATTTTATTAGCTTTGTCGGTTATTTTTAAAAATGGTGCTTTAACACTAAAAGTAGTTTTTGTAACTTTAATATGCAACTCTGCCGAACCTTGCATTTTTACAATTTCGTATTCGTCTTTACTGGTATCTATGCCATCATAAATATCAGGGTTCATATACGATAATATGTTGATAATAGTATGATTGTATTTTTTTTCATCAAAACTATCAATTGCATCGTCCCAAAAACTGGGCAAATTTATAGGGTCATCTATTTTTGCAATGGGTCTTGTATATTTTGGTAGTACGTTCTCTATCATTTTTTAATTTTTATATTCACAAATTTACTGTTTTTTTATTTATGCTATTTTACAATTTTTCCAAAATTTCTTTTTTCTTAGTAGCAAATTCTTCTTCAGTAATCAATTCCATATCAAACAGCTCTTTGAGTTTTTTGAGTTTATCCATTGGGCTTTCTGTCTGTTGCGCTGGTGCTTGTTGTTGGTTTTGTTGGTTCATCATTGTGCCAGTTTGCATACCTGCATTCATTCCCATAAGTATTCCTGCTCCGCCACCTTGATTGTTTGCTGCGTCTCGCATTGCTTGTAATTGTTGGTGTTCTGTGTAGTTTATTCCTGCTATTTTTGCGGCTAATACTTCTGCTTGTACGTCAGATATTTTGGCAATTCGGTTAAGGGTTTCTTTGTCAAATTGTGTTCCTTCTATACGATAATCTAATACTTTAAAACCTAAATCGGTAAAAATAGCTTCTGTTTTTGAGCGTACTTCTACGGCAATATTGTTCAGATTACTATCAATATCTACGTACGAAAATTTGGCATTGGCTAAGTAATCGGTTATGTTTTGTGTGATACGTGATAAGAATATTTCTTTTAATTCTGCATGACCAAAATACTCTTTTCCTGCGACTACATTTTCAAAGAAATTGCGTGGTTCTGTAATTTTAATGCTGTAATTTCCAAAGGCAGAAAGCAGTATTGGAAAGGTGTAAGTTGGGTCTGTGTAAGCAATTGGCACACGTGTTCCCCAACGCATATTGAGTATATCTGCTTTGCGATAAAACCAAATTCCCATTA
>JALSLZ010000173.1 GCA_026988075.1 Flavobacteriaceae bacterium
TTTTAGTAAGACGTTTTCGCCTTCTATTTTTCCAGCCAGACCATGCGGGTCTATTTACACCACCACAAAAGTCATATGTTTGAACAGCAACACTTAAATTTCTTCGATATCTTCTCCACCTTCTCCTTCTTTTCTTATAAGACCTAATCTTACTGGAAACTCTTGTGTGGAAACTGCTAAAAGTTCTAATAACAACATTTCTATACACAATATATCTTCCAAACCTCTGACTTTTCACTGTTTTCTCCCAACCATCACAAGATCTTTTTAAAGTATTATCTTCATATTCAACATTTAACTCATTTATAACCGATGTATCACCATTATTAAATCTAATTAATTTATCAAAGTCTCCGTCTAATATTTTAAGTGTTCCTGATTCTAAGAACTTGTAAATTTTATCACCAACTTTAACTTCTCCATAAGGGTTCATTAGTGTCATTTCTACATCTGTAAAAGTGTAAATTCTTTATTCATCGGATTATTTGAGTCTTTCAATTCTTCGTTATTTAGCCAAATGTTTTCTTCTATAAAATACTTATTTCTTAAAGAAATAAAATTATTTTCATTTTCAAAATCAGATAAAGGCTTTTCATCATCAAAATTCAACTCTTCTTCTTTATCATTCAAAGCATCATCATCTAAATGCCCATAAGTAGCTACAAAATTATCATCCCAATTTTCTACATCTTCATTTAATTGATTTATCATGTTTTCATAAGATTCCATGTTATTAAATTCAATAATTTTTGTTCCTGTATTTTTATTAATGGAATTATATTTAACGGTTTTAAAACCTAAACTATTAAACGAATCTACATTTTCAACATCATTGTTATTACAAGATACAAAAAGTGCAATACTTGCAATCAAAACTATTTTTTTCATATTTTATTGTGTTATTTGTTAATATTTATTTTATTATATAAGATTTGTTATCTGATAACAATTTCTTCCTTTTTTTAATTTTTCTATTTCATTAGCATTTTTATTTAGATTAATATTTCTTGTAATTACATTACAAATATATATAAAATAATTTAAAAATAGGCAAATACACCTATATAAAAATTTCATTTCATTCTGATATTTACCAAATAATATGAAAAAGGTAGATAACTATTTTTTAAAATGCTTTGGTGATAATTTGCGTTCAATAAGAAAGCAAAAAAAAATAACGCAAGAACAATTAGCAAATGATGTTAATATTGAAATATCACAGATTAGTAGAATTGAAAGAGGAGTTGTAAATACTTCTATAAGCAATGTTCATTTAATAGCTACAGCTTTGCATATAGAAACAAAAAAAATGTTTGATTTTTAAATTATCTAAAAATAGATTGAAGTACTTTCTCTTCACTTTGCCATTGCAAATCTAATTTGGCAGATGCAAAACTATTAACGTCTTTAAAATGTGTATTTTTAAGAATCAATTCTATTTGATTTGCTATAGCTTGTGGTGTTCTTTTTTTTATTACTTCACCAATATGGTAATCTAAAATTATTTGTTTCATTTCTGGTAAATTAGAAACTAATACAGCAACATTTGCATGAATGTAATCAAATATTTTATTGGGTAATGCGTATCGGTAATTCAAGCCCAAATCTTCTTCGATACTTATGCCTAAATTTGCCATTGGTGTTATTTGTTTTAATTCGGACGGTGTTTTTCTTCCTAAAAAAACCACTTTAGCAGCTAATTTTTTTTCTTTAACTAAAATTTTTAGCTGTTCTGAAATATCTCCATCGCCCACTATAATTAATTTACAATGGTCTAAATACGCCATAGTATCAATCATTAACTCTAAACCTCTACCTATGTTTAAAGCGCCTTGATAAATTATTAAAAATTCAGAATTCTGAATTCTGAATTCTGAATTATCATGAGTCTTAGGTGTATCTTTTACATAAACAGGAACATTTCTAACTACCTTAAAATTAGTTTGATATCGTTTGTTGTAATAATTTGCAATGGATTGACAAACAGTATAGGTGTTTTTTAGTTTTGGTAAAATCCATTTTTCTAATTTTAACCAAATTTTTTGGGTTTTAGGTCTATTTACTAATTCTGGAACTTCGGTAAACAATTCGTGACTATCGTAAACTAATTTTTTATTTTGGACATTACTCACTAAATAATTGGCTAATAAAGTGTCTAAATCGTTTGATAATAAAATGTGCTTTTTTTTAAATAGTAAATAAAAAAATAAACGGAAATTATATTCTGCATAAAACAAAAAACCTATATTAAAAAAAAGTTTTATTCTGTGTGTTTGGTAATTTCGCTTTAGCGGAAGACTATTTGGTAGTTTTCGACCGACAAGTAATACCTCAAAATTCATTTTTAATAATGAGGTACATACTTTATGCACACGTTGATCTGTGTTTAAATCGTTGGTAACCGAAACTATTACTTTTTGCAATGTTTTTATTTTGTTTTGCAAAGATAAGTGTTTTATTACAATCTACAATTAGGATTTTACATGCCAATTATCGTTGTAATTTCAATAGTATTTTTGTTGAATTATTTTGAGTATTAAACTTAGTTGATAAACGTTTTTAGTTCTTCAATATATTTTTGAGGCGTTGTTTTTTTATAACCCGTTGTACCTAATACGTTGCCTTTTTTATCTAAAACCAAAACCAACGGAAAAACACCACGAGGATTGTATTTTTCAGCCAAAGCTTCATTGTGTTTCTGTTGTGTAGGAGCAAGTCTGTTTTTTTTACGTTTTGGAAAATCTGCTTTTAACAACACTACATTTTTATTTGAAAATTCAATAAATTCAGATGTAGTAAATATGTTTTTTTCGAGTTTTTTACAAGTAGCACACCAATCTGAGCCTTCAAAAACTAAAATAATTTTTTGCTCTTTTTGTGAAGCTAAATCTTTTGATTTATCAAAATTTAATTGCCAATTTTGTGCATTAGTATAAGTGGTTATTAATAGTACGGAAATAAAAAATAATTTTTTCATGATAGTGTGTTTTATATAAATAGTAAGTCGTTCTATTTTTTTATTACTTACACTATTGCTAAAATCGTGCCTTTTTTTATTTTATTAATACCAACGTTTCTTTTTCTTTTTACTTGCAGTAGATTTTCTGCCTTTTTTATGTTTAGAACCAGTGCGTTTTTTTGGTTTGTCGTCTGGTTTTGGTTCTAACGGATAAGGATGTTCTGTTTCCACAGGTAGTGCTTTGTTTAGTAAGCCTTGAATGTTTTTTACATAACTTTTTTCATCTCTCGAACAAAATGAATACGCAATTCCTGTTTTGCCAGCTCTACCAGTTCTACCAATTCTATGCACATAAGTTTCGGGTATGTTAGGTAAATCAAAATTTATAACAACATCTAAGTCATCAATATCGATACCACGCGAAGCAACATCTGTAGCTATTAAAATATTTACTTCGCCATTTTTAAATTTATTTAAAGCGTCTTGCCTAATGTTTTGTGATTTATCACCATGAAAACTGACTACCTGATATCCATTTCTTTTTAGAGTTTGCTCTAATTTATCAACCCCAAATTTTGTACGTCTAAAAATAAGAATATTATTTTTAGATTTATCGGCTTTTTTAGTAGTTAAACTTCGCAATAAATGCAAGCACAATTCCATTTTTTTACGTTTTGGTACGTAATATAACAATTGTTCAACGGTTTTGGAAACTGATGAAGTTGCACTAATTTTAATGGTAATTGGTTGGTGTAAAACACTTGTAGTTAAATCAATTACTTTTTGAGGCATGGTTGCCGAAAATAATAAAATTTGTTTTTGAAGATTGGTAATTTTTACAATTTTATTTACATCGTTAATAAAACCCATGTCTAACATTAAATCAGCTTCGTCTAAAACCAAGGTTTCAATTGCATTTAATTTTACTTTTTCACGCTTAAACAAATCAAGTAATCTGCCAGGAGTTGCTATTAAAATATCGACTCCTTTTTTTAATCTATCTATTTGAGGTTCTATTGCAGTACCGCCATAAACAACAGTAGATCTAAGATTGGTATATGTACCATACTTAATAAAATCTTGATTTATTTGTTCTGCCAATTCTCTTGTAGGACTAATTATTAAAGCTCTTACTGCTTTTTTACCTTTGCCTGAATCTTGATATTTGAGTAAATTTTGTAAAATTGGTAAAGCAAAAGCTGCTGTTTTACCTGTTCCTGTTTGTGCAGAGCTGATAACATCAAAACCTTTTAATACAACTGGAATTGTTTTTGTTTGAACTGATGTGGGCGAATCGTAACCTAATTCAGCGACAGCTCTAAGAATTGTTTTGTGTAATTGAAGCTCTTTAAATGTCATGTTTTAATTAATTTATTTTTTATGTTCAAATACATGTACATCTCTCTGTGGAAAAGGGATTTCGATATTTGCTTTATCTAAGGCTATTTTACATTCTTCTAAAGTATCAAAATAAACATCCCAATATTTTACAGGTTTTGTCCAAGGTCTAACGGCAAGATTTACTGCACTATCGGCAAGTTCGGTAACATTAACTGTAGGAGCTGGATTTTTTAACACATTAGGGTCTCTATCCATTACTTCTAATAGTATTTTTTTAGCTTCCTTTATATTGGCATTATACGAAATTCCAATTGTTAAATCCACTCTAAATTGCCCCTTAGTTGAATAATTAATTACATTACCATTAGATAAAGCGCCATTTGGTATAAATGCTGTTTTATTACTTGGTGTTAATATTTTGGTATTGAATATTTGAATTTCTTGCACTTCGCCAAAAACACCTTGAGTTTCTACCAAATCACCTACTTTAAAAGGTTTAAAAATCATGATAATTGCTCCGCCAGCAAAATTACCAAGCGAACCTTGTAAAGCCATACCAATTGCAAAAGCCATTGCGCCGATAGCAGCAACTAACATAGATTCTTTTACAATACCTAATTTCATTATAGTAGCTAATACAACACCAAATTTCATAATCATTTTTAACAAATCTAAAGAAAAATGCATTAAAGTTTCATCAACTTTAAAACGTTTCATTAACTTACCAAGCACTTTATTTACTACTTTAACTAACCAAAACCCAATGATTAAAATAGCAATAGCCATTAATATTTTTGGCGCAAAATCTTTAGCCCATATTATGGCTGTTTTAGAATAGTCTTCTAATAATGTGTTAATTGTACTTGTGTTTGTTTGTAATAACATGAAAATTATTTTTTTGCAAAAATAAGGAAATTCAATTAAGACTGTATGTTTTATTATCAAATTAATAACCTGATTTTTGACCTAAAATCGATTGTAATTTTAGGTCGAAAATTAGGTTGTTATACCGTGTTTATAACTCTCTACGATTGTCTTCTGAGTTGGTGTCGATTAATTTATTATAAGGATCAACGCCAACTTCTTTGGGGTTTTTGTCTACAATAATGCTTATTTTATTATTAATACTGGTGGTTTTATGTTTTTTAAGATATAAAATAGTTTCTTTATTTTTACCGTCTATTTCTTCTTCGCCAAAAATTCCAATTTCAATATAATCAGCTAAAGGAACAGAATAGAGTGGTTTTCTCATTTTTTCTGTTTTATACTGTATTGAATCTATTTTATTATCACTAAAGTATTTTCTACCTTTTTCATTATTTCTATATTTAGAAACATTGAATTCAATGTCTACTTTAAATTTACCATTATCTAACTCTGTAGATGCTACTTTTACAATTCTATTTTTATACAATGTAATAGTTTCAAACATATCTTTTATTACATATTGCAAAGAATCTGGCGTTGCTTTTTTAATATAATCTACCATTTCTAAAGAAGTAGTATATGGCGGTTCTTGAAACTTTACTTTTTCTATATATTCTTTCAGGGCATTATTTAGTGTTTTTTCACCAATATAATCGCTCAAAGCATAAAAAACCAACGAGCCTTTATTATATCTAATATAACCTTGACCGTCATTTAACATTAATGATTTTTCTCGTTTTCTTTCAAAAGTTCTGCGTGTTAAATAATCATCTAAGGCTTTCTTTAAAAATTTACGCATTTTATCTTTTCCATACGTGTGTTCTAATACTTTTAACGATACATATTCAGATAAACTTTCTGACAACATGGTAGCTCCTAAAACATCGGCTCCAATTACTTGATGTGCCCACCATTGATGTGATAATTCGTGCACAGTAATTGCAAATGGATAATCAACACCACCTTCATCAGTATCGTCAACATCGGCAATAAAACCTACGTTTTCAGAAAACGGAATGGTATTAGGAAAAGATTGTGCAAAACTACCATTAGGAAATTCTACAATACGCAATTGCCTGTGTTGATACGGACTAAAATTTTCAGAATTATAAGCCAAAGATGCTTTTACGCCTTTAAACATTCTGTCTAAATTATATTCGTGTCCTTTTTGATAGTAAATTTCTAATTTAACATCGTTCCATTTATCTTCTACTTTTTCATATTTAGCGGAATTGAAAGCATAAAAATTTAATATTTTACTATCCATTTTATAATGGAAATATCTTCTACCGTCTTTTAGCCATTCTTTTTGTAAATAACCAGGAGCAATGGCTATTTGATCTTCAGATGTACTTACGGTAGTTTCAAAATCTATCCAATCAGAATCATGTGAAATATAGGTATTGCCTAAAGCAGTAGAATCTGATGGATGCGGTTTTAATTCATTTTTTGGTAAACCATATTTTTCACGAGTTTTATCATCTTGCATTTCGCCACTACTATCGTAACCTAAAGTTGGAAAAAGTTCCATGTTATTTATAAAAGTTCCATTATGTCTAACAGGCGAATGTTTGCGCAATAAAGTATTTTCTTTATTTTTTATTGTAAAAGTTAACTCTAAACTATCCTTAGGTTGTAAAGGTGTTTTTAATTTATAAATATCAAAATTAAAAACAGTGTCTTCCATAACCAATGCATTTTCTTTATTAAAGGTAAAAGTGCTTATGTAATCGTTGTGATTTAAGAATATGCTGTCAATTGCTTTATTGGTTTTATTAATCATTTTATAGGTTCCGTTAGCTTTGAAATTCAGCTTTTTCGGAAAAATATCCATATCAATATTAACACTTACAATTCTTGGTTGTAAAGTACCTTCATATTGTTTGTATTTTTTCTCCCAATCTACCATTTGCAACTCTCTTTGTTTAGAAGTTGTATATTTATTTAACACATTGTTTTCATAATAAATGCTGTATCCTAATCCTAAAAAAGCAATAGAAGCAATAACTAAACCGATAATTGCTTTGGCATTTAATCTGCTTTTAGCAATTTTAAATCTTTCTTTAAGCGAATTTGGAATTCCTCTAACCCAAAATAAACTTGCTAAAATTAATAATATTATTCCTCCAAAAACCCAATAGGTTTTATAAATAAAATATCTTGACAATGTATTATTATAACCATTCATATCCGAATAACTATAATTTGGACCAGCATTGTATTGAAAGATAGATTGCTCAATACCTAATTTACTTAAAAATGGCATGCCAATTGAAATTACTAACAAAGCAAACAAACCTAAATATGGATTTTTAAATAATGTTTGAATTAGTAATGATAAGAATGCCCAAATAATAAAATGGATAAATTTTAAACCGTATAAGCTAAATAAATACTGTCCGATTTCAAATTTATAGTAACCGTGATATATTTGAATTAACATACCGCCAATCATCATTACAATTAACAATAAAACTTGCATTTTTAACAAAGCCACAAATTTTGAAAGTAGTAAAGACCAGTTTGGAATTGGTGTAACATCTACTAAATGATTTACATTTTCTATACGACTTCTATGTACTAACATACCTGCATATAAAAAAGTAAGAATATTAATAAAGAGTGCAAAACTTCCTCCAGGAATGGCTAACATTTTCCAAGTAACAGGATATGTTTTTGTGCCGAAAATTTGCCCTAAAGATAAAGAAGATAATAAAATAAAGATCAGTCCAACCAATACAATACTAATAAAAGGCCAAGATTTTACAATATATTTAAAGTCTGTATTAGATAAACTCCAAGTAGTTTTTAAATTTTGAATAAATGAAAAATCATAATTTACTTTTGGTAGGTTTATTCTGGTAATTCCTCCAAAATTAGATTTTATTACACGTTCTTTTTTTGGCTTTGTAAAGCTAAAGGATAATGCATTTTGACTAAATGTAAAGAATTTATAAACCAAACCAAAAACGAGAGAAGCAACACCTAACCATAATAAACGATTGTATAAAATAACACCTTTAAAAGGTAAAAATTGTTCGTTTTGTTCAGCTACTGTCCAATATTTTGTGAAATATTCCAAAGCATCACCTCCAAATGGATCCATCATTGCAGCTAAAAAACGATTATCTGTATCGGACAATAAATTACTTGCCAAACCTTGAATAAACATTAAAAGTACCACAGTTATAAAACCAGCAGAAATATTTCGGCTAAAGGTAACCACAGCAAATACAATTGCTCCAAATAAAAAAGAATTTGGAATTACATATACAAAATAGGTATATATATAAGATAGTATATGAAAATCATTAACAATTTCACTATTTGTACCAGGTAATCTAAAGCCAATAAACATACCAAATCCAAGACTAATAACGATAATAAAAACAATGGTCATTGCACTTAAAAATTTACCAAATAAATAATTGGCTTTAGTAAATGGATAAGAATATAAAATGGAATGCATATTACTTTTATAATCTCTAAAAGT
>JALSLZ010000174.1 GCA_026988075.1 Flavobacteriaceae bacterium
TGAAACAATTAACGCTGCTGGAGTTTTACAAGTACCAATGATAATGAGTGTTTGGGATGATGAATATGGAATTTCAGTACATGCAAAACATCAAACTACGAAAGAAAATATTTCTGAAATATTAAAAGGATTTCAACGCACTAAAAAAGAAAAAGGTTTTGAAATTTTACGTGTTAATGGCTGGAATTACTCACAATTAATTAACACTTATTCCAAAGCAGAAAAAATTGCTCGTGAAGAACACGTGCCTGTTTTAATTCACGTTAATGAATTAACACAACCTCAAGGACATTCAACTTCTGGCTCGCACGAAAGATACAAATCTAAAGAACGCTTACAATGGGAAAGAGAAAACGATTGTAACCTAAAAATGCGTGAATGGATTTTAGACTTTGAATTAGAAAATGATGATGAAATTTTAAGGTTTGTAGCTAATGAAGATGTATTAATAAAAATAGAAAAAGAAGCAAAGAAAGAAGCTTCAGCTGCAAAAAGAGCTGCTTGGACTGCCTTTTTATCACCTATGATAGCAGAAAGAGACGAATTAGTTACACTCTTAAACAAAGTTTTACTTTTAAGCGCTAATAAAAATTTTATTAACATTCTTAAAGAACAATTAGCACAATTAGACATTGTTGATAGAGCCGTTATTTTAGATACAGCTCGTAAAAGCTTATTGTATCTTAAAAACGAATCATTTAAAGAAAAAGTCACACTTCAAAATTGGATTAAAAATTACAAAGCAACACAACAACCAAAATTTAGTGCTCATTTATATTCTGAGCATCACAATAATGCAATAAGTATTAAAGAGGTAAAACCAACTTATAATAACAATAGTGAAAATGTAGACGCAAGGTTAATTTTAAAAAACAACTTTGAAACACTATTTCAAAAACACAATGAATTGCTTATTTTTGGAGAAGATGCAGGTAAAATTGGCGATGTAAATCAAGGTTTAGAAGGCTTACAAGATAAATTTGGAGAATTACGTGTAGCCGATACTGGTATTAGAGAAGCTACTATTATTGGTCAAGGAATTGGAATGGCAATGCGTGGCTTAAGACCTATTGCAGAAATACAATATTTAGATTACATCCTTTACGGACTACAAACTATGAGTGATGATTTAGCTACTTTAAGATGGCGAACAAATGGCAAACAAAAAGCTCCATTAATTGTTCGTACTCGTGGTCATAGATTAGAAGGCGTATGGCATTCTGGATCACCAATGGGCGCAATAATCCATTTACTTAGAGGTATGTATGTTCTTACACCAAGAAACATGACAAAAGCTGCTGGTTTTTACAATACATTATTAGCAACCGATGAACCAGCTTTAGTTGTAGAAAATTTAAATGGATACCGTTTAAAAGAACAATTACCAACCAATTTAGGCGAGTTTAGAACTCCTATTGGAGTTGTAGAGACTATTAGAGAAGGTAATGATATTACCATTGTATCGTATGGTTCTACACTTAAAATTGTTGAAGAAGCTGCAAAGGAATTAAGTGCTTTAAATATTGATGTAGAAATTATTGACGCTCAAACATTATTACCTTTTGATATAAATCACGATACTGTAAAAAGTATTGCTAAAACAAACCGCTTAATTATAATTGATGAAGATGTAAATGGTGGCGCTTCTGGATATCTGTTAGACCAAATTTTAAACAAACAAAACGCATACAAACATTTAGACAGTCAGCCAATAACAATATCTGCACAACAACATAGAGCGGCTTATGGTAGCGATGGTGATTATTTTTCAAAACCAAATGTAATGGATATTGTAGAACAAATTTATGATATTATGAATGAAACAAATCCAAATAAATATAACAATTTATATTAACGCAATTCTAATAAATAAAATAAATGAAAAAAATTGATTTAAAGTCACTCTTTTATATAAGCTTAGTCTTTTTCATTCCATTTTTTATATTATTTATTTTTAGTTTTTTTTTAATACCAAATAGAAATAATTTAACTAAGGAAGTTATAGCATTTGGCATGCAAAGCTTTGTTTTTTTGATGATTTATTTTTTAATAAACAACAAGAGTTACAAAAGTTATTTTATTGTCATATCAAATTTTATTTTATCATTACTACTAATGATAAAACTTGGATTTTATTATAATTTTAAATCTAAATTAAGCTCGTCGGTATTATATATAATTTACGAAACTAACAATACTGAGTCTATTGAATTTCTAAGTAATTACATCAGTTTTAAACTAATACTACTATATGCATTCATATTTTCATTTTTTGGTTATTTTACTCGTATTTTCATCCTTAAAAAGAAAAAAAGTCAACTAATAAAAAATATATTTGCACTAAAAACCAATCATTTTATTTATAAAATTTTAGCTATTGTGTTAATAACTGTTAGTGTTTTTTTAATCCAAAAAAAATGCTCGGATGAAAATTTTATAATTAAAAGCTACACTTCATTTAAAGAATATAAGATGTTCAAGAAAAATTTCAAAGAAGTTTTAGCCTTAGAAACTAATAAAAATATAACTGTAAAATCGTATAGTAAAGAACCGCAAACTTTTGTTGTAATTATTGGTGAATCAACATCTAATTGGCACATGCAATTATATAATTACAACCGAGAAACAAACCCTTTACTTTCTCAAATTAAAGATGAATTACTCATTTTTAAAAACATTAGAACACCTCATGTACATACCATACACGCCTTAGAAAAAATATTAACTTTAATAGATACTAAAAACAGACCTATTGCTACTGAAAATACATCAATAATTCAATTGGCTAATCAAGCTAATTATGAAACGTATTGGCTTTCAAATCAAAGACCAATAGGCATCAACGAAAGCATACCAAGCTTAATAGGTAATGCTGCAAAGCACAAATATTTTTTCAACACCGAAGATTTTGATACAATTACTCATGATGAAGTTTTATTACCAACTTTAGATTCCATTTTAAAAGATAATCATAAAAAACGTATTATTTTTTTACACCTTATGGGCACACATATTCAATACGAAAATCGCTATCCTAAAAATTTTGATTATTTTAAAAACCCAAACAAGCTCTCAAAATACAAATACGCAAAAGCAGTACAAACAGTAAACCAGTACGATAATGCTGTTAGGTATAACGATTATATTGTAAGAACGGTTATTGAAAAAGTAAGAGCTAAAAATCTAAACAGTTTTGTTTTATACTTTTCAGATCATGGTGATGAAGTTTACGACACCATAGATTGGAGTGGTCATAGTAGTGGCATAAATAGCGAGCCTATGTTTGATGTTCCTTTAATTTTATGGACATCAAATACTTTTAAAAAAGAAAACCCATTCGTTATTGACATTTCAACAGATAGAAAATACAATTTAGAGCATTTTATTCACAGTTTTGGCGATATTACAAAAATTCATTTTAAAGGTTATCAAAAAGAATTAAGCCTTTTTAACAGCAATACAAATACCAATGAATAAAAAATATTTTTATTTTATTTTTACCCTATTTGCATTTTATGTTTTAGCAAAAAGCTATAAATACATACCATACAGAGTTAGCTTTTTAGGTCATTATGATAAAATATGGTCGCATAGAAATAATAGTATCGAAAAAGCAAATACATCAATAAAATACTTTAAAGGTATTGAATTAGATTTAGTGTATAGTAATAAAGAAGATTATCTTGATGTAAATCATCCGCCAACTAAAAGTATTAATTTACATTTTGAAACATTTGTAAATTCCCTTTTAAAAAAACCATTTCTTTGGTTAGATATTAAAAATTTAAACACTGAAAATTCTAAACTAATTGCAGATAAAATTATCAATATTTGCAAGAAAAACAACTATCCATTACATAAAATTTTAATTGAATCTACCAAGCCAAATTCATTACTTGTTTTCACAAAATTAGGCTTTAAAACCAGCTATTATCTAAATCCTAAAATACACAGTATGAATAAAACAGATTTAGAAAACGAAATGCAAAAAATAAAAGACATACTACACAACCAACCAAAAATAGCAATATCTTTTAACTATAACAATTACAATAACGTAGTGGACTATTTTCCAAATAAAAACAAATACACTTGGATTATTGATGGACCAAGACAACGTGATTTTAAGACGGCAAATAAGGTGTTAAATGACACAACAGTAAAAGTGGTATTAATAAGGTTTAAAACGATAAAAGGACATCGGTAAGAGTCTTTATTTAATCATAACTTTTTGGCGTTTCTCTTTTCCTTCAATATTTACAACAATAAAATACACGCCTACATTAAATTGATTTAATTCTAATTGGCTTATTTTAGTAGTGCTATTAAATGAAGTTTTCAAAATTGTGTTACCTAAAATGTCTACAAGCTTAACATCAACTTTTTTATTAATTAAATTAGCTGAATTAAACATAAAATTAACCCTATTATTTCTTATAGGATTAGGAAACACCTTAACATTTGTCAATTCATTATATTCATCATTAACCTTTAAAGACTCATTGGCTTGAGCAAAATGCAATAAAGCACCAGCCGACCCTTTAGTGATTTCAAATACATAAGGAATATCCATATTCGCAATAATATCACTCGATGTATGAGCATATGGAGTTTCATTGGTTTCATACAAACCAGTTATTATTTCTCCTTTATTCTCAAAAGACATATAATCAGAATTATAAGCGTACGATATTTGCGTATTTAATGAGGAATATAGTTCAATAGAAGTTGCTAATTCATTGGTTAATATTGCAGAAGCTTCATTATTAGAATTAGGTATTCCTTGATCACTTTCGCAAGTAATTGTGTTATTTGTCATACCTGCAACTCCACCTACTTCATCAATATTAAACACATATCTAATATCTAAACCTAAAGATGTGGTATTGGCATAATAATAACTACCGTGCAAACCTTGCTCTTCTACCGTAAAATTTATAAATTTAATAGAATAAGCTGTTGGTACATTAACCATGACTCTGGCTATTTCAAGAATTAAAGAAACGCCACTTCCATTATCATTTGCTCCTACTCCATTTAAAGTATCATAATGACCATCAATAATAACAAAAGTATTAGGATACAATTCGCCAATTTTTGTTACCACTACATTCGTTACTGTTTTACCGTTATATGTAAAATTATCTTCAACCACATCGGTATAACCATAACTTTGATATTTAGAAATTAGCCAATTTTTAGCAGCTACTAAATTATTATATTTTGTATTATTAGAAGCTGCATTTTTCTCTCCGAAAGCTACAAATTCATTAATATTATTTGTGGTGTTAGATAACGTGCAATTATCAACTATATTTTGATGATAAGCATTCCAAGTTTGAGCAAAGCTTAATTCAACCAATAATAAAAACAAGAAAGATATAAAATAGCTACGCATAATTAAGTTTTAAACAAAACTACTATTAATAATGAAATCTACCTACATTTTAATCAAAGAAATTCCAACAACACATTGCAAACATTTTTTTGGTGTGCAATATTTTGTTTTTAGCTGAATTAATGCCTGAGTTTCTAACGCATTTTTTGATGTAATTTGTAGCGCTTTAAACTTATCAATAACGCCGTTTTTTTCGGGTTTAATTTGCTGAATTAGTGCAATTATTTTTTCTTCGTTTAACTTACCTATATGTTTTTCATATACAAATCGCAATGGAATTATAGTATTGATTAGCAACAAATCAATAAATGATTTTGTTGTTTTTTTTATTTGCTTTTTTGTACTGGTTTTAAACGAATAATGTGTTTCCCAAAATTCGGAAGTAGTTACGGTAAACAAATCATAGTAATCTTCTATAGTTTTAACAGCCATTATTTTTGAAAACAAATTTGGTTTGTTAAAATATAAGTTAGCCAACTGTGATAATCTAATTGTTGGAAAATTATTTGGTCGTAGCCTAAAAAATTTCACTTCTGATTTATGAATGGGTTTTAACTTGTATTTTACTTGTAAAAAGGCATATTCATTTTTTAATAAATTAAAATATGGTTCGTCAAAATCTACATCAAAAAAAGAGGCTTGACCAAACAATAAAGCTTCTAAAAGCTGCAAATTAGATTTTTGCTTTCGAAACACAGAAAATTCAAACGAGTTTGCTAAATTAAAAAAGGATTCTCCATTTACTTTAAGTCCAAAATTCTTAGCTAACAATTTAAACAGCACAACTTCCCAATCGTTTTTAGAATGTTTTAACAAACTTAAAATCACTTCTGATTTATCGTTTAATCTTTCTAAATAAAGACGTTCTTTCCAGTTGTTAAATGTAAATGCATCAATTGTAGCAATGTTTTTTTCACAATTAATCCAATTCTCTTTCCGAAAGAATAGCTTGTAATAAGAGTCTAACATTTCTTTAGACACATAATCTTGTAAAACCAAGGTTGTAATGGTTGTATTATTTTTGCGATAAATAGGCATATCGTTTTCCCAAACCACATGTAAAACAATACTATCATAAGCTTTATCAACTTCGTGATTATGCACATACCAATCGGATGATTTTATATGAATTTCAACATTACCTGCCCAAACTTGATTGTCAATTTTAATTTTGGCATTAAAAAAATCTGGTCCAGCATTAAAATTATGCATTCCCGAATTTAAAATTTGTATATTTTCATTACTTGAAGAAACTAATTGACGAGCATCAAAAAGTTTGTGCTTCCATAAATAATGTAAAAAATCTTCTTTTATCAAAGCAAATGAGTTTAGCAATTTTGTTTGATAAATATAATAAAAAAATCGATGATTCTACAAATCATCGATTTAATATCTTATTACCATATATTTATTACAAAAAATTAATCGGTATAACCCATTTTTTTCATCCATTGGTCATTAAACATTTTACCAACATATCTACTTCCATGATCGTGAAAAAGCACAACAACCACGTCATCTTTTGTAAATTTATCTTTTAATTGCAACAATCCTTTAACAGCCGAACCAGCCGAATTACCTACAAATATCCCTTCTTCTTTCGCTATTTTTTGTGTGTAAATTGCACCATCTTTATCGGTTACTTTTTCAAAACCATCAATAACATCAAAATTTACATTTTTTGGTAAAATATCTTCTCCAATACCTTCGGTTACATAAGGATAAATTTCTTTTTCATCAAAAATTCCTGTTTCGTGGTATTTTTTAAATACAGAACCATAAGTATCAATACCCCAAATTTTAATATTCGGATTTTTTTCTTTTAAGTATTTACCAACTCCAGATATGGTTCCACCAGTACCAACTCCAACTACAAAATGGGTTATTTTACCTTCGGTTTGTTTCCAAATTTCAGGTCCAGTACTTTCGTAATGCGCCAAAGCATTTGATGGATTATCATATTGATTTACATACCAAGCATTAGGTGTTTCTTTTGCCAAACGCTTAGAAACCGAATAATACGATCTTAAATCGTCTGGCTCAACTGCTGTTGGACAAACTACTACTTCGGCTCCAACGGCACGTAAAATATCAACTTTTTCTTTCGATTGTTTGTCCGCCATTACAAAGATACATTTATACCCTTTTAATATTGCAACAAGCGCCAAACCCATGCCTGTATTACCACTTGTTCCTTCAATAATTGTTCCTCCTGGCTTTAACCTGCCATCGGCTTCTGCATCTTCAATCATTTTCAAAGCCATTCTATCTTTTACTGAATTACCTGGATTAAAGGTTTCAATTTTAGCTAAAACTAAAGCATCAATATCTTCAACTATTTTATTTAATTTAACCAAAGGTGTATTACCTATTGTTTCAAGTATGTTATTATAGTATTTCATTGTCTATTTGTTGTTTTATATAAATGTATAACTAATTACAAAAATAATATTTAATTAAATGATTGAAGGCCTAAAAAATGTAAAAAAATAATTTCTTATTCAACAGATTATTTCGCTATCTTTAACAATGACAGTTAACCCTTATTATTCATAGGCTATAATTAAAAGTTTAAAAATAAGGAGTGATTTTTTTGTATCTATATTTTTACTGAAAATTATATATTTCATCATTATCATCAACTATAAGTGACACTATTAATAAGGCGTTTTTGATATAAGCGCAGGTCGAACCTTTAAATTTGTTTAAAAAAGAGCATAATTCCTTTTTTTGCTTCTTTTTCAATACATTATTACTCACTATATCCAAACGATAAAGCTATTGGCTTTAAAAATGGATATTTTAGAGGGATTTTAAGTGTTACTTTTAATGAGTGAAATTACCAACAAACAAAACATTTCAACTGGCTATCTTTATAAAGATAGCCTTTTATATTTTTTCTAAAAGCATGAAAAAATCTACAAAACGAATTTCAAAATAGTTGCAAATTAGCGAAAGAGTAACAATAGATATATTTGTTTTTCCTTGTTCTATTCTTCCCAAATGAATACCTGCATCTACATAAAAATCATCTAAGGTTATTTCTTTTTCTTTCCTTAATTGCTTTACACAAAGAGCTATTTTCTTTAACAATATTTTATTTTTACTCTGTTGTGTCATAAAAACACAAGTA
>JALSLZ010000175.1 GCA_026988075.1 Flavobacteriaceae bacterium
ATAGCACTCATTTCTGTAACCGAAGAGGTAGTCCAGCCTCCTATATCTTGATTAAAGGAGTCCGTATTTTTAAACATGCGTTTCATATTAGTTACTGCTGCCGTATTCCAAGCGCCAATATCTTGATTAAAAGAATTCGCATATTCAAACATACTCTGCATATTAGTAACTGCGGAGACATTCCACGAGCCTATATTTTGATTAAAGGAATTTGCTTGATAAAACATACTTTGCATATTAGTAACTGCGGAGACATTCCAAGAACCTATATTTTGATTAAAGGAATTTGCTTGATAAAACATATAGCTCATATTTGTTACTGAACCCGTATCCCAACCATTTATATCTTGATTAAAAGAACTCGCATACATAAACATACGTTTCATATTAGTTACCGTAGCGGTATTCCAACCGTTTATATTTTGATTAAAAGAACTCGCAGATTGAAACATACTTCCCATCTGTGTAACTGAAGTAACATTCCAAGACCCTATATTTTGATTGAAGTTTGTAGCGTTTTTAAACATTGAATACATATTTGTTACATTTCCTGTATCCCACGAACTTATATTTTGATTAAAGGATGTTGCACTAGAAAATACACCATTCATATTGGTTACATTACTTGTATTCCAATTTCCTATATTTTGGTTAAAACTACTTGCACTATAAAACATATAATACATACTTGTTACTACGGATAAATCTGGAGCAGGAATTTGGGTGTTTCCACCATTTAAATTAGAACATCCATCAAACGCATATGCCATATTCGTCCAAACTTGATTTCCCCATTGATCAACTGATAGGATTTTGTCTTTATCGAATTGACCATAAAAATATATTCTTGGAAAATCGCCTTTTATTCTTATGGTGTATGTTCCTGCTGTACCAAAATCGTGGGTTACGTCTCCTGTTATACCAAATTCATCGAACGTACCGTCATTATTCCAATCTACATCGTAGTTGTAGGTTTCTGTGATGTATGTTGGAATGGTAATTGACGTACTGTTAGAAGTTCCTGTATTGTCTGTTTTCCATGTTGTAACAAAATGTGTACTCATTTGTGAATACGAAAATGAACTTATAAGCAATAATATATAATATAACTTTGAGTTTATTTTAAATGGAATCATAGGAAAGTAAGTTGAGAGTTAAGAGAGTTTTTTGACTTTGAGATTATTTTTTAATAAAAGAGAATTTTTCTTTATAATTTTTTGTTTGCAATAGTACAAAATAAATGCCACTCTTAAACTTAGAAGTGTTGATACTTGTATTTAGATTATCCATTTCTTTGTCAAATATTGTTTGTCCAATTGAATTAATAACTTTTATTCTTTTTATTGTTGTTGTAGCTTTGATGTTTAATATATTATTTGCAGGGTTTGGATAGAAAGAAAAATTCATATTACTATAATCATTAATACTTGCAGTTTGTGTTCCTTCAACTTTAAATTCATCCATATGTAATGCATAAGCATTTATTGATGAGTTGTGATGAATTGCGATATAGATTTGTTCTCCAGAAAATGCTGATAAATCGTAATTCATTTCGTGCCAAGTACAACAATCTGTAAAAGTATAATCACCTAAGTTAAAAGTTAAATCAGGTATAGAATTGCTTGCTGTTGAAACTAATACTTCAAAATGTTCTGGATCAAATCCATTTAATGGTCTTGTTAAAGCCTTAACAAAAAATGACAAAGAAGCTGTTGAATAATTTGTTAAATCTATCATTGGTGAAACTAAATAATTGTCATTACCTGTGCCTCCACACCAAAAGGTAACATATTTATCACCATCTAATATAGAATAATTACCGTAAGTATATTCAAATGGTCCTAATTGATCTTCAGTACATTGAGAAGGGTTAAATATTATTGCAGACATAGGACTACCTTCGTTAGGGTAATTGCATTCTGCTACTGGCCAAGTATTTGATTGATCGACATCATACATAACCCAATCGCCAAAATTTTGAATTGTAAAATCTGGATATGTTTCAAAGCTATCTTCAAAAATAGTTGTTTGAGAATGAATTGTATTAAAAGCAAATAAAAATAAGATAATGTGTAATTGTTTTTTCATGATTAAAAAAGTTAGTTATTAATAAAGTGACAATTATAATACTTCAATCTTTAGATTGTATGTTTTTTAGACTAAGTTAAGTAACGATTAATTAAATATTACATTTTTTTTGCTATGTTTCAGGGTTTTAGAGACTGATTATTACAGTTGAATGTTATAATAAGCTGTTGATATTGTATTTTTAATAACTAAAATTTTTAATAATGTTAATTATTATACTATATTTGAATTGTTAAAGTAATTACATGAAAAAATCAAAAAAAAGATTATTTATTAAGCATATTGTTACTGTAATTATATGGCTTTTTACAGTATCTTTTTTTAGTCAAGAATTATCATTAGAAGAGAATAAAGTAATGCAAAAAATTGATTCTATTTTTGATAATTCAGATAGAGAAATTGCTTTAAAAAATTCATTTAAATTAATGAATAAGTACAGATTGTCTGGAGATTATATTTCTACTATTGTTGCAATTAATAAGATAAATACCTTGTATGATATTGATAAAAGTCAAAGAACTTTTGCGGGTTTAAATTCTTATTTGGGTCAAGCTTATAATGGGTTAGGGTTGTACTCTGAATCTATAAATAAAGTATCTAAAGCTTTAATATATGCAGAGAAAGAAAAAGATTTTCAGATAATGTTTTCAAGTTTGATGATTTTGTCAGAAGCATATATGGAGTTGGATATAAAAGATAAAGGAAAGCGAATGATGTTAAAAGCGTACCGTCTTTCAGATACACTTAATAATATCGAATCTAAAAAAATGGTGTTAGGAAACTTATCATTAATTTATTCTAATATTCAAAACTACGATTCGGTAAAATATTATATAGATAAGTTAGAGCTATTAGAAACAAACAAAGAAAGACCGTCTACTTTTGTTCATTTGCATAAAGGAAATTATTTTTTAGAAGTTAACAAATTAGATTCGGCTATCTATTATTCTAATATTTTTGAAAAAGAATTAAAGTATTTTAATAATAAGCATAATAAAATGGCTTCTGATATTCTTTTTTCTGAAATCTTTTTAAGGAAAAAAGAATATGTTACATCTGAATTTTATGCAAATAAAGCGTTAGCAATAGCAAGAAGTGAGCATTATAAAGATGATTTGGTCGATATTTACGAACTGTTTACGAATATTTATAAAAACAGAAAACCATTTAAATCAAAGTTGTACTTTGGTAAAAAAGAAGCCCTTACAGATAGTGTAACAACGTCTAACATGCGATCGGCAATTAAAAATATAAAGTTGTTATATGATATTGAAAAAAACACTTTAGATCTTGAAAAAATTAATCTTGAAAATACAATAAAAGAAAATAAATTGAAAACAGTATATGCTTTATTAGCTGGAGCGATATTCATTATTGGTTTGACATTTTTTCAAAAAAAGAAAATAAACAAAGCGTATAAAAAATTAGTAAAAGAAAACGTAGACTCAGTAAATACTCAGGAAGAAATAACGAATCTTAGAAAACAGTTGTTTCAGCATAGTAAACCGGTAGTTATTCCAAATAAAAAAATAAAATTAACATTAGAAAACGCAGAGTCAATTGAATTGATGATTCGAAAATTATTTGATATTGAAAAAGTGTTCTTAGAAAAAGACTTAAATTTAGATAAATTAGCTGATTATATAAATACTAATAGAGTGTATGTTTCGCATGTGTTTAACAATAATATTAAATTGAGTTTTACTGAAATGTTAAACAAGTATAGAATAAATGAAGCTAAAAAATTATTACTGCTAAATGTAAAAAAATACACCATTGAAGCAGTAGCTTTAGAATCAGGTTTTAAAAATAAAGCAACCTTTAATCGAAATTTCAAGCAACTAACAGGTGTTACGCCTTCATTTTTTATAAAATCTACTCAATTAATTAAAAATAACTAACTAATTTATTAAATAAATGAATTTATCAACATTAGACTATATTATCATATTTGGCTTTTTTGCCATAACGTTAATTATCGGAATTGTGGTTTCTAAACGAGCAGGGAAAAATACAGACGAGTTTTTTCTAAGTGGAAGAAATATGCCTTGGTGGTTATTGGGGTTTTCTATGGTTGCAACAACTTTTGCTGCAGACACACCTTTATATGTTGCAGATGTTGTTAGGCAAAATGGTGTTTCGGCAAATTGGGAATGGTGGACTTTTTTAATTACTGGTATGTTGACTGTATTTGTATATGCAAAACTGTGGCGAAAATCAGATGTAAAAACGGATATCGAATTTTATGAATTGCGATACGGTGGAAAAACCGCTAAATTTTTACGTGGTTTTAGAGCTATCTATTTAGGTTTGGTTTTTAATGTTTTAGTAATGAGTGCTGTAATGCTTGCGGCAATAAAAATTGGTGGAATTATGCTTGGCTTAACACCTTTTGAAGTTGTTGGTTATGCTGGCTTTGTTACCGTAGTTTTTTCTGCTATTGGCGGATTTAGAGGTGTGGTATATACCGATTTCTTATTGTTTATTGTTGCGATGATTGGTGCAATTCTTGCAGCTTATTATGCGGTAAACTTGCCTCAAGTTGGCGGTTTATCAAATCTTTTAGAACACGAAGAGGTAATAAAAAAAATGGCGGTATTGCCAGATTTTAATGATACAGAACTAATAATGACATTGCTTGTAATTCCATTAGCGGTACAATGGTGGTCTGCTTGGTATCCAGGTGCAGAACCTGGTGGCGGTGGTTATATTGCGCAAAGAATGTTGGCAGCAAAAGATGAAAAAAATGCCATTGGCGCAACTTTTTTCTTTAATATTATGCATTATGCAATTAGACCTTGGCCTTGGATTTTAGTTGCTTTAGCTTCTATTGTTGTTTTTCCAGATTTGCAGAGTATTCAAGCTGCTTTCCCAAGTATTGAAGCAGGTAAATTGGGTCATGATTATGCATATCCGGCAATGCTTACTTTTTTGCCTAAAGGAATTTTAGGTTTGGTTTTAGCCTCTTTAGTAGCGGCATTTATGAGTACAATTTCTACACATTTAAATTGGGGATCTTCTTATATGGTCCATGATTTTTATAAAAGATTTGTAAAGCCTGAAGCGTCTGAAAAAGAACAAGTTTTAGTAGGTAGATTATCTACTATTGTATTGATTATTTTAAGTTCTATTTTGGCATTAGGTTTTCAAAATGCAAGTCAAGTATTTCACACTATTATTGCTTTTGGTGCAGGAACAGGTTTGTTGTTTATTTTACGTTGGTTTTGGTGGCGAATTAATTCATGGTCAGAAATATCGGCAATGGTTTCTTCGGGTATTGTTTCGTTAACATTTACATTTAATGAAAAAGTGCTTTTTGGAGCAGATAATATGTTTCCATCGTGGAGTAAGTTTCCATTAATCGTTTTAATTACGACTATAATTTGGGTATTGGTTACTTTTTTAACGAAACCAGAAAAGCAAGAAACGTTAGAAAAATTTTATCAAAAAATACAACCAAGTAATATAGGTTGGAAAAAAATTATAAAAATTGCTAATGATAACGGAAAAAACATTGTTGATAATACAGTAAATAGTAGCTTGACTTATGGTATTATAGCTATGCTGATAAGTACAATTATGGTGTATAGTATTTTATTTGCGACTGGTAATTTTATTTATGGTGCGTATAATTTGTTTTTTATTTTAAGTGCTGTTGTTGTTGCTTGTGCGCTTGTTTTAATAAAATTATGGAGTAAAATTAAAGAAGGCCTTTAATCTGAATTATTTAGAAATTTCCTATTAACCTGAGTATTCTATGATTAAAAAAAGTGCTTTTTTTAATCATAGAATACTCAGGTTATTACAAAGCTAAACTATCTGCTGTAATTAAAAATGCTCGAAATTTATTTAGTTCAAAATTGGGCTGCAATTAACTTCTGTATTTTATTTGATTAAAGGTGTTTATGAACGTATTTTGAATTTTCATAACGAGAACCTCTATGAATGATTTGGGTTCAGTGCTTTCATTTTACGCAAATAGTTATTTATCATGGAATATTCAGGTTAATATTTAGTAATTACAATTTCAACTCTTTTGTTTATACTTTTATCTTTTTCTGATGATTCAGGATAATGAATTGGTGTCTGAAATCCATAACCATTATAAGTTAATCTACTTTTTCGTATGCCTTGTTTTACTAAATATTTGTAAATCAATCTTGCTCTTCGTGTTGACAAATTATCTTTATCTAAAGGTTTTACTTTTGTTTTATCTGGCTGATAAATTCCTGCATTACAACACAAATGACCTTGTATCTCAACTTCAACTTTTGGATTTTCTTCTAAAAAACGCAACAAGCCTTTTAAAGAATTTTTTGACCTTTTTTGCATCGTGGTAGTTCCACGATAAAAAACGAGTCTTTTTAAAATGAACTTTTTTCCTACCTCTAAATCAAATTGTGTTTTATCAGGATTGTAAATATATACTTTCTTCTTAATCGCCTTTTTTCTGATTGCTTTACTTGGTAATTTTTCAATAAAAACAACACTTGTTTTTCTACTTTTTAAATCGCCCTTTTCTTTATCATACTGTTGAGTTTTTTGTAAAGATATTTCGCCTTTATTTTGCGTTTCAATTATTTCAAATCGATTAGGGTAATTTACATTAATCAATTCTTTAATTTTATCATTTCGTTTTCCTGCCAAAACATGATTACTCTTAATAGATCCTAAATAATCAGCACTTGAAATAATTTTTATTTGATACGATTTTGTCGTATCTAATTTTTCAATATAATTATTTAATTTATTAATATGATTAGTCGTCAATTCAAATGCATTTATTTTATAATAAATTTGAATGGAATCTATTTTAAATGATTGCGCAAAAACTTGAACATTAATTAATAAAAATAATATGACAAGTTTTGTGTTTTTCATTATCTTAAATCAACATACATATTTGAATAAAAAGGATTGCCAAGATGAGAATCTGATATTGTTTTTAAACCAGTCAATCCACTTTTTGGTAAAGCACTTCTTCGCAAACCTAAAATATGTTGAATTGCCAATTCAAAAAGAGGTTCTGTTGGACTACCAATTTGTCCTAAATCAGCGTAATTTTCCCTTAAAAAATTAGCGGGTACAAAACCATTTTTATTGTTTTCGCCTAATTTATTGACTATCTCTAAAACAATAGGTTGCATTGCAAAATGGTGTTCTGTATTTAGTGTATTATCATTACGTCTAAACGAATCAGAATCGTATAAAGTTACCGAACCTACATACTTGCCATGCGTTGTTGTGCCAACCAAATTAACATTAATATATGGTTTTAAGCCATTAATAACCAATTCGCTTGCCGAAGCAGATCGACTTGTTACAATAACGGTTAGTTCACTCAAATTCAGACTGTTTATGTCACCACCATCATCAGAAAGTTTATCCGTAAAATTATTAATTAAAATTCCTGGCTGTTCTGCTTCTAAATAACTCTGCCATTTTGAGTTCCATCGTTCTGTTGCAAATAACTCTCCATTAAATTGACCTGTAATCATACTCGCCAAATTGATTGCTGTATTTACAGAACCACCGCCATTATACCTTAAATCAAGCACTAAATCTGTTATGTTTTGATTTTTTAAATATAAAAAAGCAGCATTTAATTGTCCGTCGTAATTTGACACAAACTGATTGTAAAAAATATAGCCTATTCGATGACCATCAACTTCGTGAACCAAGACCGTATGAATGGGATTTACAGCTAATTGTTCTTTATTTAAAGTAATATTTACATTATTAGGTACAACTGAAGCCGTAGAGCCACTTTGATCGTACGTGCCAAAATTTACGGTGTAATTTTCTTGCGAAAGTAAATCTTGGTAATTACTTCTTGTTAATCGTTCGCCATTAATACCATAAATTATATCTCCTCTTTGAACACCAAGACTTGAAGCTTGAGAATTCGGTATAATATATCTTACATAGCCAAAAATTTCATTTTCATCATCACTAAAAGCTACCAAACCAAAATTCATTCCGTTTGTTTTAGAAACTCCAGAAAATAATTGTTCTAAAGCAATATAATCTTCAACTATCCAGCTCCATTTATCGGTTGTTCCTCGTTCAAAAAGCAAGCTTTCAAAAAGATCACTTGGCGATTTACCGTCAATAAAATTATTTAATTTATTTTGATTACTAAAACGGTTGTCGTTCAAATCATTAACTTCTCCTTGCCACAAATAGTAATCATTTAAACCTTTCCAGATAAAATTATTTATTTGTAAATCTGTGCTAAGATCTTCTTTTTTTGTACAATTAAACATTGTGAACAATACAATTATCAACACCAAAAATTTATAGCTATTTCTCATTTTTAAAAAAGGTATATAATATAAAGGATAAATATACTAAAATATTGCCTCAACAGCTATATTTAAATAAATTAAAAAATATT
>JALSLZ010000176.1 GCA_026988075.1 Flavobacteriaceae bacterium
TTCTGCAGCAATTTTGTAAACAGACCAAGAAGCTCCGTTTAATTCAACCTCAGTTGAATCTCCATTTTCATCAGTAACTGTTACGGTATCTCCATTATGACAATATTCGGTTGTTACGCCATCAATAGTACAATCAAAACAAGAAGTTTCTTCATCTTCATTACAACTTGTAAAAGTTAGTAAACTTACTACAATAATAAGTAAATAAAATTTCATTTTAATATTATTTTTTGCAAAGATATAATAAAAAACGACCTTACATTACTAATAATCAAATAAAAATTGATTTGTTTTTTTATTGAATGTAATATTATTAGATGTAAATATTTTTTGAATCTCGTTATTAGCTATTAATTTTTCTTTACTACCTTGAATAAAACTATTTTTGTTCATAAGCCATAAGTCGTTAGCGGTTTGTATGGCTAACTGCAATTCGTGTGAAGAAATAATAATTGTTTTATTTTTATTGACAACCAAGTCTTTTAAAAGTTTGAAAATTTCGACTTTGTTAATAATATCTAAATGTGCTGTTGGTTCATCTAATAAAATAATGTCAGTATCTTGAGCTAAAGCTCTTGCAATCATTACTTTTTGATACTGACCATCGCTCAATTCGTCTATTTTGTCATGTAATACATGATTTATATTTACAATACTTGCGGCTTCTTTTATTATATCTTTATCATTACTGCTTAATGTACCAATCCAATTGGTGTACACTTGTCGTCCAAGGGCAATTACTTCGTAAACTGTTAAATTGCTCGATGGTATTTTTTCTGTTAAAACAAGACTTATTTTTTTTGAAAATTCAGTAGCTTTATAGTCATCAATATTTTTACCGAAAATTGCTATTTTACCTTTTAAATATGGTTGAACTTTTGATATTGTTCGCAGTAAGGTAGATTTTCCTATTCCGTTTATACCTATTAAAGCAATTAATTTGGGTTTATTAATTGAAACATTAATTTGCTTAGCAACAAGAGTTTCCTTTTTTTTCGAAGTATAGCCTATGCTTAAATTTTCTATATGTAAAATTTTAGTCACTTATAAAACAATTTTAGATTTTCTAATTAATAGCCAAATCACAATTGGCGCTCCAAAAAACGATGTTATTGCGTTGATTGGTAAAGTAAATGCACTATTTGGTAATTGAGCAATTATATCGCTAAATAACATTACAATAGCACCAATTATAGCAGTTGCAGGTAGTAATGTTTTATGATTAGAACTATTAAAAACCAATTTAGCTAAATGCGGAACTGCCAAACCAACAAATGCTATTGGTCCTGAAAATGCAGTAATAACACCTGTTAACATTGCCGTAATAAATAATGTGATGTTTCTTGTTTTTTTTATGTTTACACCTAAACTTTGTGCATAATTTTCTCCAAGTAATAATGAATTAAGAGGTTTAATAATAAAAATAATCGAGCTAATTGCAATAATATAAACAATAAAGAAAAGAGTTAATTCATTCCAACTTAAGTTGCCCAAATTACCAAAGCTCCAAAACATGTATTGTTGTAATTCTTCTGCCGAACTAAAATAAGCTAAAATGCTTATAATTGCAGTTGTTAAGCTACCAAACATTAAGCCAATTATTAAAATTGACATGGTGTTTTTAACTTTTTGAGCCACAATCATTACTGCTAACAAAACTGAGAACGCACCAAAACTCGATGCTATTGCTGTGCTATAATTAGAAACTGCAAACGCAGAAAAACCAAAAAGTGAAGATCCTAAAATTAAAATGGCAACACCTAAACTGGCTCCTGAACTAATACCTAAAACAAATGGACCAGCTAACGGATTTCTAAATAACGTTTGCATTAACAAACCACTAACAGACAAGCCACTACCAACCATAATTGCAGTCAGTGCTTTTGGCACTCGAAGATTCAATATAATAAACTTAAAATTACTTGTTACATCATTACCAGTTAAAATCATAAACACCTCTTTAAAAGGAATTGAAACAGATCCTAAACTAATGTTTAGCATTACAAAAAAAAGTAGCGCTATAATTAGTATACTAAATTGGAATGTATATTTGGTTTTATTCAAAATGTAATTTTTAATACAAATTTCACTATCTTTAGTTTTAAAAAAATCAAAATTTAAAGCCAACACCTAATTGAAATCCGATTTTTGTCAATTTTTGATTATCTTCGTCCATGATAATACGAATATTAGTGTGTTTTTTAAAATTGGGAATTACATAAATAAAATATTTTTTAAAATCATATCGTCCGCCAATACCAATATTATAGCCAATTCCAGTTTGCGTAGCAATTAAACTATTTGCACTACTTTGTACATAATATATTAAACCGCCATTGACAAAAAAGTATTTACCAAAATTATAGTTAATAAAAATAGGTATAGTAACCATCTGAAAAATTTCTTTAATAACAATAGGATTTGGTATTATGTTTAAATGTGATAATAAATCAGCTTGTTGATAATCTAACCCAGTTTCAAAATATAGATTATTTTTTATTTTTCTTAAATATTTTACACCAACCTCTCTAAAATTTGAAAATTGATATGATGGTTTTCCATCTAAATCGTTATTTACAAAACCTCCACCTGAAAACTCATAATAAGTACGAAATTCATTTGAATTTTGTGAATAACTAACCAGTATCATTGATGCAAAGCCTATTAAAAATACTAATTTCATAATATTATTTTTATAATTAAAACAAATTCTCTAACAAACCATCATCTACTATATTTGGTAAAGTGATTTTTAAACTTGGCGTTCTTTCCATTTCTCTTTTTATAGCAAATATAGCTTCATTATTTCTTGCCCAAGACCTACGAGCTATTCCGTTATTTACATCATAAAAAAGCATTTTTTTGAGTCTATTTTCTGCTTCTATTGTTCCGTCAAGCAACATGCCAAAACCGCCATTAATAACTTCGCCCCAACCAACGCCACCACCATTATGGATAGAAACCCAAGTTGCGCCCCTAAAACTATCGCCAATTACATTTTGAATTGCCATATCTGCAGTAAATTTACTTCCATCATAAATATTCGAAGTTTCTCTATATGGCGAATCTGTTCCGCTAACATCATGATGATCTCTACCTAAAACAACAACGCCTATTTCTTTATTTTTAATAGCATCGTTAAATGCTTTGGCTATTTTTGCTCTTCCTTCTGCATCGGCATAAAGAATACGTGCTTGCGAACCAACCACTAAATTATTATTTTTTGCTTCTCTAATCCAGGTTATATTATCTTGCATTTGCAACTGAATTTCTTTAGGCGATTTTTCCATTATTTCTTGTAAAACATCGCCTGCAATTTTATCTGTTTTATCTAAATCTTTAGGATTTCCAGAAGCGCAAACCCAACGAAAAGGACCAAAGCCATAATCAAAACACATTGGTCCTAAAATATCTTGCACATAAGATGGATACTTAAAATCAATCTTATTTTCTGCCATTACATCTGCACCTGCACGAGAAGCTTCTAATAAAAAAGCATTTCCGTAATCAAAAAAGTACGTTCCTTTAGCGGTGTGTTTATTGACTGCCTTTGCATGACGACGAAGCGATTCTTGCACCTTAACTTTAAACAAATCAGGCTCATTACGTATTAAACGATTCGCTTCTTCATAAGCTGTATCTACAGGATAATAACCGCCAGTCCAAGGAATATGCAATGACGTTTGATCTGATGCAACATGAATAAAAATATTTTGTTTATCAAATTCTTCCCAAACATCAACAATATTTCCAATATAAGCAATTGATATCGTTTCATTATTTTTTTGTGCCTTTTTTACACGAGTTACTAAATTTTCTAAGGTTTCTACCAAAACATCTACCCAACCTTGCTCGTGCCTTTTTCTGGCTGCTTTTTCGTTTACTTCGGCTGCAACAGTTATGCAACCAACAATATTACCTGCTTTTGGCTGTGCGCCACTCATACCGCCTAAACCAGAGGTTAAAAATATTTTTCCTTTAGGAGTTTCATTTTCCTTTAAAATATTTCTAAAAGCATTCATTACTGTAATTGTTGTTCCATGAACAATTCCTTGTGGACCAATATACATAAAAGAACCAGCAGTCATTTGACCATAAGATGTAACGCCAATAGCATTGTATTTTTCCCAATCATCAGGTTGCGAATGGTTTGGTATCATCATGCCATTGGTAACGACAACTCTTGGTGCTTCTTTTGACGAAGGAAATAAACCCATTGGGTGACCAGAATACATATTTAAAGTCTGCTCATTAGTCATTGTTGCCAAATATTGCATTGTTAGTAAATACTGCGCCCAATTTTGAAATACAGCTCCATTACCACCGTAAGTGATTAATTCTTCTGGATGTTGTGCTACTGCAGGATTTAGATTGTTCTGAATCATTAACATTATAGAAGCTGCTTGTTGTGATATTGCAGGATATTCAGAAATTGGTCTTGCGTAAAAGGCGTAATTTGGTTTAAAGCGATACATGTATATTCTACCAAAGTCATTTAATTCTTGTGCGAATTCAACTGCTAATTCTTTATGCCATTTCGTTGAAAAATATCGCAAAGCATTTCTAATTGCCAATTTTTTTTCATCTTTTGACAAAATATCTTTTCGCTTAGGAGCTCTATTTACATCTTTAGAATACACTCTTTTTTGAGGTAATTTATCAGGTATTCCTTGAAGGATTTGTTGTTTAAAGGTCATGTTTTCAATAATTGTTGGTTAACCAAAAGTGGTTTATGAGTAATCATTATAATAAAATCAAAAGAACGAAGTAACGAGAAGAATGACCATAAATCAAAATATTTGGTCATCACTCACAATAACCTTGACTTTATTTTACCAAAAATGCTCTTTCTTTTACCAAATTAATCATATTATTTATATCGTCTTTTAAAATTCTATCTTCTTCTAATTTTTTCACTTTTTTACGGATAATTGCAAAATTCAGCTCTAATATATCTGACAATCTATTTGGTCTTCTAAACTCAATCGCCTGTGCGGCATACATTAATTCAATAGCTAAAATTTTTTCTAAATTACCTAATATTTGGTTGAATTTTCTACCTGAAATACTTCCCATAGAAACATGATCTTCTTGACCTAAAGAGGTAGGAATACTATCTGCTGAAGGCGGAAAACAAAGCGATTTGTTTTCAGTTACTAAAGCAGCTGTTGTGTATTGAGGTATCATAAAACCTGAATTTAAACCACCTTTATCGGTTAACAATCTTGGCAAACCAAATTTACCTTCTAATAGCAAATAACATCTTCTATCTGAAATATTACCTAATTCAGCAGTAGCTAAAGAGGCATAATCTAATGCCATTGCCAATGGCTGCCCATGAAAATTACCACCAGAAATAGCTTGAGTTTCACTTAATATTATCGGGTTATCGGTAACGGAATTCATTTCAATTACTGCTAATTTATTTAAATGATAATAGGCATTTCTTGATGCACCATGCACTTGTGGAATACATCGCATAGAATATGGATCTTGTACTCTAGAGCAAGAGCCATGCGATTGCATGTTTTCAGAATTTTTAAATAACATTCGCATGCGTTTAGCAACTTTTACAGTTCCTTTATAAGCTCTTACTTGATGTAACTCTTTTATGAAAGGCGAAGTACTACCTTGATAACCTTCAATACTCATAGCACCAGATAAATCGACTAAATTTAATAAATAGTTCATACTATCTAAGCCTTTTATTGCATGAGCCAAAATAAATTGCGTTCCGTTAATTAAGGCTAAACCTTCTTTTGCTTGTAAAATAATAGGTTTAAGATTGTGTTTTCTTAAAATTTCTTTTGCTGGAATGATTTGATTATCAATCCAAAATTCGCCTTCTCCTAAAAGAGGTAAAAACAAATGAGAAAGTGGCGCTAAATCTCCCGAAGCACCAACAGATCCTTGTTTCGGAACAACTGGCAATAAATCATTATCTATAAAGAACAAAATACGCTCAATTACACTTAATCGTATACCCGAAAAACCTTGCGATAAAGCATGTACTTTTAAAATCATCATCATTTTAGACAATTCTTTATCGATTGGCTTTCCAACTCCAACAGCATGTGTAATTAATAAATTTTCTTGTAATTTATTGGTTTCTTCTGGTGTAATTTGCACATCACATAAAGGTCCGAAACCTGTATTAATACCATAAACAGCTTTAGATCCACTTGCCATAATCTCAACTTTCTTTCTACAATCAGAAATTTTTTTAATCGCTTCGTTAGTCAATTCAGCTTTAAGCTTACCATTTAAAATGGAAATTATTTTTTTTACTGTTAATTTATCAATTCCGTATTTAAACATGTTCTTTTTTAGTTTTTACAAATATAAGGTTTCTTAAAAGATTGAAAAATTAAATTATTCAAATTTTAAGAATGATAGTAATTGGTCTAAAATAAAAAAAATCGCTTAATAAATAAGCGATTTTTTATACTCTGTACTATTTGTTTGTGTTATTTTACTTCAAAAGTAATTTTAACATTTACTCTATATTCTGCAACATCATTGTCTTTAATTACAACACTTTGAGATTGCACAAATGCAGATTTCATATGTTTTACACTTTTACTTGCATGTTTAACTGCTTTTCTTGTAGCTTCTTCCCAACTTGTATCAGAATTAGCCATTACTTCAATAACTTTCATTACTGCCATCTTTTTTCAATTTTATAGGTTAATATTTATGACTGTAAATATACAGTATATTTTTATTAATACAAAAAAAGTAACATTAAATTAACATTGTTTTTATTAACTTCGCAGTATAATCAAAAACCAAACTAAATGGAAAACCCGTATATTTTAATGATTGCTGCTTTAGCGTTACTTGCTATAGTTGATTTAATTGTTGGTGTAAGTAACGATGCTGTAAATTTTTTAAATTCAGCTATTGGCTCTAAAGTAATAAGCACGAAAAATATTTTAATAATTGCTAGTTTTGGTGTGTTTGTTGGTGCTGTAACTTCAAGCGGAATGATGGAAGTTGCTCGTAAAGGCATTTTTATACCTGCAATGTTTAATTTTCAGAACATTATGTACATTTTTATGGCTGTTATGATAACAGACATTCTTCTCTTAGATGTTTTTAACACTTTAGGCATGCCAACCTCAACAACAGTTTCTATTGTGTTTGAATTGTTAGGTGCGGCTGTTGCAATGGCTTTTATTAAAATGTCTTCCGACCCAAATAATACGGCTACAATTTGGGAATATATAAATTACAGCAAAGCTTCAATGATTATTTTCGGAATTTTACTTTCTGTTGTAGTTGCTTTTTCAATTGGCGCTTTAGTTCAGTTTATTTCTCGTATGTTGTATTCATTTAAAATAGGCGAAAAAGATAGTATGGTAAATATTGTTTTTGGCGGATTTGCTTTAGCTGCAATTAGTTATTTTATTTTATTTAAAGGCTTCAAAGGTACTTCGTTCTATAAAACATACGATATGAAACACTATTTGGAAGATAATTTATTCCAAATTTTTGGTATTGGTTTTATTGTATGGACTGTTATTTCCTTTTTACTATCTAAATTTACAAAAATTAATATATTACACGTAATTATTGGCGTTGGAACTTTTTCTTTAGCTTTAGCTTTCTCTGGAAATGATTTAGTAAACTTTGTTGGTGTACCAATTGCCGCCTGGAACTCTTACGAAGCTTGGCATAGTTCTGGTATACCTGCAACTGAGTTTTCTATGGAGATATTAGCAAAAAAAGTACCCTCAAATAATTTCTTATTATTAGTTGCTGGCGCTATTATGGTTTTAACAATATGGTTTTCTAAAAAAGCAAAAGAAGTTATAAAAACAGGTATTGATTTATCAAGACAAGATGCAGGTCAAGAAAGATTTCAACCAACATTTGCTTCAAGAACTGCAGTAAGATCTGCTATGTTTTTAAATAAAATTTACGAAACCATTACTCCTAAATCTTCACAAAAATGGGTTAATTCTCGTTTTGAAAGATCTGTTATTGCTTTGCCAAAGTCTAAAGAATATGAAATGCCTGCTTTTGATACTGTTAGAGCATCGGTAAATTTAGTTGTTGCTGGTATTTTAATTTCAATTGGTACATCTCAAGGTTTGCCGCTTTCTACAACTTATGTAACTTTTATGGTTGCAATGGGTACTTCGCTAGCAGATAGAGCTTGGGGAAGAGAAAGTGCCGTTTATAGAGTTGCTGGTGTTTTAAATGTTATTGGCGGTTGGTTTGCAACTGCATTTATCGCATTTATTGCTGCTGCAATTGCATTATATTTAATTAATTTGGGTGGAATTGTTGCTGTTGGCTTACTTTTAATTTTCGTAACATTCATAATTTCAAGAAACTACATTAATTACGCAAAGAAAAACAAAGAGACTCAAGCAGAACGTAAAGTCAATCGTCAAGAATTAATTTCGATTAGTGGTGTTATTGATGAAAGCACAAGTCATATATCTGAAGTTGTAAAACGTGTTAATAAACTTTATACAAGTGTTGCTAAAGATTTAGCTTCTCATGATTTAAATAAATTAAAAAAGACAGACAAACATGTTGGTAAATTAAACCGTGAAGTAGAAAAATTAAAAGATGAAGTATTTTACTTTATTAAAAATTTAGACGAAACTTCTGCTGAAGCAAGCAAGTTTTACATCATGGTTATTGGTTATTTACAAGACATATCGCAATCGATTAGTTATATTTCAAAATCGAGTTACAAACACGTTAATAACAATCATAAAAATTTGAAAGAAAGTCAAATTATAGAGCTTAAAAACATAGACTCTGAATTAGATAATATGCTAACTCAAATTGAAAAAGCATTTGACACTCAAAATTTTGATAATTTAAATAAAATTATTGAAGAAAAAAATGAACTTTACAATCACGTTTCTAATGCTATTGAGCAACAAGTAAAACGTATTAGAAAAGACAAAACAGAATCAAGCCCTAAAAACACCACACTTTTCTTTGGCATTTTATTAGAAACAAAAGATCTTATTGGCGCATTAACAAGCTTATTAGAACTGTTTCAAGAGTTTGACTTAAATATTAAAAAAGCAAAAGCGCATGATAAAATGATGTAAAAATTTATATTTTACTATAACAAAAGCCTTTCAAACAAAATGTTTGAAAGGCTTTTTATAAATTTTATTTTCTTGAAGCTAATTAACATTGAATTTTCATTGCTGAAATAAATTCAACTATGAACTTTAAATAACGGATGAAACCAAATACACCCTATTATCACTTATGTTTTTTTGACAACGTTATTTTTTTTTAGTAATTTACTCAGCTAAATGTTCCATAAAAGAATAACATCACTATCTACTCATTCTATTTTCTAAAATTTAGTTATTAACCTGAATACTTATTTTACTCTTACAAAAAAAAATTCTCACTAAATACCGCTATAACTAACTACTATCTCTTTTCATACTATTTGTGACTAAAGACAAATACCGTTAGACTTATTCGTTTATTAATCTAAGCTCAATTCATTATAAACTATTTTAATCCCAAAATAAATCACATAAAAAAAGCTGCTAAAAAAATTAGCAGCTTTAAAATATTTATTAAAAAAATTATTTAATAATTAATTTTTTAACCAATTTAGCATCTGCTGAATTCATTTCAACAAAGTATAAACCAGAAGATAAATTTGATACATTAATCGATTTTTGACCAATTAAATTATCTAAATTATTTGTTAATACTACTCTACCATTAACATCATATAAAGATACGCTTGTTAAAGTGATATTGCTTTGATTATTAATTGTAAAATTGTTTGTTGTAGCTGTTGGGTATATTTTAACTGAAGACGCTAAGATATTATCGTTAACTGCTGCTGTAGAATCATCTGTTACAACAAAATCATCTGTATGTAAAACAAATGCATCATTAGTTACATAGTGTATCGCAATATAAATATTAGAATTTGCATATGCAGATAAATTCGCAGTAATCTCAGTCCAATCGGTTGGAATTTCTTGATAGGCTTTTGTGTTTTGTGTATCTAAATCTTGGTCAATATCAATTACCGTAAAATCTGCGGGAGCTACACCAGTTGTAGACACTGCCATTTGAATTCTTTCTAAACCATAAGTATCTGTTAACGATTTTGCCCAAAACGATACTTGCCCATTACCTGCTATACTAATTTGAGGTGTTATAGCCCAATCATCATTTGGAGTTGTACTAGACGAAGCACCAGAAGCAACAAAATACAAGCCTTTTGCTCCACCATGAGTATCATAAGCCGTTCCTGCTGCTGAAGGAGTTGTTGCAGATGGATTAAAAATAATCGCACTACCTATATAGCCTTCATTGGCAAAATCATAAGTATCGAAGCCCCATGTTGTTCCTCCTTCACCATCAACAAGAGTCCAACCACCTATTGTTGCAATTTCAAAATCAGGATATGATTCAAAATCATCTGAAAAAATTGTTGTTTGCGCTGTTAAAGAAATAGTTGCAAATGCAGCTAATAAAAGTAAAGTTTTTTTCATAATTAAAAGTTTTAAATTGTTAAATAATTTGTTATTCTCCAAAGATACAAATAATTATAAAAAAAAAACTAAAATATTGTTAAATTCATTTTAATTTACTTAAAATAAATTTAATTGTAGCATCAATATCTACAGTATTATCTAATGATTTGGGTTTGTAAATTGGCATTTTAGCATAATTATTTTTTATTAAATACGCTATTTCATTTTTATACTCTAATGTTGTTTTTCCAACCAATAACAAGTCTACATCTTTATTTAATTGAAAATAATTAAAAATCTTTACCAAACCTGTTAAATACAAATAATCTTTTGTGAAACCGCCACCTCGATGTACTCGAAGTGTAATTCCAAAAGCTTTATTTGCAGAAAGACTATAACTATTGTACAACATTTTAAATGTTTGGGTAAAATCATACCCTTTTTCTAACGATTCAACAGCAATAACTCTATATGCTAACACTTTTAAACGTTCTAAGGTAATACTATTCGACATAAACTCATTAAATACCGCTAAACCTTCTTGAGTTTCTACATTATTTGGAAAACCATGTGAAAATATTTTTAATGGGTTTATCAAGCTATTCATCGTAGTAACCATATGAATGCCTATTTCGTGATTTATTAAAATATCAATATCGCTTTGAGAAAAAGTATGATTCTTGTTTAAAACCAAAGTTTTATCATTACTTAAAACCATAGCTATTGCAGAAAGCTTATCAGAATGTTTAATTTGATAGCTAAAATCATATTGTTTTGAATATTCACGAAATTGTTGCTCCGTTTGATGAACATCAAATTTAGGTTTACTTTTATTTGAATCAACCTCTTCATTAAAGTGAAGAATAAATTTAGCATTATCTACATCTTTTTCGGTTGGTGTACCAAAAGAGCGCAGTGAATTGTAATAAAATTTTTCTGCTTTACCAATAGTAGCAATACATTCTATTAAACCAGAATATTCATAAATAATGTCTTCGTATAAATTTCTAACTACATCATCTTGAATTAATTCTATTTCTAAAGAAAATAATTCTCGCTGCAATTTAAATGCATCAAAATCTAATTTTGGATATACGAATTTTGGATTTTTAGTAAAATTAGACGCAAAGAATTTCTTTTTTTCTTCTTCTATATTTATAGGGTTAATATAATTTAACAACTCAATTTTTTTTACTAAAAAATCAAGTTTTTTATCAATTTTAATAATTGATGATTCTATTTTCACCATTTAATACTGTTATTTTTAATCGTTATAAAACTGAATCGCATGATTTTTTAATCTTATTTTAAGTGCCTCTTCGATTGAATTAACAACTTCGGGAAACATAATTTGATCTAACTCATCACAATAAATTTTACTTACTTCTGTCGCCAAAACTAAGGTTTCTTTAAAATTTGACATAATAAATTGTAAAAAATATCCATTTCCTTTAAAAACATCGTTTATTAAAGATGTTGATTTAATATTATGTGGCAACTTAATTTCGCTTAATGATTGTTGCCAAGAAGTAACAAATTTACCAAATTTATTCATATCTACTTTTCCTGCACCTATATTAAAAGTAGGCACTTCTCTACTCCAACGTTTCCAATTATATGAATGCATGTCGTACACAATTACTTTTCTATGTATTTGCTCAAGCTTACTAATTAAAGCATGCACAACCTTATAGAAATTTTCATGTTTTTTTAAGCTTTGTATCTTTGCATTTTTACTTAATGGTGATTTCCATAATTTTTTACCCCAAGCATCTTCGTAAATAGCAGCTTCTGGTGCTCTATTTAAATCGTATTCAAATCGTGAATCGTTACCCGAAATAACAATAGGATGCGATTGTACCATCGTTAATGTTTCTGGATCTTCTTCAAACCAACGATCATATTCGGTATGCAAACAATTACTCCAAAGTGATTTTCTAAATTGATGTCCGTTATGAACAGCACCACAAACATAATGTGTATATGCTTCAACTTTCAATGTAAATGAATAATCTTCAGCTACAGCATAAAAAACTCGTTCATTATTAATGTTTTCAATTATTTTTACTACTGATAATCTTTCCATTTTAAGCTTCATCTACTCGTTTTCTTAAAAGTGTTCTACGGTTAAAATTAGCATTCATTTCCATTACTTTACCTTCTAAAAAGTCAATTACTTTTTCTTGAAGTTTTATTTTATATGCTTTATTCATATATGTAATTCCACCTGGACTCATTACATTTACCTCTACTAATTTTTCACTAATCAAATCAATACCAACAAAATACAAACCGTCTTCTACTAATTTTGGACCTATACGTTCGCATAACAACTTTTCATTTGCTGTTAATTTGTGTTTTTCAATACTTCCGCCAGCGCTTACATTAGAACGATGATCTTTTTCGCCTGGAATTCGTCTCATAGATCCGATAGGTCTTCCGTTAAGTAATAAAACTCGAACATCTCCTTTCTCTGCACCTTTAATATATTCTTGCAAAATAACATAATCACTACCACCAATTGCATTTTGCAAATAAAAATCTAATAAAGAATTGATATTTCCCATTGCCGATTTTTCAATTAAAATAACGCCAGATCCACCAAAACCATTTAAGGGTTTTAATATCATTTTGTCAGAATTTGACTCTTCAATAGTTTTAATTAAATATTCTTTATTTTTAGAAACATGCGTTACTGGAATAATATCATTATTAGGATCATCAAAAACAGCAGTATATAGTTTATTATTTGCTACACGCATACCATTAATAGAGTTCATAATAAAAACATCGTCTTTAACTGAATCTAAAAAATTCAACATTAATGGGTCTAATGGTGGTTCTGCTCTCATAAAAAGCACATCAAACCCTGCAAGAGGTAACATCTCTTCTCGTGTTGTTGCTTTTTTATGAAACGATTTTAAATTTGCTGGCACATTATCCATTCTTTCAATAATTGTACAAAATGCACTCGTAATACTATTACGAATCGTTAAATTTGCAGGTGTACAAGTTGCAACACCATGCCCACGCTTTACACACTCATTTATAAAGCTTACTGTTGAGTCGTTTTCTGGGTTTTTTATATCTTCCCAAGGATACATTAAAAAACAAATATTCATAACGGTTTGGTTTTAATTAGTTAATATATTTTATACAGAGTAATTATCATCCCAATTTTTTACTTTTGGTTCTCCTAACTTATCAATAGATTTTGCTACCAGCATAGAAACCGCTGCATCTCCAGTAACATTCACTGTCGTTCTACACATATCTAAAGGTCTGTCAATTGCAAATATTAATGCTAAACCTGCTTCTGGAATTCCTGCTTGCGCCAATACAATTACCAACATAACCATTCCTGCACCAGGAACAGCAGCCGATCCAATTGAAGCCAATGTAGCAGTAGCAACAATACCCAACTGCGTACCTAAACTTAAATCCATACCAAAAGCTTGTGCAATAAAAACAGCTGCAACAGCTTGATAAAGACTTGTTCCATCCATATTAATTGTTGCGCCTATTGGCAAAACAAAACTGGTAACCTCTTCATCTACACCTAAATGCTCTGAAACTCGCTCCATAGTAACTGGCAATGTTGCCGCACTACTACTTGTTGAGAATGCCAATAATTGAGCTGGCGAAATTCCGTTCATAAAAAATTTAGGTGTTTTTTTAGTAACCAACATGACTAATAAATTATAGAACGCAATCATGATTAGTAAACCTAAAACTACAGTTAACGCATACCATCCTAAAGCCTTAAATAAATCTGCACTTGGCGATTCTACCACTAAAGCTGCCAATAATGCAAATACACCATAAGGAGCTGCAAGCATTATTAAGTCTATCATTTTAAGTATTACTTCGTTAAAACCATCAAAAAAGTCTTTTACTGGTTTTGATTTTTCTTCAGGAATTAATATAAGTCCTATTCCGAAAAAAACCGCAAAAAATATTACTTGTAACATATTTTTATTATTTGCTGAAGCTTTAATAATATTACTTGGCACTAAATCAACCAAGGCTTGTAATGGACCTGAACTTTGCTGATTTTTTGCTTCATCTTTATACTTTTGTGTATTACTTGTATAATTTTGCACCAACTCTTTTCTAGTTTCTTCGGTAATAGAATTGCCTGGTTTTATAATATTTACTAGAACCAAACCTATTGAAACAGCAATTACAGTTGTTAATATATAAGTAATAATGGTTCTTCCACCCATTTTTGAAAGTTTAGAAATGTCTTTTAAATCAGATACACCTTTAATTAGCGATGCCAATATTAACGGCACAGCTATTAATTTTAAAGAATTGATAAATATTTTACCAAATGGCTTAATCCAATCTTGAATTAATTGTTTTCCTCCTTCAAAATTTGAAAATATTACTCCAATTGCTACTCCAAGTACCATTCCTATTAATATTTTCCAATGTAATCCTAAATTTTTCATGTGTTCTATATAAAATTGAGTCACAATATATGAAATAATATGATTCAATAATAAATTATAATAGCAAAAATTTGGCATGGTTTTTTCTTTTGTATAAATAACAATTTTTATGTAAATTGCAAGAAAATTAATTATTAATTACTTAAAAAAGAAAAATGGCAGGAATTTTAGATTTATTACAAGGTCCTATGGGACAAATGCTTATTAGTGGAGCAGGAAAACAATTAGGCTTAGGTCAAGACAAAACAAAGAGTGCTTTAAGTGCAGCAATGCCTCTTATATTGGGAGCAATGAAAAACAATGCAGCTACGCCTGAAGGCGCATCAGGGTTATTAGGAGCTTTAACTGGCGCTAAACATGATGGCGGAATTTTAGATAGCTTAGGCAGTATTTTAGGCGGAGATAAAATTGATGATAATGTAATGCAAGATGGCGCAGGAATTTTAGGACATGTTTTTGGAGGTAAAGAAGAACATGTTGCTGCTGCGGTTAGCAAATCAAGCGGTATAGATTTAGGTTCCGCAATGAATATATTAAAAGTAGCTGGACCATTTTTAATGGGCGCTTTAGGTAAACAAGCACGTACACAAGGTGTTTCAGATCAAAACGGATTAGGCAGTTTGCTTGGCGGAATGCTTGGTGGCGGACAACAAGAACAACAAAGTTTAGTTAACAGATTATTAGATGCTGACGGAGATGGAAGTATTATTGATGACGTTGCTGGAATGCTTATGAGTGGAGGCAAAAAAGGTGGACTTGGAAGTTTACTTGGAGGTCTTTTTGGAAAATAATTTTTACTTTTCATGAAATATTAAAACTGTTACATTTTTTTTGTAACAGTTTTTTTTATTTTACTTTTAAGAGTATTATTATTACTATATTTGGAGTATGAATAAATTAAAGAGCCGTTGGAATATATCATCGAATAGTCAACTTATACTCATCTTACTAGTATTTGCTGTAAATGGCTCTTTATCTGGTTTAATTACAAAACCTGCAATGTCATATATTGGCATTAATAGTGAGAATATTCCTTTACTAATATATTGGATTCTTTACATCGTAATTATTTCAATTGTATACTTTGCACTACTTATTATAATTAGTAGAATATTTGGTCAATCTACTTTTTTCAGGAGGTTTGCTAAAAAATCACTTACTCCTTTAGGGTTTAAACGTTTTTTTAATTAATTATTTCTTAATTACAAATTTATAAATCCACACTAATGTAAAAGTTGGAATAACATCTGTTGATGGCAAAGCTTCTTCTATAAAAACTATAGCACCTGCAATTTTACCCAAATTACCTTTATACATTTTTGACATTAAATATCCTGATAATGGAGCCCAGATAACATCTGTAAATTCGCCTATCATTGGTATTGAAAAGGACAAATAACCAATTAAATCAAAAATGACACTTAGCACAAGTTGACTATATTTACTTAATTTTATTTCTTTATTCATAGTATTTATGTGACATCTAAATTACTTATTTGTTACACATTCGTTCGATTTATTTCACATTATGACATATCGAACTCAGGTTATTACTATATCTTTGTGTTTTCAAACACTCGATAAATGAAGCTAAATAAAATTCTAAAACGCAAAGGTTATATTTCAATTAAATTAAACAAAACAATCACCAATCATTACGAAGTAAAGGCAAAAATAAACGGCAAAAAAGGCAGCTTTATTTTAGATACTGGCGCTTCTAATTCTTGTATAGATTTTAATAATGCTAATTATTTTAATTTAGACGTATTAGCATCTTCTACGCTTGCTTCTGGAGCTGGAGCTACCGATATGTTTACAAAAAAATCGCTTAAAAACAAATTATCAATTAAGAAATGGCATTTTTTTAATTTTGATTTGGTACTTTTTGATTTGACGCATGTAAATTTAGCATTAACAAAACACAATGCAAAAGAAATTCATGGCATTATTGGTGCAGATATTCTTCAAAAAGGAAAAGCAATCATAGATTACAAAAACAGCAAACTGTATCTTAAAAAACTTGTTTTTATGTACTAAACAAAAAAAGACTGTCATTAAATTGACAGTCTTTTAAAATTTAATAGATTAGAAAATATTATTTTCCTTCCATTTTCTTTTTCAAATCAGCTAAAGCAGAATTTGCTTCACCAATAGTAGTTTTCTCAGCGGTTTCTTGTTTTTTGATTGCTGTTTTAACATTTTTGTTTTCTTGCTCTCTAAAAGTAGATGTATGAGATACAACAAGTCTTCTATAGTCTTTATTAAATTCTAATACTGTAAAATTAACAGTATCTCCTTTAACTAATTTAGAACCATCTTCTTTCTCCATGTGACGTGATGGTACAAAACCTTCAACATCACCAAAAGATACTATTGCACCTTTATCGTTCTTTTCAGTAACAGTACCTTCGTGAATACTGTCAATTGAGAATGTAGATTCATGACCATCCCAAGGGTTATCTTGAGTTTGTTTATGACCAATGTTTAGCTTTCTGTCTTCAACATTTAATTCTAAAACAACTACTTCTAATTCATCACCAACTTTTACAAATTCAGATGGATGCTTAACTTTTTTAGTCCAAGATAGGTCCGAAATATAAATTAAACCGTCAATACCTTCTTCTAATTCAACAAACACACCAAAGTTTGTGTAATTTCTTACTGTACCTTTATGTTTAGAACCAATTGGATATTTTTTAGTAATATCAGTCCAAGGATCAACATTTAATTGTTTGATACCTAAAGACATTTTTCTATCTTCTCTGCTAATTGTTAATATTTCAGCTTCTACTTCATCACCAACTTTTACGAAATCTTGTGCAGAACGTAAATGTGTTGACCATGACATTTCAGACACGTGTATTAAACCTTCAACTCCAGGAGCTACTTCGATAAACGCACCATAATCAGCAATAATAGTAATTTTTCCTTTGATTTTATCTCCAGCTTTTAAGCCTTCGTCTAAAGCTTCCCAAGGATGTTTACTTAATTGTTTTAAACCTAATTGAATTCTTGTTTTATCTTCATCAAAGTCAAGTATTACTACATTTAATGTTTGATCTAACTCAACCACTTCGTTTGGATGATTGATTCTTGACCAAGATAAATCTGTAATATGTACTAATCCATCAACTCCACCAAGATCAACAAATACACCGTAAGAAGTAACGTTTTTCACAACACCTTCTAATACTTGTCCTTTTTCTAATTGACCAATGATTTCTTTTTTCTGAGCTGCAATATCAGCTTCGATAAGTGCTTTGTGCGATACTACAACATTTTTAAATTCGTGGTTTATTTTTACCACTTTGAATTCCATGTTTTTATCAACATATTGATCGTAATCTCTAATTGGCTTAACGTCAATTTGAGATCCTGGTAAGAATGCTTCGATACCGAAAACATCTACAATCATACCACCTTTAGTTCTACATTTTACTAAACCAGTAACAATTTCTCCAGAGTCATGTGCGTCATTTACTCTTCCCCAAGCTTTAATTACACGAGCTTTACGATGAGATAACACCAATTGACCTGTTGAATCTTCTAATTTATCAACTAAAACATCAACTTTATCACCTACTTTTAATGCTGAATTATAACGGAATTCGTTTAAAGAAATTACACCTTCTGATTTTGAATTAATATCAATAATAGCTTCACGTTCAGTCATTCTCATAACTGTACCAACTAACATTTGTCTTTCTTCAACAAAACCTTCAATGCCTTCTAATTCTTTTTCAAAAGCAGCAATTTTTTCTTCGTCAACTGCCTCAATACCTTCTTCATATTTATGCCAATCAAATTCAGCTAAAAATACTTTAGGGTCTACTTTTGGTTCTTCAACAACAACAGCTTCTTCCTTTGCCTCTACTTCAACCTCAACTTTTTCTTCTTTAGCAGCTTTAACTTCTGCTTTTGGAGCTTCTGCTTTAGTTGCTTTTTCTTCTGCTTTATTCACTTCTTCTTTTTTTGAATCTGTATAATTACCCGCTAAATCTAAATCGCTTACTAAAATATAATAAAAAATAGCACGGTATTTGTTTTTATTAGATTTTCCCATTTTTTCACATACAGCAGTAATTGCCGCATCTAATTTTTCTGAATCTTCTAAACCATGCTTTTTAATTAAGAAATTTTTCTTAACTGTTAATACTTCAGATGCATCAGAACAAGAAACTACTTCTGCATCTTTTTTAAAAATTGAAGGTCCTAAACCTTTTACTACTTTTGTAAATAAATCTTTTTCAAAATTCACTCCTAATTTTTCCATCTCTGCGATGTAAAATTCAATTTTTTCTTCTGTTTTAGTCATTTGACTATTTATTTTGTATCTTATTGTTATTTAGATTATTAAGCAGTAAATAACACTAAGAGATTATTAAAATTTTCTAAATTATCTTCCTTTTCTAATCTATTACTGCGAAAAGGTTTGCAAAATTAGTTAATATTTTGGTCTTGAACAAGATAATTGACTAAAAATAGAGAAGGAAAAAAGAAATGAAAAAGGAAAATTAATTACATAGTTTGGCTTTGTAATAGAAAACTCGTAAATAATTCGGGTTAAAACTGTACTTTTTACAAAAAAAAACATTAATTCAACTTAAACACACAAATAACATATCGTATTTGTGCGTTTTTTGATTAATTTATCAATAAATTATCTAATGTTTTTTCTATCAATTTACTGGATGGTCGCTGTGCATTTGCATCAATAATATTCCCTTCTTTATCAATTAATATAAAACGAGGAATACTTCTAATACCATATTCTTTAATAAAGCTTGACCTCCAAGCATTATCTGCATATAATTGTACGCCTTTCATATTTCTGCTTTTAATCATACGCTTCCAAGCTAACTTAGCTTGCTCCGCATCATTTTTATAACCTCTACCATTATCTACCGATATACTAACAAACTCGATTTTTTTATTTTTATACTTTTCTGTCAGCTTTTTTAAAGCAGGAATTTCTCTTTTACAAGGTCCACACCAAGTTGCCCAAATATCTATATAGACAAACTTTCCTTTAAAATTATCTAAAGATGTTTTTCCGCCTTTATAGTTTTCGTAATTTACAAATTTAGGCGAAACATTTCCTTTTTTGAATTTTAACAAGTCTTGATGCTTCTTAGCGTAATTTATTTTTAAATATTCAATAAATTTATTGTTTCTATTAACTTCATTACTTCTTATTGTAGAATCAACATTCTTTATTGCTAATAAATCATTGAATTTTCGTTCTACACTTTTAAGTTTAGCATTGAATTCTTTTGGATTTAACTTAAAAAAAGAACTGTAATTATTTAAATTTTCTTCTTTATTTACCTTCTTTTTATTAAACAAATACTCTGTTGTTCCAGAACCGCTACCTGTAAATTGTATTGTTTTATTAAAATTTGTGTAATCGTATTGTAAATTTAATTCACCTCCATTTTTAATGTAAATTTCAACTTCATTTTTACCATCTGTAAATCTATACTTGCCTGAATTAATTAAATGTAAGGTGTCCGAAAAACTGCCATCTAACTCAACATCAATTCGTTTATCTACAAGCTTGTTTGATACATATATAGTTTCTGTATCGTTTTTCGCTATTAAACCTTTTATAGTTATGTAATTACTATCTTGCTTATTACCACACGAAATAATTGTAAAAACAATTAATACAGCTACTATTATTTTTTGAAACATACTACTTTAATAATTTAGTTAATAGTTCTTTTGTTTGTGGATTTGACGGTCGTGACATTTTATCGTTTACGACATTACCTTTTGGATCAATTAATATAAAACGTGGTATTGAATTTACTTTATAAGCTTTTATAAATGAATCGTTTTGAATTGCAAACAATTGAATTCCACCCATTTTTTTATCAGCTATCATTTTTTTCCATTTACTCTTAGCATTTTCACGATCGATTGAGATACTTACAAAATGTATTTTTTTACCTTTAAATGCTTCTTCTAATTTTTGCAAGTGAGGAATCTCACCAAGACAAGGTCTACACCAAGTTGCCCAAATATCTATATAAACATATTTTCCGCTTAAATCTTTCAACGATGTTTTACCACCTGAAAAATTTTCATAATTGTTAAACTCTGGTGATTTTTTTCCGTTAAATGAACTGGTAGACGAATTATTAGTTCTTGATTGCCCTTGATTGTATTGCTTATCTAACATTGCTGGTAAACCTGCTAATGCTTTTTCTTCTTCTTTATAAAACGAGTCATCAATATTATTATGTTTTTTGAGCAAGGCAGTCAATTCGCTAACTATCATAGAAGATTTAGCTTTAAAGTCCGCTTCTTTCATTTGAAACAATTCTTTTACATTGATTTTACTTTGCCATAATGTTTTTTCTGCCAAATAATTATTCGTTTCACTTCCGTTACCTGAAAATTTTATAGACTCGATAAAGTTATCAATATTTGCATTTAACTTTATATCATCGTTATTTTTCAAATATATACGTATTGGTTTTTTAACTGAAAATAAAAAAAGGTCTCCTTTCTCGTTTAAATGAAGTGTGTCTGAAAAAGTACCGTCATCATTTAAAACAATAGTCTTAGCATAACCAGTTCGCCCTTTAATCGTAATTTTTTTTACATTGGCATTTTTAATAGTTCCAGATATTTTTGCATAATCTTTTGGAGCATCTTCTTTGCAAGAAGTTAAAAATGTAATTAATAATATAATACTAAGTAAACCTATTTTTTTCATCACTTCAGTTTATTAAATGTTATTTTAAAATTTTATTGAATAGCGCTGTTGTTTTAACACTTGATGGTCTTGATGCGTTCGCATCTACAATATTTCCGCTTGGATCTATCAAAATAAAACGAGGAATACCATTAATTTCGTATTGTGTTACAAAATCAGACTTCCATGCTTTATCTGCAAACAACTGAATTCCACCCATTTGTTTTTCTTTTATCATTTTTTTCCAGCCATCTTTAGAAAGTGCTAAAGAATTGTCTTTATAACCTCTACCATTATCAACTGAGATACTTACAAATTCAATGTTTTTATCGTGATATGCCTTTTCTAACTTTTGCAAGTGTGGAATTTCAGCTTTACAAGGTCCACACCATGTAGCCCAAACATCAATATACACATATTTACCACGCAAATCTTTTAACGAAGTAACGCCACCTTTAAAATTTTCATAATTAATAAACTCTGGAGATGGTTTACCAATCAATTTAGCATAACGATTTTTTTCTTTTTTCATTTCGTAATAGCTTTTAAGCATTTGCTTTTCATTAGCTGCAAAGCTTTCTTTTTCTGCTTTTACTAAATTAGCAGCAACTCCTTTTTCTTTTGCTAAAACATTTTCAAATTGAGTCGTTATTTCTTTTGCTTTTGCTTTAAATTCTGTTTCATCAAGCTCAAATAAATTAGATGAATATGCTTTTTCTGAAAAAAGTGATTTTTTAGCTAAATAATTATTATTAACCATTCCTTTACCTGTGTATTTTATAGTCTCATCAAACTCTTTTGTGTCTAAAGTCAATTTTAAATCATCTCCATTTTGTAAATAAACTGATGTAAACTCATTGCCGTCAGAAAAAGTAAATAATGCACCATCATTTTTAACGTGTATTGTATCTGAAAAAACACCTTCTTTAGATATTTTAATTTCTTTTTTATAACCATCGGTAGATATTGAACCATTCTTACCAAAATGATTTGTGATTATTCCAGAAAATGTAGCGTAATTTTGTGGTTTTTTATTACATGAAAATAATGAAACTATTAATGCGAAAATAAATACTTTTTTAATCATCATAATATTATTTAGTTAGGTATTGGCAAATATAGTATTTAAATTTTTAATTTTTAAGCTTCAACAAACACATTTGGCTTTGATATTTGGTCTTTTAATAAAATTACATCTCAAAAAATTAGTTTTATTAAAAATTTAATTTATATTTGATATTCCCCTTTTATTGTTAATTGAACTTATGAGATATATAATTATTTTTATACTATTGTTCTTTATAAATACGAGTTTTTCACAACAAACAAGTAAAAAACCCAATTATAAAAGGATAAAAAAAAACATTAAGAAGAAAAATTCTAATCTTTACTACTACGCTTTATTTAAAAAGTTCAACAATACAAATAGAGCAATGACCTTAGAAGAAAAAAGACATTTGTATTTTGGCTATATTTTTCAAAAAGAGTATGCTCCTTTTGGCTTTAATAAATACAAAGACAGCCTAAATTTATACGCTCGTAAAAAACTTACAAAAAAAACAATTACAAAAATGCTCTTTTTTATAGAGTATATATTAAGTAAAAAACCCTTTGATTTAAAAGTTTTGAAATACCAAGCTTATCTTTATAAAAAAAGTAAAAACAATATTGGATATGCCACAACAAAAAAGAAAATAATGTTAGTTAAAGATGCTATTTTATCTACTGGTAATGGTCGAAGCTCTGAAACTGCATACCATGTAATTTACAGAGATCATGAACTGGATATTTTTAAGTTATTGAAAATAAAATTTAACGGCACTCGAAAAACCATTGACAAATTTAGAATTGAACGACTATATGCCAAACCAAATAACCAAAACATTAAAGGTTTGTTTTTTAATGTTAAAGCATTTAAATTGAATTTAAAGTCGAAAAAACAGCTCTTCATTTTTTAATTTAACAAATCGGTTAATTTTTTAAATTCAGTTTTTGCATTTTTACCATTATATAGTATTTGATAAACCGTGTCTAAAATTGGTGTTTTTGTATTATTCTCTTTTTTTATTTTGTATGCTGATTTTGTTGCATAATAACCTTCTGCAACCATACTCATTTCCATCATTGCTGATTTTACTGTGTAACCTTTACCAATCATATTACCAAACATTCTGTTTCTACTAAAAACAGAATAGCCTGTAACCAACAAATCACCCAAATAAGCTGAATGATTAATGTTTCGTTTCATTTTATGTTGTTTTTTAACAAAATTTTTCATTTCTCTAATAGAGTTACTCATCAATACAGCTTGAAAATTATCTCCATAACCTAAACCATGTGCAATACCTGCAGCAATTGCATAAATATTTTTAAGCATTGCAGCGTATTCTGTACCAATTACATCATTACTCAGTTTTGTTTTTATAAAATCACTTGACAATAAATTTGCCATTGCTTGCGCTTTCTTTTTATCTGCACTTGCAATTGTTAGGTAAGACAATCTACCCATTGCTACTTCTTCGGCATGACAAGGACCAGTTATTACACCAATATCATTAAATGGAATATCTAAATGTTTTATAAAATGATTACCAACGACCAAACCTGTTTCTGGCACAATACCTTTAATAGCAGAAAAAATAATTTTTCCTTTTAAACTTGTTGTTATTTTATCTAATTCGCCTTTTACAAATGCTGAAGGAATGGCAAAAATTAAATAATCGGCATAATTAACCAATTCATTAATATCATTACTTAATTTTAATTGTTTTGGATTAAATTCTGCTGCACTTATATAGGTTGGATTATTTCCATTACGTTTAATATGTTCTATGTTATATTCGCTTCGCATATACCAACCAACTTGGTCTAAGTTTTCGCATAACATTTTTACAATTGCAGTTGCCCAAGAACCACCGCCAAAAACTGCTACTTTTATATTTGATTTCATTTTAGTACTGTTTTTTAGTTATTACAATTTCAATTTATTTTAAGATAAACTGTACTGTTTCTCTACTTATTTGCTGCAACAAAATTACTTTAGTTGCTTTTACTTTCTCTATTGATTTTTTATCGAAATGTCTAATTGTTAGCAAAGTAGTTTTATTATTGTATTTAACTTTATATTTTGCATTTAAAATTAATAAAAAATGTGCTAATTGATTGAATTTATCTTCTAAACACACAGAAAAACTTATAGCTGTATTTTGTATTAAGTTCACTTTTAATTTGTGCTTGTGTAATAATTCAAAAACTTCACTAATATTTTTTTCCATCATAAACGAAAAATCACGTGTTGCAATTGATATTAATATTTGATTCTTTTTTACGATATAGCAAGGCAATACAGGTTCTAAATCGATACTTCTACCTATAACTGTCCCTTTTTTTAATGGATCTATAAACGATTTTACAAAAAGCGGAATTTCTTTACTCTGTAAAGGTTGCAATGTTTTAGGGTGAATTACAGAAGCTCCATAAAAAGCCATTTCAATTGCTTCTCTATATGAAATTTTTGACAGCAATTTTACCTCATCATACAATTGCGGATCTGCATTTAAAACTCCTGCTACATCTTTAAAAACAGTTACACTTTTTGCATTTAAACAATATGCAAAAATTGCAGCAGTATAATCGGAACCTTCTCTACCTAAAGTAGTTGTATTACCAAATTGATCACTTGCAATAAAACCTTGTGTAATTATTAATTTAGAAGTATTATTAAGTTTTTGTATGTTTTTATTAGTTGTTGTCCAATTTACATTTGCTTCTCTATAATTTCCATCCGTTTTAATGTGTTTTTTTGCATCAACCCAAGTGTTTTTTACGCCATTATGATTTAGATAAGCACTAATTATTTTTGTGGACAGTATTTCTGCTAAAGAAACAACTTGGTCATAAACATAATTGTAATCTTTGTTTTTATTATTTATAAAATAGGAAGACAAGCCTATAAAAACCAATTCTATTTCTTTAAAAATAGGAAGTGATTTATTTTGAAATAGATTGTTTAAAATTAATTGATGAAAACTCATAACCTCATCAATATACTTTGATAAATTTCCTTTATTATTTATATAAGAATCAACTATTTTTTCAAATGCATTGGTCATTTTCCCCATTGCTGATACAACGAGTAAAACATCTAAACTTTTGGTTTTTTTAAGAACGCTAATTACGTTTTTTACTCCATTTGCATTTTTAACCGATGCGCCACCAAATTTATAAACTTCCATCAAGGTTACTTCTTGTTAATAAATTTTGATAGCTGTTGCTCGTTCATCTGAACAATTTTCCAGTCATCAAATACTGTTGCGCCAGATTTTTTATAGAAATTAATTGCATTAATATTCCAATCTAAAACTGCCCATTCTACCCGTTTTACTTTTTTAGAGTTTGCATATTCTAAAAAATGTTTATACAATGCTTTACCTATTCCTAAATTTCTATATTCTTTTTTTACAATTAAATCTTCTAAATGTATGCTTACACCTTTCCATGTAGAAAACCTTGGATAGAACAAAGTCATGCCAATAATTTTATTGTTCATTTCTGCTACAAAAATTTTGAATGAAGGTTTTTCTTTAAAGCCTTCTGCTTTTAAATATTCTGCATCAATAATAACAGCATTGGGTTCATTCTCAAAAATAGCCAATTCTTTTATTAAATCTAATACAGCGTGCATATCATCTTTACTAGCATCTCTAATAATATATTTTTTAATATTAGTCATTATATAGTTTTTTATAATCTTCTTTAACATACCAAGCTACTCGTATGTTTTCATAAGGAAAAACACCAACTTCTTTTAATGCTTCAATTTTTTCTACTTCAAATTTACTAATAGACGATTCTACTTTAGAATAATCATTATCGTATGCATGCTTAAACAATCCGTTTAACAATGAGGTTCCGATACCTTTTGCTCTATGCTTTTTATCAACATAAACTTGATCGACTATAAGCGATTTTCCGCTACATGTACAATACGCTTCGTAAAAAGACATAAACCCAAAAACCTCATTATCAATCAAGACTACCATAACATTGATTTTAGGCTTTGTTGAAAAAGCTGCACTCATCAACTTATAAACGTCTTGTTTTAAATCTGTCTTGGTTTCAATTGCTAAATTCTTTACACATTCAAATACATCTGGCAATTCGTATGATTTAACCAACCTAACCTCAAAGGCTTGCTTTTTATTAAAAATAGTTAGATGTTTTTTTAAATTTTCATTAGATATATTTAGTATCAATATATCTTTGTTTATAAAAACACCTGCTTTTTCTTCTACAGCAACCAGCTTTTCGTCTTTTAAACTTATAGCCCATTTAATTAAAAAGCTATTGTTAGCAAAAGCAACATCGATAACTTTTGAAAATAAAAAAACAGAAACACCTATATTTCGATATTCTTTCTTAACAAACACCTCTAAAATATTAATTGATGGTCCTGAGGTTATATTATACGAATGTGTATAACCACAATAACCCAAAATATTTTCTTGAAATTCTGCTATAAAAAAATGAACAATAGAATCATTGCCAAAACAATCATTTATAAAGCTTTCTAAAGAATTTGTGAATTTACTATTTCGAATATTCACTTCTTCTTGATACAATGTAATCATTTCATAAATAATAGCTGCATCATTAACATTTGCATTTCTAACGGTAAAACTCATAAATTAACTATTAATAAAATTACACAAAGCTTGATATTCAATTCTCACTATTCTAACACCATCTTGTCGTTTTGCACCTAACTCATTACATAATTTTATATGGTTTTTATCAAAATCTGACACTAAAAATGATATTTTATTGTACTGATTTATTTTTGCATGATGTACTAATTGCTTGTACAAAAGGCTTTCAAAATCACTACCTTTATATTCTTCTTTCACAAACGAATCGGCTATATTTAATGTTTTTTGATCCATAATAGAATATGCATCACAAAATAATATATACCCAATTATTTTATCGTTAAACTCTAAAACAAAAGTTCCATACAATGGCGCTTCTGAAAAACCATCTGCAATAATATCGTTAATTGTTAACGTTGTAAAAACACCTTTTTCTAAATTAGATTGAGCCATTAACAGCATGATATTATAAGCATCGTTTTGAACTCCTTCTCTAATAAAAATATCGTCTTTAAGAATTAAATCATCATCAACATCGCCGTAAATAACTTCTTTATTTATTGAAAAAGCACTTGTGGTTTCTAATATTTTTGCACCTGCTCTTTCGTAAAGTAATTTTAAACTGGGAAAACCTTCGTTATAAGCCCATTCTAATTGTTTAATTTTTTTATCATTTGCATATTCTAAATTTTTCGAAAACAAAGACAAACCTATCCCTTTATTCTTATATGCTTTTGTAACAAATACCTCTTCTATAATCATTGACTTACCATAACGTGAATATGCTGTATGATAGATTGAAAAGCCTATTATTTCTTCTCCTAATTCTGCTACAAAAAGATTAAAATATTCTTTATTTGAAAAACCATCTCGAATTAAATCGTAAATAGTAATTTCTGACTCTATTTTATATTCAATAACTGATAACTCTTGAATTAATTCTAAAACCTGTGCTAAATCGTTAAGTTCCCCTTTTCTTATAATAAAACTCATTCTTTTATTTTTGACATCCCACAAATTTAACGATATTTGTAAAATAAATTATCATTTTATGAAAAAATATAGCACACTAGGAGAATTTATCATCAATAATCAAAAACATTTTAAAGGCTCGTCTGGTGAATTATCAAGATTATTAAATGCTATTAGACTTGCTGCCAAAGTAGTAAACCACCAAGTAAACAGAGCTGGTTTAGTTGATATTTTAGGTAATGCTGGCGAGGTAAATATACAAGGAGAAGAACAACAAAAATTAGATGTTTATGCCAATGAAATATTTATGCATACATTAATTAATAGAGAAATTGTTTGTGGAATTGCAAGTGAAGAGGAAGATGATTTTGTGGCTATAAAAGGCAATAATGGTAAAAATGACAACAAATATATTTTATTAATGGATCCTTTAGATGGTTCTTCAAATGTTGATGTTAATGTATCTGTTGGAACAATATTTTCAGTTTACGAACGAATTACGCCTGAAGGACAACCTGTTACAAAAGATGATTTTTTACAGAAAGGCAACAAACAAGTTGCTGCTGGCTATGTTGTTTACGGCACCTCTACAATGATAGTTTACACCACTGGTAATGGCGTAAATGGTTTTACATTAAACCCTGCAATTGGCACTTTTTATCTTTCGCACCCAAATATGAATTTTCCTAAAAAAGGAAATATTTATTCTATTAATGAAGCTAATTACATTCATTTTCCGCAAGGCGTTAAAGACTACCTTAAATACATTCAAAAACAAGTTGAAAAAGGACACAAATACACTTCGCGCTATATTGGTTCTTTGGTGTCTGACTATCATAGAAATATGATAAAAGGTGGCATTTATATTTATCCACAAAGCACCAATAACCCTAAAGGAAAATTGCGCTTATTATACGAGTGCAATCCGATGGCATTTTTAGCGGAACAATCAAATGGAATGGCAACCGATGGTTACCAACGAATTATGGACATTAAACCAACTGAATTACACCAACGTGTGCCATTTTTTTGCGGAAGTAAAAACATGATGACTAAAGCCGCTGAATTTATGAGCAATTATGCTGGTGACGCAATGTATTAACCCGAATATTTTACAACTTACTCAATCAAAAAAAACCTTTTCATTTAAAATGAAAAGGTTTTTTGCACTCTATGAAAAAGAAAAGTAATAATTATTTAATAATATGTATAATTCCCCAAAAATACATATCTAATTATTACATCTCAAAGATACTACAAATTAAAGATGTACAGCTCGTTAATATTTTTTCGTGTCTTTTAAATATATATCCGTTAAAAAAAATCACTTTTTATCTAAAAATTTATTTATTATCGATACTTTTCGTGCAGAAACAGGAACAGTTATATGGTCATTTAAATAAATAAGACGCGTTTTACTATCGAATTTATTGATAAATTTTGTATTAACAAAATAAGATTGATGTGCTCTAATAAATTGGCATTCGGTTAATTTTTTTTCAAATTCTTTTAATGGTTTTGAAGCAACGTGCTTTTTACCGTTCAACATAAAAAAAGTGGTATAACCTTTACTTGACTTGCAGTATAGTAAATTTTTCACTTCAATTATTTGAGTTTCGTTTATAAAATTAAGTGTTATTGTTTGGTTTTGTAAGGTTATTTGGCTTTGAAGTTTAGCTTCATTTTGCAACAAAAAAACTTTATCAATTGCCGCTTCTAACTCATCAATATCAATTGGTTTTAATATATAATCAACTGCTCCTGCTTTAAGTGCTCTAATTGCATAATTATCATACGAAGTAATAAATATTGTATAAAAATTTAAGTGTTTTGTTTTTTCTAAAAACTCAAAAGAGTTGCCGTCTAAAAGTTTTATATCTAACAATACTAAATTTGGCTGTAATATTTCAACCATTTTTACAGCCCTATTTATCGTAGTAAATTCACCTACAACTTCTGTATTTTTATTAAAACTATCTAAAAACGAAACAATTCCTTTTCTAATATAAAACTCATCTTCAACAATTACTATTTTAAGCATTTTTAATAATTTTATATGGCAAAATCAACACTACTTCAACTCCTTTTTCTCCAATTTCCTTTCTATCTTTAACGACCATACTTGCCTGTTGTTTAAATTCAGCAGCATACAATTCTAAACGCTCTTTTATTATTGTAGATGAAATGGAAGTTTTATCTTTTGTTTTTAATGTATCTTCTCTATAACCTTCACCGTTATCTGTAATTACACATTGCAGTTTAGAGTCTATCATTTTAAAATTAATTGACAGTATATAATTTTTATTCAATGCTATAAAAGCATGCTCAAAAGAGTTTTCTACTATGGGTTGTAAAATCATTGGCGGAATATAAATTTCTTCAACAATTACCTCATTATCAATCGTTACATTATACACACATTGCAAATCTTTATTACTCATATTTCGCAATAAGATGTAATTTTCAATAAAAACCAGCTCGGTTTCTAAATTAATGGTTTCTTCTCTTGATTTTTCTAACACAACACGTAATAGTCTTGAAAATTTAGAAATATAACTTTGTGCTTTGTTAAATTCTTTTTGTAAAACAATACCTTGTAAAACGGACAGTGAATTAAAAATAAAATGAGGCTTCATTTGTGAGTAAAGTAATCGTTGTTCTAAATTAATTTTTTGATTTTTAACAGACAGCCTTTTTAACCTTGACCTATAAGCAACTGTACTTAATGTTATTATCACTGATAATGCAAGCAAAAAACCATATAATACATTTTTATATGTAGTGTTTAATTGATCATTCACTTTTTTTATTTTTTTATTTAATTCTAATTCTTTTTCTACACTTAATAGTTCTTCAGATTTAAATTTATATTTTAATTTTAAATCTTCTAACTTATTAATTGATTCAATATTAATAATTGAATCGTAGTACTTTTTATAATCCATATGGTATTCTAATGCTTTTTTGTATTCTTTTTTTTCAGAATAAATATTTGCCAATACTCTTGCAACATCTTTCTGTTGATTTAATAAAGAATACTTATTTACTATTACTTCACTTTTTTTTATGAATTTATAGGCTAAACTATATTTTTCTTGTTTAAAATACAATTCACTAACAGCTATATATAATGTACTCAAACTTGTCGGGTTTTTAAGCCGTTTATTTATTTTTATTGCTTCCGAGTAATAATAGTATGCTTTTTTATATTTCTTTATTTTACATTGAAGAATACCCATAAAATAATACGATTCTGATAGTAAAGCATCATCATTATTTTTTATTGATAACGCTATAGACTCTTTGTATAATGCATTTGCTTTTTTATACTTTTTTTCTTCAATATAAATACCACCCATATTGTTTAATGTAACTAACATATACTTATAATTTTCATTTTTTCTATGAATTTCTAATGCTAAATTATAGTATTTTAACGCTTCTTTTAATTCATTTTTATTGTCTAATATAATGCCTACGTTATTATAGGCATTTGCCATAATAATTTTATCATTAATTGTTTTATTAGCCTCTATTGCTTTATAAAAATATTCTAATGCTTTATCGTAATTACTTCCATAAAAAAGAATAACTCCTTTATTGTTTATACATTTTGCAACACCTAACTTATTGTCTGTTTTTTTAAAATATGATAAGGACGTGTCGTTCTTCTCATCTGCTTTATCTAATTTAAATTCTATTGTATATACTTTTGATAATACGTAACTAGCTTCTGCTTTTCCATTTAAGTAAGTTAGACTATCTGATATAATTAGCGCTTCATTAGCAAAATTAATTGCTAATTCTTTATCGTTCTGAAAAAGATTTGACGCTATTTTATTTAACAAGTCTACACGTACAGTATCTCTTTGTAAATTATTTTTCAATAATACATTTAAGCTGTCCAATTTTTTATTTTGTGCGAAAATTGAAACAAAACTTATTAAAACTAATAAATTAAATATTTTCATATGGCAAAATACTGTTATTATATTAAATATCGCATCAAACTACAAATACCTTTCTTTAAGAATTTCTAAATGATGTAATGAATGACCACTAATAATAAACCCAACTGCTCTTACCGATAAATTTAAACTACTTGCCGTGCCAACTCTAAGTAACAACTCTGCATTAAAATTGGTAAACATTACAATAATTGATTTTCTAACTAAGTCATATTCTTTTAAAAGATCTTTATACGGAATTTCATTAGCGTTTGAATTTGCTACAAATTCATTTTCATTAAATGGCAATAAGTTAGCTGTATCGTTACGAGAAATTCGCAAAGCTCTATACGCCATAATACGCTCTGTATCTATTATATGACTTAGAAGTTCTTTAACAGTCCATTTTCCTTTTTCATAAGCATATAATTGCTTTTCATCTGAAATATTAGAAAAAGCTTTATAAACCTGATTAAAACTATGCTCCAACGTTTTAACAATTCCCATTTCTACTTTTAAAGCTTTTGATATGTATGTTTTAAAAAAAGGTGAATATTCGTTATTTTGTAATTTCATATTTAAAATATTTTAGGATTGTAATTTTCAGGATATTTTGCACTAATATCTTTATAAAAATCTTGAATTTTAATCATATCATGTTCAAAATTATCGGTCAAATCTAACAATTTACCAACGCCTGCAATTCTATTTTTATAATCTAAAAAACCTAAAGCAACTGGTACTTTTGCTTTTTGGGCAATGACGTAAAAACCTTTTCGCCATCTTTTAACATTTTTTCTTGTTCCTTCTGCTGGCACCAATAAGATAAAACGTTCTTTTTCTAAAAACGTTTTTACCGAAATATCGACAAGTTTGTTGTTTTTACCTCGCGTTACACCAATACCTCCAAATTTCTTTATAAAATAACCTTGAATACCTTTTGTCCAATCGTCTTTAATAAAAAACTTAGCATTTACACCTTCTTTCCAATAAAATGCCATTGCAAAAAGCAAATCCCAATTTGAAGTGTGTGGCGCTGCTATCATTACACATTTATCAACAATACATTCTTTTTTATAATCAGTTTTCCATCCAAAAATAAATAATATGAATTTACCTACTACTTTTTTCATTCTTAATTGATATTTATAGCCGTTTTTATTGTAATAATTACAGCTTATTGTTTTTGAAAATATTTTAAAATATTCTTTATAATTTTTGGACCTTCATAAATAAAACCTGTAAAAACCTGCACTAAATCAGCGCCATTTACTAATTTGTCTTGCGCATCTTTACCGTTAAATATACCGCCTACTCCAATTATTACAAACGCTTTATTTGATTTTTCAGATAAAAAACGAACCACTTCGGTTGCTCTATCAGCAACTGGTTTACCACTTAAACCGCCAATTTCTTTGATGTTTTTAAGTGATTTTAAACCTTTTCTATCAATCGTAGTATTACTAGCTATAACGCCATCAATTTTAGTTTCTTTAACAATATCAATAATATCGAGTAATTGTTCGTTCGTTAAATCTGGTGCTATTTTTAATAATATTGGTTTTGGTTTTTCTTTTTTTAAATTTATTACTTGCAGTGTATTTAACAATTTAGACAATGGTTTTTTATCTTGCAAAGCTCTTAAATTTGGTGTGTTTGGAGAACTGACATTTACTACAAAATAGTCTACAAAATCAAATAATTTATTAAAGCATATTACATAATCATCTACTGCATTTTTATTTGGTGTTGTTTTATTTTTACCAATATTTCCACCAATAATAATAGTTGATTTTACTTTTTTTAATCGCTCAACAACTGCATCTGCACCATCGTTATTAAAACCCATTCTGTTAATAATGGCTTGATCTTTTTTTAATCGAAATAATCTTTTTTTAGGATTGCCAATTTGCGGCTTAGGCGTTACTGTGCCTATTTCTATAAAACCAAAACCAAAAGCAGCTAATTCATCAATTAAAACTGCATTTTTATCAAAACCAGCCGCAAGACCAACAGGGTTTTTAAAATTAAGTCCTAATATGTTTTTATTTAACTCACTTTTTTTAACAGCGTAGCAATTCGTAACTATTTTCTTAACAAAGGGAATTCTAAACACTCCTTTTAATAATGAAAACGTAAAGTGATGTACCTTTTCTGGGTCAAAATTAAATAATATTGGTCTAATTATTTTTTTGTACATAACTTTTTGGTCGTTAATCTTTGGTCGTTGGTCTTGGTTCGTGTTTCTTGGCTAAAATAAAACGACCAAAAACTATCGTAATTCTGCTTTTAGTTGTTTTTCAAAATTGGCTTGTAATTTTTTCATTATTCCATCAATCTGTTTTTCTTCTAAGGTCTTATTTTTATCTTGTAATAAAAAGCTAACAGCGTATGATTTTTTTCCTTTTGGAAGTTTATCACCTTGATAAACATCAAACAAATCAACGTCTAACAATAATTTTTGCTCTGTTTGTTTTGCTATATTATAGATTTCTTTAAACTGCACTTTATTATCTATTAACAAAGCTAAATCGCGTTTAACAATAGGGAATTTAGGCAAACTATTTACTTTAAAATTGCCTTTTTTCATTACCAAAAGTAAATTTTCCCAATTAAAATCAGCAAATAATACAGGTTCTTTAATTCCAAAATTCTTTAATATTTTAGCATTAACAACACCAAATTCTACTAATTTAATTTTTCCTTTTTGAAGATTAATCCCTTCCGAAAAAATATCATTTTTAACAGGTGTTGTTTTTAAATTTTCTAAACCCAAACGTTCTAAAATAGTTGCAACAATACCTTTAAAATAGAAGAAATCGGATTTTTGTTTTGCATTACTCCAATTATCTTTATATCGATTACCCGTTACAAATAAGGTAAGGTGTTTATTTTCTTCGTACTTATCGTTGTATTTATGGTAAGTTTTACCAAATTCAAAAAACTTAATGTTTTTATTTTTTCTATTAATATTAAAAATAACTGCTTCTAAACCACTAAACAACATAGATTGACGCATAACAGATAAATCATTACTTAGCGGATTTAATATCTCTACATTAAATTCAGCTTTTAAATCATCTGACAATGCTACATATTGAGGCTTTGTTAATGAATTAGCCATGGTTTCAGAAAAACCTTGTGCTGTTAATTGGTTAGCAATAATATTTTCAATAGTATTAGAATCGTACTTATCAAAATAAGGAATAGAAGTATTTACTTTATCAGAAATTTTCACATTATTATACCCATAAACTCTCAAAATTTCTTCGGCAATATCTGCTTCACGTTGCACATCTACTCGGTATGCTGGCACTGTTAACCCTAAACCAGAAGCAGTAATGCTATTAATTTTAATATCTAACGAAGCTAAAATATTTTTGATGGTGTTTTCTGGTATTTTATCACCAATTAATCTATAAATATTGGCATATGAAATCAACACTTCAAAATCTTCCATTTTTTTAGGGTACACTTCTACAATATCTGAAGATATTTTTCCACCAGCAACTTGTTTAATTAACAAAGTGGCTCTTTTCAAAGCATATTTTACCATATGTGGATCGATTCCTCTTTCAAAACGAAAAGATGCATCTGTATTTAATTGATGACGCTTTGCCGTTTTTCTAACAGAAACCGGATTAAAATAAGCCGATTCTAAAAACACACTTGATGTATTATTAGAAACACCTGATTTTTCTCCTCCAAAAACACCAGCAATACATAAAGGATTGTTTTCAGCATCACAAATCATTAAATCATCTTGATACAATTCACGTTCAACGCCATCTAATGTAATAAACTTAGTACCTGCTTCTAAAGTGGTAACATTAATTTTATTGCCTTTAATTTTAGAAACATCAAAAGCGTGTAAAGGCTGCCCTATATCGTGCATTACGTAATTAGTAACATCAACAATATTATTTATTGGTGTTAAACCAATTGCTTTTAACCTTGTTTTAAGCCATTTTGGAGATTCTTTTACCTCAACGTCATTAATAGTAACACCAACATATCTTGGTGCAAGTTCTGAATTCACCTTATCAACATCAACTTTTAGCGTTCTTTCATCTACATGAAAATCACTTACTAATTTCGGCATCAATTCTGCTTTAATTCCATTTTGCATTAAGCCTGCACGTAAATCTCGAGCAACGCCATAATGACTCATTGCATCTGCTCTATTTGGCGTTAAACCAATTTCAAAAACATGGTCTATTTCAATATTAAAAACTTTAGCCGCTTTAGTTCCTGGCAAAAGTGACTCTTCTAATACCATAATACCGCTTTTATCGTTACCAAGTCCCAATTCATCTTCACCACAAATCATACCGCTACTATCTTCGCCTCTTAATTTGCTTTTTTTTATTTTAAATGAACCTTTATCATCATACAAAACAGCTCCGATTGTAGCAACAGGTACTTTTAAACCAGCGGCAACATTATTTGCACCACAAACTATTTGCACAGGTTTATCTGTACCAATATCAACTGTAGTCACTTTTAATTTATCCGCATTTGGATGTTGCTCACAAGTAAGTACTTTACCAACAACAATACCTTCTAAAGCGCCTTTAATAGATTCTATTCGCTCTACACCTTCAACCTCTAAACCTAAATCGGTTAACAATTCACTTATGTAATTAACTTCTAAATCAATTTCTAAAAATTGCTTTAGCCAATTATATGATATTTTCATTTTATTATTTTAACAAATCAAATGCAAAGATAAGCAATACTTATTAAAAAATAGTCGCTAATTTATTATCATATTAATATAAAAATTTAGTAAATTGCGAATATTAAATTATAACTAATGTCAAAAACTATTACACGTTTATTCGATTTTCTTGATTATCAATTAAAAAACAAACCATTAGAGAAATCTTTAGTTACTAAAAAAGATGGCAAATGGGTTGCAACTTCTACAGAAGAATTTGTAAAGAAAGCAAATCAATTAAGTAGAGGTCTACTTAAATTAGGTGTAAAGCCAAACGATAAAATTGCGGTAATATCAAGCGCCAACAGAACTGAATGGAATATTTTAGATATTGCTATTTTACAAATAGGCGCACAAAATGTACCCATTTA
>JALSLZ010000177.1 GCA_026988075.1 Flavobacteriaceae bacterium
TGGTATTATCGCCAATATATGAATTGGGATAAATTTTTACATTATCACCTAAAGTGACATTATTGCCTATATATGCAAATGCTCCGATATAGATATCATTACCTAATTTAGCAGATTCGCTAATAAAACTTGGTTGTTCAATACCTATTTTATGAAGTTTAATCTGATTGTAGTAAGTTAAAAGTTTTGAAAATGCTTTGCCTGCATTTGCAACTTTTATGAGTGTAATACTTACATCCTTTTCAGGGACAAAATCTTTGTTTACAATTGCTATTGAGGCTTTTGTAGTGTATAAGTATTTTGTGTATTTTAAATTGGATAAAAATGTTAAAGAACCATTTTCTCCATTTTCAATTTTTGAAAGTTTTGAAACTTCTATATTAGAGTCGCCAATAATTTCTCCTTCTAATATTTCGGCTATTTGAGTTGCTGTAAATTTCATTGTTTGCAAAAATAATAAATCTTAACAGATTGTAGCTAAAATTAGTAATAATTTTATGTCAGCTGTTAAAACTGATTTTAGCGCAACAAAAAAGACTGCCTAAAAAGACAGTCTTATTATTTTATAAAAGAAAAATAAAATTTATTTTACAAAATTAATTTTACGCATACGTAAACTTAAAGGTGTAATTTCTAAATATTCATCATCTCTAATGTATTCCATACATTCTTCTAAAGAAAAATCTACTTTTGGAAATATTTTAGCGGCATTGTCTGTTCCAGAAGAACGAACGTTTGTTAATTGTTTTCCTTTAATTAAGTTAACTGCCATAGTATCATTTTTACTGTTTTCTCCTACAACTTGACCTCTATAAATTTCTTGGTTTGGATCAATAAAAAATCTTCCTCTATCTTGTAAACGATCAATTGCGTATGCCGTAGCTTTTCCTGCAACAGTTGAAACAATAGCGCCTTTTAAATCGTCTGTAGATAAGCTACCTTTCATTGGCGCATATTCAGAAAAACGGTGATTAATGATTGCTGATCCAGAAGTGGCTGTTAATATTTTATTACGTAAACCTATTAAACCTCTTGATGGGATAGAAAATTCTAAATGTTGTAAATCTCCTTTTGGTTCCATTATTAATAAATCTCCTTTTCTTAAAGATACTAAATTAATAGCTTTAGATGCAAATTCTTCAGGTACATCAATAGATAAAGTCTCCATCGGTTCGCATTTAACACCATCAATTACTTTTACAATAACTTGCGGTTTTCCAACTTGTAGTTCGTAACCTTCTCTACGCATTGTTTCAATTAATACTGATAAATGTAATACGCCACGACCAAATACAATAAATTTATCTTCAGAATCTGTATATTCAATTTTCATTGCTAAATTCTTCTCTAATTCTTGCTCTAATCTATCACGTAAATGACGAGAAGTTACAAATTTACCTTCTTTACCAAAGAAAGGTGAGTTGTTAATTGTAAATAACATACTCATTGTAGGTTTGTCAATAGAAATTCTTGGCAAAGCTTCTGGAGTTTCTATATCAGCAATAGTATCGCCAATTTCAAAACCTTCAATACCTGTAATTGCACAAATGTCTCCAGATCTTGCTTTATCAACTTTTGCTTTACCCATTCCTTCAAAAACGTGTAATTCTTTAATTCTAACTTTAGATGTTGTGCCATCAGCTTTACAAAGATTATAATCCTTACCAACTTCTAAGTCGCCTCTAAAAATTCTTCCAATTGCAATTCGACCTGTAAATTTAGAAAAATCTAAAGATGTAATTTGCATTTGTGGTGTTCCTTCTCTATAAGGAGCTTCTGGTATGTATTTAACAATATAATCTAATAAAGGTATAATGTTATCAATTTCATTTCTCCAGTCTGTATTCATCCAGCCATTTTTAGCAGAACCATAAATGGTTTTAAAATCAAGCTGTTCTTCAGTCGCATCTAATGCAAACATTAAGTCAAAAACTTTTTCATGTACAATATCTGGTGTACAGTTTTCTTTGTCTACTTTGTTTACAACAACGATAGGTGTAAGTCCTAATTCTAAGGCTTTGCCAAGAACAAATCGAGTTTGTGGCATTGGACCTTCAAAGGCATCTACCAATAGTAAAACACCATCGGCCATTTTTAAAACACGTTCTACTTCACCTCCAAAATCGGCGTGACCAGGTGTATCAATTACATTAATTTTTACACCTTTGTAAGTAACAGAAACGTTTTTAGAAAGAATTGTAATTCCTCTTTCTCTTTCTAAATCATTATTGTCTAATAATAATTCAGTTCTTTCTTTACGATCATCTAAAATTTTTGCTTGGTCAATTATTTTGTCAACCAAAGTCGTTTTTCCGTGATCTACGTGTGCTATAATAGCGATATTTCTAATAGATTGCATATTTTGTTTTTTTCAAAGCGGCAAAAGTAGTGTTTCTGTATCAATACACCTATTTATTGTAAATAAAAATGCATAATATGATATTTGTCACTTTATAAGATGTTTGTTTTGTTTATTTTTGTGCTTTAAATATAAAAGATATTATTATGATAAAAATGTTTTTACCACTAATTGATTGGACAATGGGAATAATAGGTGGAGCTGTTTTATTTACTGTTTTTGCAGGTTTAGCAATTATGTTAATGCTATTTATGAGAAAGCCTAAAGGAAAATAATTAGGTCAATTCTAATAATTTTGTAATTGTTTTGTAATTTCTTGAAGTAGCAATTACTTGTAATTTATTTTCAATTAACTTATTAGTTAGTTTGGTTTTACCTGCGCCATTTTCATATTTTAAATACAACACCTTATTAGTTATTTTGTATTGATCATTTTTTATATTGTAATTAGATAATGCAATTGTATTGATTGGTGTTTTATTGATAAAGCAAAAGTACAATTTTTTAAATTCGACATTGTTATTTACAAATGGATTGTTATTGTAAATATGCTGTAACTCTTTTTTATTTAGGATAAAAACTGGAATGTTGTAATTAAATGTTTCTAATATTTTTGCTGAAATTGTTTTTGATAAATTAATAGCCAATTCATCACTTTTAAAAATAACATTTCCACTTTGAATATAGGTAATTACATCTTTTAATTTTAATTCTTGTAAGATTTGTTTTAAATCCGTCATTAATATTTTGTTTTTACCTGAAACATTAATTCCACGTAAAAGGGCGATGTATGTTGCCATTATTTGTTGTTTAATTCATGTCAAATTGTAAGCTAAATGTACTGGAATTTGAAACCGGATGATATTTGGTATAGGCATAATTAAATTTCATTCTTTTATTTAATTTGATACCAAATCCAAAAGAAAAACCAGCAAAAGTTCGTGCTTCCGTTAAGCGCAATTCTTTTGCTCTTCTAAAATTATAACCAAGGCGTAAATTAAAATTTTTGTTAGAAAAAAGTTCTCCTCCAACAATAAAATGCCTTGTAAAAGTATCAATTACCGTTGGGTTTTTTATACTAACAGATCCGTCAATACTTGTTTCATTATCCGATGGATTTGCAATTGCAATTTTCCAGCGTTGCAAATTTTCTGCGGTTATATACCATTTTAGAGGTATTTGTTCTAATTGATAAGAAAAACCTAATTCAACTGCTAAAGGTAGTTTTTCACGAGTTTCATCAAATAGTGTAATTTGATATCCCATATTTCTAACTACAGCTGTAATTATAAAAGGCTTATCATCATCATAAAATAAAAGGGCAACATCTGCAGAAACCCCATTTGATGAGTAATTTTCTATAGTTTGATTAATCCATTTTAAATTTGCACCAACGTAAAAATTTTGCCAAGGTATTTGTCTAGCATATCCTATAGAAACAGCTATATCTCTTGCTTTAAATGTACCAGTTTCAATTCCGTTTTCATCAGCACCAATCATTTCTCCATAATCCACAAAAGTAATTCCTCCATGTATTGTACCAATGTGGCGATCAACTAAATAGGCGTAATTTAAAGAGCCGTAATTAATATCAGTCAAATAATTTACATAATTTACACCTAATTGATTGTCCATTTCTTGATTAATCATTGCAGGGTTCCAAGTTGGTTGGTTTACATCATCAATAAATGTAAGTACTTTACCGCCAAGTGCTGCATTTCTTGCCGATGTAGGCACATTTAAAAAATTATATATATGTTCGCCTCCAACTTGTGCAATTGTTAGTTGAAGTGTTAATAAGCTGAGTATTAAAATATTTTTTTTCATTCAGAATAAATCATTCTTTAATAATAACGTTGTATAATTAAAATAGTATATTGAAAGAAATGTTTTTTTATTCTTTTAAATGAATGGAATAACTTCTCCATTTTTCGATTGAAGCTTGAAAATCTGCTGGAATTTCACTTTCAAAACGCATCATTTTATTGGTTGTTGGATGTATAAAACCTAATGTTTTTGCATGTAAAGCTTGTCTTGGCATTACTTTAAAGCAATTGTCAACAAATTGTTTGTATTTAGTAAAAGTTGTGCCTTTAAGTATTTTTTCGCCACCATAACGTTCGTCATTAAACAAAGTGTGACCAATATATTTTAAATGAACTCTGATTTGGTGTGTTCTACCTGTTTCTAATCTACATTCTACTAAGGTAACATACGAAAAACGTTCAATTACTTTATAATGGGTAACAGCATGTCTACCACTTTCTCCGTCAGGAAAAACAGTCATTTGCAATCTGTTTTTTGGGTGTCTACCAATATTACCTTCAATGGTTCCTTGGTCTTCTTTAACATTTCCCCAGACTAAAGCGTAGTACAATCTTTCGGTGGTTTTGTTAAAAAATTGCTCTGTTAATTTGGTCATTGCATTTTCATTTTTAGCAACAACTAAAAGCCCACTAGTGTCTTTGTCGATTCTATGTACTAAACCTGGTCGTTCATTAGAGTTTGAAGGTAAATTTTCTACATGGTGTATTAAGCCGTTAACAAGTGTACCGCTATAGTTTCCATGTCCAGGATGTACTACCATTCCAGGTGCTTTGTTTACTACAATTACATCATCATCTTCATAAACAATGTTTATAGGTAAATCTTCAGCTACTAATAAATTTTCGTGTGGCGGATGTTCAAAAACAACTCGTATTACATCGTTTGGTTTTACTTTGTAATTGGCTTTAACAATATTTTCGTTTACCAAAACGCCTCCGTTTTTTATGCCTTTTTGAATTTTGCTACGTGTTGCATTTTCTATAAAATTCATTAAAAATTTATCTACTCTTAAAGGTTCTTGACCTTCAGTAGCAGTAAATTTGTAATGTTCGTGCATTTTTTTTTCGTTCGGTTTTATAATACTTTCCATTTATTGTATTGAATCTTTTAAAATAGCGCCTGCTTTACCATTGGCTAAAATCAAATTTATTTTTGATGTTTTAGGTATCATATCTCCATTTTTTATTTTTTTACCATTAAAGCTTAAACCTCTAACCACATTGCGTCCTCTACTTTGAATGTAAGAAAATGTGCCAATTTTAAAACCCATACTTTTTAATTCTAATATTGCTTGTCGTTTGGTTTTACCTAATAAATTAGGTATTTTTATTTTGCTAAAACCTGATGGATTTAATTTAATATAAATTTTTCTATTTTCTTTAACGTATTCACCAAAATCTGGATTTTGTTCTATAACAGTCATTGGAGGATAGTTTGGGTTGTATGCAATGGTATCTAATATTTTATATGATAAATTTGCTTTGTCTAAAACAACTTTCATTTTTAGTAAGCTCATTTTTGATAGGTTTGGAACGGCTATTTTTTGACCGTGATTTGTAGAAAAACTCAACCAAAATTTTAAGAAAAAAATTAAAATTAGCAGAATAGCTGCCATCTTAGCAAGAGTTAATAAAAGTGGTTTTAATTTTGTCATTTTTAAGAATATTATCCAATTTAAAAGGCAAATATACTAAATAATTAGTTGTAAGTTTGTCATATAAAAAATAACTCCAATGAAAAAAAATGTTGCCGTTGTAATGGGTGGTTACTCAAAAGAAATTGATATATCACTAAAAAGTGGAAGTGTAGTTGTAAATAATTTAGATACTAACTTATACAATATCTACACTGTACATATTTTAAAGAATAAATGGATTGTACTTTATAATGAAACAGAATTTGATATTGATCGAACAGATTTTTCAGTTGTACTAAATAATAAAAAAATAAAATTTGATGTCGTTTTTAATGCAATTCATGGCAACCCAGGAGAAAATGGGTTGTTTACTGCTTATCTTGATTTGTTAGGAATTAAGCACTCAACATCACCTTTTTATCAAATGGCATTGAGTTTTAATAAGCACGATACTATAAGTGTATTGAAACAATACGGAATTAAAGCAGCAAAATCTGTTTATCTTAATAAAAATGATGTAATCAATATTGAGAATATTGTGTCTATTGTAAAATTACCTTGTTTTGTAAAAGCAAATAATGCGGGTTCAAGTTTTGGCGTTTCAAAGGTTTATGATAAAAACAATTTAAAAAAAGCAATTAATTTTTCCTTTGCGGAAGATGATGGCGTATTGATTGAGAGTTTTTTAGATGGCGTAGAGGTTTCGGTTGGTGTCTATAATTTTAATGGAACAACTAAAATTTTAGAGATGACAGAAATTGTTTCAGAAAATGATTTTTTTGATTATGAAGCTAAATATTTAGGAAAATCTGAAGAAATTACACCTGCAAGAATTAATAGTATTGAAAGAAAAAAATTAGCACATGCAGCAATAAAGGTGTTTGATAAATTAGGGATGAAAGGTTTTACTCGATCGGAATTTATTTTAGTAAATGGAGAACCTCATTTTATTGAAATAAATACAGTTCCAGGTTTAGCTATAGAAAGTATTATGCCAAAACAAATTGAAGTTGCAGGTTTGACTTTGAAAGACTTTTTTGGCATGGCTTTAGAATGTTAAATGATAGTAAATAAAAAATAAAAGTTGAATTATATCTTAATACTTGTCGGTTTTATTGCAGGAATAATTAACACAATTGCTGGTGGCGGTTCATTACTTACCTTGCCAATGTTAATATTTTTAGGCTTGCCACCATCAATTGCTAATGGTACAAACCGTGTTGCAATACTGATTCAGAATTTTTTTTCAACCGCAGGTTTTAAATCCAAAGGTGTAAACACTTTTCCTTTTAGTATTTGGGTTGGAGTTTCGGCTTTGTTTGGAGCTGTTGTTGGTGCATATCTTGGTGCAATATATTTTAAAGATGATATTTTTAATAAAATACTGGCTGTTGTAATGGTATTAGTTGTTTTTTATATGTTGTTTAAATCAAAAACAAAAGTTACTATTGATTATGAAAGAATAGAAGGAAAGTATTTTTGGCTTTTAATTATTGCTTTTTTCTTTATCGGTATTTATGGTGGTTTTATTCAGGCAGGAACAGGAATTTTTATTATTCTTGCTTTGAATAGTATTGGTAAAATAAGTTTAGTAAAATCAAATGCTATTAAAGCAGTTGTGGTTATTTTTTATACTTTATCTGCGCTCGTTATTTATGCATATAATGATAAAATAAATTACACTATGGGTTTAACTCTTGCTATTGGTAATTCTGCTGGAGCATGGTTTGCAAGTAGATATTCCGTTGGTAAAGGCGACAATTTAGTACGTTGGTTTTTAATTGTTATGTTAATAATTATGTCGGTTAAACTATGGTTTCCAGAAATGTTTAAATTTGCATTTTAATACTATTTTGATGTGTAAAATAGTGGGTCAGTTATAAAAATTGGGGATTATCAAACACAATTCAATAAAGATTTTTTTGCATAAAACACCTGCTATTGACGATAAATTTTATCAACGTTACAGTATGAACAGTAATGGTTTAAAATGCTCTTATTTTGAAGTTATAAAAGTAGTGAAATTTTTTGAATTTTCCACTTCCGAAATATTAACGCACAATTTAAATTTTTTTGCGGACTTCGTTACACAAAACCAACTTCGGTTAAGCAATTAGCCATTATTGTTTTTATTGATTGTTGAACTAAATCCGCCAAAGGTGGAGAGCGTAAAACCACCTACTCACTTGTTATTCAATAAATTGCCTTAATCTTATAGTATTATTAATTTATAAATAGATATTATTATGAGAAAAAAGACAAGATTAACCCGCATTATTCATAGACTATCAATATAGGTAAAAATTTAGGGTAGAAATTTTTTGTTTATTTTTTTTATCACAAACAATATTATTTAAGCATTATTATCAACTATAATTGACATTATTTA
>JALSLZ010000178.1 GCA_026988075.1 Flavobacteriaceae bacterium
TCATTAGCACCAAAATTTATAGAGGAAATACTACCTCTAAAAGGAGTAACAAAAGGTTCAGGAGTTAAGTCAGACCAAATTGCAGAACTATTTGCATTAGTTATTTTTAATAAACTACCTACATCAGTACCAACTAATAGTGTGGTACTAGTTGTTGAGTATGGCGAAACTTTCATAGCGCTAATAGTTCTTGTTAATAATGCATCACTTAATTCTGTTCTAGTAAAAGAAGTGCCATTTAAACCAGAAAATCTAGTAATTTTTGCGCTAAAATTATCACCAGTTCCAGTATGTGCATCAGAATATAAAATATCTAAATTATCATCTAATTCAGCAATATTTACAAAACTACCCTCATTTTGATTAAATATGATTAAATTTCGATTAGAACCATTAATATCATACTTACTATAAGCATTTTGGTAGACTGAAGTTACCATGTATTGGTCATCTTTATCAATAAAACAGTACATACCATCACCACCAGTTATTCTAGTAGAAGAATTAATACCAGCAGTTGGGGTGTTAATAAATTGTGTTCCATTATCTTGTGCTCCTCCTAAAAGCATAGGATTAAAAAAGTTTTGTCCAATAGCACCTTTATAGAATTGTGTTGTATTGTAATTATTTCCCCTAGCTTCCATTGCATTTGAATTTGTCTCTGCATTGTTAAAGGCATTTACATAAAATACACCACCATCTGTACCAATTAAACCTTTATTTGGATCAGTTGGATGAAATACAATGTTATGAACATCTGAATGGATATTTGAAATACTGTTGTTAGTATTTCTAGACCAAGAGGTTTTAAACCAACTTGTACCACCATTACTAGATTTAAAGGTGTTAATACCTCCAAGCATTATTAATTGATCATTAGTTGGAGATACAGATATTGCTAAATCATAAAAAGACTGATTACCTGTAAAGTCATTAATGTTTTGAACGGATAGATCCGTTGGTTTGCTTAAAGTTGTAGTAGTAGCAAAAGCATCATTAGTTTTAATTAATTCTATTGAGCTAAGACCAGTACTCATTAATAAATATATTAAATTAGGATTAGTTGCAGACGCTGCCATTTCAGTTCTTCTTCCATTAGGAAAAATAAATTTTTGTGTAAATGTATTTCCATCAGCTGATGAAAAAACAGTACCTCCACCATCACCAAAAGACCAACTATTGGTTGTTGCAACCCATAAGGTATTGTCTGAAGTAACCATTAAGTCATTTGGAGCATATCTATGACCAGCAATTAGAGGTAAAGTAGATAATGTCCAAGTAGAACCTCCATTTACTGATTTATAAACACCAAATTCACCACCAAGCACATTTGCTCCGTTTGTATGAGAAGACTCGGTAATTGCAGCATAAATTTCAGTTACACCGCCATTATTTCTTGTAATAATATCATTAACATGAAATTTACCAGGAATTAATGTAATACCAGCAGGAATATCAGTAGCAATTGGATTTAGTGTTATGTTAACATTACCATTTGCAATAGCATCTTTTAATATTTGTCCATCTGCTTTACCCATCATTACAGCAGGTATTGTAACTAATGGATCTTCTCCACCCATATTAAATGGAAAAGTATCTACACTATTTACTATTATTGCAGCAATTGCACCTGCAACTTGCGCATTTATGACTTTAACTGTAAAATTACAATTTGCTCTATCAATAACAGCAATCTTTCCATTAATAGCACTTGCATTAGTTAGTGTATTACAACCTTGAGTTGAATTTGTAGTACTATCATCAACAATAGCTAAATCACCAGTTATTGATGTTAATGTAGGTCCAAAATTACTTGTTTGTATTGCCACAAAATCTCCAATAGAAGTAGGCATATTCACTATAATTTCAGCATCATTAATAATTTCAACTGGACCTGTGCTACCTCCAAAAATATGAGACCAACTATTACCGCCATCAGTAGATTTCCACACGCCATTACCATTAACACTACCTTGAACATAAGATTCACCAGTGCCAATATAAAATATATTGGAATTATTTACATCAACAGTAATAGATGAAACAGCTAAATTTTCGGGGATAGCAACTCTTTGCCATGAAGCATTAGAATTCTCAATATCATCAATTACCCATAAACCACCACTAACACCAGCTGCAAAAACTCTTTTATGAGTAGTGTCATTAGGGTCATAAAGCATTGCTCTAGTTCTACCAGGCACATTATTTGGACCTCTTTCTATCCAATCTGTATTTAAATCACCTGGAGTAGATTTTTGAGAAGCAGTTAAATTTATTTTTTTTTGTAAAGCAAATATTTTTTCAGATTCGGTTTGCCCAGTTGCAGGATTCATTTCTAAAAGATATTCTTGCTCAAAATATTTATTTGGTGCTTTAGCGATAGCCTTACGTTCTTTTCTAGTAAGTTTTAAAGATTCTTGATAAGGATGATTATCAATAAATGCTTGGTGTATGCTATTTGCATTAATACTTTTTTGTTTATCTATTTGTTTGTTTTGAAATAGGACAAATATTACTACAATAGCTAGTGCTAATAAAGATAGTTTTGTTTTCATTTAGTTTTTATTTAGTATATGGTTGCAAGATAAAAAAAATATTATCTAATTCAGAATATTGATTTTAATTTTTTATGTTAAAGTTATTCTTAACATTATGATTATATTTTACAAGTAAATCTATGAATGGTTTATTAAATTATTTAAAAGGGATTTATTATATAACTTGTATAAAGATTGAATATTCTTTTAAAACAAAAATCTCCGAGATAATATCTCGGAGATTTAAAAATAATCTTTGAATAAACGTGAAAGTTTATTTTAGATTTTGCATTTTTTCACTATTACTGAACAACGTAAGTTCCTCCAGTTTTAGTAATTGTTATTACTTGTGAATGATATCCATTTCCACCAAATTGTGCAAAAGCAGACCAATTTACAAAACGTGAAGTAGATGATGTACCATTAAAAGTAGTTGTAGTAGGCTGTCCAATATTTCCATATTCTAGAAAAAATGCAGTATTGTATTCTGCAGGATCACCAACATTTATTGTACGATCACTAGGAGCCCAATAATCAACATCAATATAGTAATCACCATCAGGAGCACTACCAGATAGTACAACAGTCTCAACACAAGCTGTACTTGCAGCAACATCTACATTAGCTGTACCATTTGTAAGGAATACATCTAAATCTTGGGCACATTTATCTTTACTTGCATCGTCAGTAGTCCAACTTAGACTAATTACAAAATCATCTGTATAATCCGTAACAGTAACTGATACAGAGTTTTTAGATGTTGTAACACCATTCATAGATTCCATTGCTCTTAATTCAAAGGTCGCTTTTTTATTATCTAATACAAAATCTGTAACACCAGTCATTGTTAGACTTCCAGTATTTGCATAAGCAGGTATAACTATTTTACCTCCAATTACTCCATAATCTGCATCAGAATTAGCTGCAAAAGTATAATCTTCACCAACTACTGCATTACCACCCACTTGAACCAATTTAAAAATTAATGGTTTATTTACAGGTGTACTTGTACTAATAGTTATTGCTGCAGTACCACCTTCCGATAATTGTATGGTAGGAGTATCTACTTTTACAGCAGGTTTTGCATTTCTTGACATCTCAGGGCTAGAGGTTGTATCACAAGATGTGATAAACAAAGCAAATGTAAATGATGCCAAAGTTAATTTTATAATATTCTTCATAATTTATAGTTTCTTATTGTTTAGTATATGTTGCAGTATATGTTCTATCACCTGCAGAAAAGCCAATTGAGTACTTTAATACAAAGTTTCCATTTTCATCTACAGTTGCAGTTGAAAGTCCTTTAACATCATTTGAGTACATGTCAGCTAATGCTTGATCTGGTATTGTTAATGTACCACAGATATCTCCAAATCGTATTCCATGTCCTGGATTTAATGGAGGACTCCATGTACCAACACTATGAGTTAAAAAATTATTTACAGTTTCCATTACTACATTTTGAAGAACTGGTCCATAAGTTGCTCCATCGTTACGTACTGTAGTAACCATATAGCTGAAATTTGCAATTTCAGATTGACAACCAACAAAGTTTACTGTTAATTGTTTTGCTAAGTCAGAAACAATAACACCATCTACAGATGTAGTAATATCTAATACCAATTTTGTTGGTTCAGAAGGACTGAAATTTCCAGTATTGATACCAATTGGCATATTACCATAAGTCTGTCCAGCAGGAATAGTAGCATTAGTCACATTTAATGTGTATTCTCCATTAACAGCTGTAGTTTCTGCCATATTTACACTAATGCTAACAGCTATGTCACTACTAGTTGGAGAACCATCACCACCACCTAACACGTCAATAGGGTAGTTTTTATCAATAGTTCCTAAGTCTTCAAAATAACTTTCACTTATTGCCGTACTTCCCCATCCAACAATTTTAGATCCAGTAGTTAAATCGTGTCCATCGATTGTACTTTCATCATTTAACTCACAAGAAGTAAATGAAAGAGCAATCGCAAATACGAATAATATTAATTTTAAATTTTTCATGTTTGTATATATTTTAAATGTTAATAATAGTATTATTTATAGTTGCCAAAACAAACTTGGAACAAAAATTTGAGCTCTTGGAATATTAACTACATTAGCTGAGTTTCCAACAAATTCAGATTGAGGATACATTAAACGATAAGGTCTATGCGCATCATTAGTTAATAATGGTAGTGGAGGATTAGGGAATCCTGTTCTGTTATGCTCTATTAATATTTCAGCACCATCAACAGCATGTAACCCAATCCATTTTTGAGTAATAATCTTTTCTAAATCAACAGTACCTACCGATGTAACATAAGCAGCAGCATCAGCAGAAAGATCTAATAAATTAAACGATTCAGTAACACCATCTTCAAATAATTGCTGTGCACTTCCTGTAATCTTACCATTAAGTGCCGCTTCAGCTTGTAATAATAAACTTTCGGATGCAGTAAAGAACCATCCGTCTTGTGTACCAGCACGTAATAAGCCATCACCAATAAATGATAAACCTAAACTTGGAATGACTGGGTCATCAGCACCTTGCTCAATTCCTTGGTATGCTGTACCTGATGCAAATTTAAAATACTTGCTAATACGAGTATCTGAGCTTGCTATTAAATAGTCAATAAAATATTTAGAACCAACATAAAACCTGTTGTTCCCTGTTCTATCTCCATTTGTTTCGAAACCATATTGATTCCAAAATGGATTTTGTTTACCAGTATCTACAGCATATCCAGGATTAATTGTAACATTTTCTCCAGCTCCTAAAAAAGAAACTCCTGCTAATTGAGGGTATTTAGCATTTACAAACGCTTGGATACTACTATCAGTAGAAGAAGAAGCTCTAACTAATAATTTCAATTTTAAAGTATTTGCTAGTTTTTTCCACATATCCATATCTCCCCCTAACATTACATCATTAGCGCCAGGGTTTATAGCTGTAGTACCAGCATTGTCAATCATATTAATTGCTTGGTCTAAAGCAGCATATAAACTCATGTAAATTGATTTAGCATCATCGTATTTTGGTTGGTAATTTTCACCTCTCTGAAATGCTTCAGAATAAGGAACATTTCCATATAAATCAACCATATATTGCATGTTATGAGATTTTAAAATCATAGAAATTGCAGTATAGTTTGTATATTCAGGCGTGTTTTTATTAATAATTGCCTGAAGCTTATCTGTAACAAGATACATTTTTGTCCATACCTGATCATAAAAGGTATTTGTAATATTGTAATGATATTCAGCATCATTACCACCAGTAAAGTTAGTTACATCACCAGCCCATTGATTCATCATAATAGTTCCAAGCCTATGTTGGTTCTGAATTAATGAGTTATAAGTACCATTTTGTGCAGCTGGTAAAATTAAGTTAGGAGTAACTACCTCGCCAGTCGGATTATTTACGTCGTCATTCACATCTAAAAAACTATCACAAGAACTGAATCCTACGGCAATTATTAGAAGAATTATTGATATTTTTATTAATTTCATAATTATTAATTTTTAAAATGTTAAACTAAGACTAAAACCAAAAGTTCTAGTTGTTGGGTTATTACTTACTTCACTAATACCAGGCGTATTACCTCTTCTTACAGAACTACCAGTATTTGCTTCTGGATCAGCATAGCCTCTATTTTCTTTTGCTAAAATAGTAAATGGATTTCTAGCTTGCGCAGCAATTACAATATTTTGCAAGCCTGTTTTACCAATTAAAGACTCAGGTAACTCATAAGATAATGAAATTTCTCTAACTTTAAAGGCACTTGCATCTACTACTAGGTTACTCCCTACATCATTATAATTACCAGAATAGTAGTTTAAGAATGCTGCTGGCCCACCAGATCCAGTGGGTACACTTGTATTCTCTACATACACACCAGGTGATGTTTCAATAACAGAGTTTGGAAATATAAATTCTTGTCTTCCGTTTTCTGCAGATTCAACTAAGTTTCCTGTCCATGCCAATTGATATTTTAAATCAGAATAAAATTTATGACCACCTCTATAATCAGCCGTTACCCCTAGAGTAAAGTTTTTATAGTCAAATGCAGAATTTAATCCTAATATATATTTTGGTGTAGCTTGCCCTAATACAACAAACTCACTATTAATTAGCGGTTGTCCATTTGCAGCAATAATTACCCTACCTTGTGGGTCTCTTTGGAAATCAGTTCCCTTAAGTGTAGGATATACTTCTCCAACTTGAGCAAATACTCCAATAGGTCTTACAAAAGTGCTATGTGAAGCAGTTCGTACGGCATTACTTTGATCAGACACTTTAGTCACGGTCATTTTATCTTTTGCAAAACTCAAGTTTAAATCCCATTTAAAGTTTTCATTTTTTATTGGTGTTAAACCTAAATCAATTTCAAACCCTTCCGTTTCAGCTTCTCCAATATTAATTCTATTACTTCTCAAACCAGAAGTAAAAGATGTAGCAATGGAATTAATTTGATCTTTTACAGTTCCTAAATAACCTGCTAAATCCAATCGAATTCTGCTCTTTAAAAATTCCATTGTTAAATTTACTTCATTTGAAATTAGAAATTCGGGTCTAATTAACTTGTCAGTAGCACTTGTTGTAGGAATAAAAGAATTTGAATTTCCAAAAGGGAAGTTTCCATAGCCATAAAATGTACCACTAGCTTGTGTGTATGTATCTACAATGTCTGCATAAGCTACACCACTTGCATTACCAGATTTAGTATAACTATAAGCTAATTTCATTTTGTTTAAAATTTCTCCACCAAAGTTTTCAAAAGCCTTAGTTGGAATAAACGAAATACCTGCACTAGGGTAGAAAAGAGATCTTTCAGATTTGTCTAACCATGATAACCAGTCATTTCTTCCTGTAAAATTTAAAAATAAATATTTTTTATAACCAAAAGTTGCATCTGCAAATACAGACCCATTTCTAATAATTGATTTATAATCGGTTGTAGTTGGCGTACCAGATATGTTAGAAATATTATACAAACCTGGTATTGTTAAATCTACACCATTAAAAGAAATTTGATTATCTCTAACTTCACGTGCAGTAGTTCCAATATGAGAATTAAATTTCCAATTATCGGTTAAATTATAATCTAAATTTATAAGGAAATCACCGTATTTAGTTCTAAAGTTTCTATCAGATTCGCCATAACTAGATTGAATTGTTCTTCTAAAACCACTTAAAGCATTTATTGCATCGGAATCTCTATATCCATTATTATATCTGTACCCATCAGAAACGGAAAAATACATATTTACCGTAGAATTAAAAGAGATATGTTCATTAAGTTCGTATGCTAAAGTAACACCTGCATTTATTCTGTTATTATTATCAAAACGTCTAATATTATCTCTTCTCCAATATGGGGAGTTAAAATAACCATTCCAGTGCGATGCATTATCGCCATTAGCAAATTGCGTGATATCAATATTTGTTGCTGTTTGCAATAAATCTCCATACAAAGCCGAGTTTGTTCTTTCAATATTACTTTTTATGTATTGTATGCTAGTAGATAAATTAAGCTTACCTAATTGTTTTCCTGCTCTTATGGCAACACTTGTTCTATTAATTTTATCACCTTGT
>JALSLZ010000179.1 GCA_026988075.1 Flavobacteriaceae bacterium
TTTAGAATTTTTAAAATATAATTTTAAAAACGAAGGTTACGATGTTACTATTGCAAATAATGGCAAATCTGCCATTGAAATTGCAAAAAAATACAATCCCGATTTAATCTTATTAGATGTTATGATGCCTGGTTTAGACGGCATGGAAATCTGCTTAAAATTAAGAGAATTACCTCAATTTACCGATACCATTATTGTTTTTTTAACTGCACGTAACGAAGACTATTCTGAAGTTGCTGGTTTTGAAGTTGGCGCTGACGATTATATTACAAAACCTGTTAGACCTAAAGTTATTTTAGCAAGAGTTAAGTCTATTTTAAAAAGACGAAACAAATCAAACAAATCAAATTTAGATTTTAAACGTCTTAAAATAAATATAGAAAAAAGAGAGGTTTTTATTGATAAAGCAAAAATAAATTTACCAAAAAAGGAATTTAATATTTTGTATTTACTTGCTTTAGAACCTGAAAAGGTTTTTAACAGAGAAGAAATTTATCACAAAATTTGGGGCGAAAAAGTAATCGTTGGTGATCGAACTTTAGATGTTCATATTAGAAAACTTCGCAAAAAAATAGGCAATGACTTTATTAAGACAAGTAAAGGAATTGGCTATTCTTTTCATTCGGAATAGCATCACTTTTATTTCTTATTTATACAAAGCTGCTACAATTAATTTCGCAGTCTTTTCACTTGCTCCTACTCCACCAAGAATTGTTTCTAAATTGTAATAATTTTCAAATATTTTAGAACGATTTTCATCATTTAATATAAAATTCAGTTCTTTTTCTAATCGTTTTTCATTAAAATCATTTTGAATTAATTCTGTTACCACTTCTTTATCCATTATTAAATTTACTAAAGAAATGTATTTTATGGTAATAATTCTTTTCGCTATTTGATACGAAATATTACTACCTTTATAACAAACCACTTGCGGAATTTTAAACAAAGCTGTTTCTAAAGTTGCTGTTCCAGAAGTTACCAAAGCCGCATACGAAACCGACAACAAATCATAAGTTTTATTTGATATAAATGCAATATTTTGCTTTTTAATAAAGGTTTTATAAAACTCAAAATCTTGACTTGGTGCTCCTGCAATTACAAATTGATAATCTTTAAATTTATCAACCATTTTTAACATTACCGCCATCATTTTGGTAATTTCTTGTTTTCTACTTCCTGGCAATAACGCAATAATTGGCTTGTTATTTAAATTGTATGCTTCTCTGAATTCTTTTTCGTTAACAGAAACTCTATCTGCAATAGCATCAATTAATGGATGACCAACAAAAGTAACATCATAATCGTATTTTTTATAAAATTCTTTTTCAAAAGGAAGTATAACAAACATTTTATCAATGTCACGTTTTATTTTTTGTACTCTATTTGCTCTTGATGCCCAAACTTGTGGAGAAATGTAATAATTGGTTTTAAAACCTTGCATTTTTGCCCATTTTGCAATCCGTAAATTAAAACCAGAATAATCAATAAAAATAATTACATCAGGATTAAAATTAGCAATGTCTTTTTTACAAAATGATATGTTTTTAAAAATGGTTGTAATATTTAACAATACTTCAACAAAACCCATAAACGACAATTCTTTGTAGTGCTTAACTAAAGTTCCGCCAGCTTTTTGCATTAAATCGCCACCCCAAAAATGAATATCTGCCTTTGAATCTTCTTTAAAAATGGCTTTCATCAAATTTGAAGCATGTAAATCACCCGATGCTTCGCCTGCTATGATGTAATATTTCATTTATATAAATTTATTTTAATAGAGTTTCCTATATAAAAAAGGAAACAAAAAATGCAATAGCAACTAAAATTGTTGCAATAATAACTCCTTTAGCTTTATAATCTTCTTTTCTTTTAATAAATACAAAAAATGCAAAGATATTAGGTAAAACCGAATACGCTAATATTTCGCCAAGATAATCATCTTTACGTATTAAGCGTTCAATAAATTTCATACTAAAATCATTAAAAACTTGCGTGTAAAAATAAAAACCAAAAGCCGTTGCTAAAAAGCCAAACAGAATACCTAATAGTACATTTATTTTAATGTCTTTATGTGTATTATTATTCATTTATAGTATTTTTAATTAAAACCAAGAATTTAAATTTTGAATAAAATGATGTGCTGTTAAATCAAACTGAACTGGTACTACAGAAATAAATTCGTTTTGTAATGCAAATTCGTCTGTATCTTCGCCTTTATCTAAATTTTGTAATTTACCAGACAGCCAATAATATTCTTTACCTTGTGGATTGGTTCGTTTATTAAAACTTTCTTGATAATTAGATCGTGCTTGTCTACAAACTTTAACGCCTTGAAATTCTTTTACTTTCGGAAAATTAACATTTAAAACAATGCCATCGGGTAAACCTTCATTCAGCACTTTAGTGGCAATCGCTTTTATGTGCTTTTCTAATGGCAAAAAATCAGCATTCCAAGAATAATCTAACAACGAAAAACCTATTGCCGGTATACCTTCAATTCCTGCTTCAATCGCAGCACTCATAGTTCCAGAATAAACCACATTGATAGACGAATTTGAACCGTGATTAACACCCGAAACACACAAATCAGGTTTTCTGTTTAGTATTTCATTAACTGCTATTTTAACACAATCGGCTGGCGTGCCAGAACAACTGTATTCAATTTGTTCGCCATCATCAATTGTAATTGGATTACAAGTTAATATTGAATCAATAGTAATAGCGTGCCCTTTTCCGCTTTGCGGACTATCAGGTGCTATTACAACTACATCGCCAATTTGGTTCATTACTTTGATAAGTGCTCTTATTCCTGGCGCAGTAATTCCGTCATCATTGGTTACTAAAATTAATGGTCTTTCCATTTGTTTATTTTTTATACTGTAATTTAGTATTGTTCTTTTTTATTTGGAAAATCCAAACTTTTTACATCTTTAATGTAATTTTGAAAAGCATTTGTCATTTCCTCGTATAGATTAAGGTATCTTCTTAAAAAACGAGGATTAAATTCGTGTGTCATACCTAACATATCGTGCATAACCAATACTTGCCCGTCAACATCGGCACCAGCGCCAATACCAATAACTGGTATGGTTAATTTATCGGCAACTTTTTTTGCTAAAGTAGCAGGTACTTTTTCTAAAACCAAAGCATAACAACCTAATTTTTCTAACAACAAAGCATCTTCAATTAATTTTTTAGCTTCTTCTTCTTCTTTTGCTCTAACAGTATAAGTCCCAAATTTATAAATGGATTGTGGTGTTAAACCCAAATGTGCCATTACTGGAATTCCAGCAGATAATATTCTTGAAATGGATTTGGAAATTTCTGCTCCACCTTCTAATTTTACTGCATGACCGCCAGATTCTTTCATGATTCTGATAGCAGAATTTAATGCTTTTCGTGAATTACCTTGGTAAGTTCCAAAAGGCAAATCAACAACAATTAAAGCTCTGTCAATAGCTCTTACAACTGAAGACGCATGATAAATCATTTGATCTAAAGTAATTGGTAAAGTGGTTTCATGACCAGCCATTACGTTAGATGCAGAATCACCTACTAAAATAACATCAATACCTGCATGATCTACAATTTTTGCCATAGTATAATCATAAGCAGTTAACATGGCTATTTTTTCATTATTAGCTTTCATTTCGATTAAAGATTTAACCGTTACTCTTTTGTATTGTTTTTTTGCTACAGACATTTTTTATTAATTTAAATGTTTTGTTTTAACTATTTTTTGCTACTTATTAGTTTCTTCTACTTTTTCTTCTTCCTTTTTAAAAGGATTATTTTCTTTTATGTTTTCTACTTGTTCCATTATTGAAGGAAAGATTGTTGGAGCAAATGTTTTAACTCTATTATATAAAACAGTATTATTTAAAGTGTCCTCTTCAACAAATGTAATTGTATTATTTAGTTTACCAAATAAGTTAAGAATAACACTTAATATTAAAGCTATTTTAGCCACACCAAAAGCAGCACCAGCTAATTTGTTTAATAAACCCAATTGTGCTGCATCAATAATTTTAGTAAGAATTTTTCCAACCATTGAAACTACGATTAGTATACCGAAAAATGTCAATGCAAAAGCAACTATTTGTATGTATTTTGCGTCCCATTCTACTTTCATTTTTAACCAATCGCCAATAAAGTAAGAAAAATGAATTGCACCATACAACCCTACTAATAGTGAAACTAAAGAAGCTATTTCTACAAAAAAACCTTTTGTAAAGCCTTTGTATAAGCCATAAACTAATAATATTGCTAAAATAATATCTAATACTGCCATAGTTGTTTGTTTATTGCAAATATAACTTTTTTTGATTGCAAAATTATATTTAAAAATAACAAAACCCTCTAAATAAAAATTTAGAGGGTTTTTTGTTGGCCTACAAGGACTCGAACCTTGAACGACGGCACCAAAAACCGATGTGTTACCATTACACCATAGGCCAATACCGAACTTACAAAATTTGTAAGCGAGTGCAAATTTAATACAAACTTTTAAACCTGCAAGTATTTTTTTTGAAAAAATTTAATACAAATCGTTTTTAACATATTTTTATTGGTAAACTGTAGTAAAATAAAACGATAATTACTTTATATTCGCAATTCTAAATAGATTGAATATGTTTTCATTTGAATATAAAAAATACGATACAATAATTGGCTGGGTTGTTTTTGCAATTGCACTAATTACTTACACCTTAACACTTGAACCTACGGTTAGTTATTGGGATTGTGGCGAATATATTTCTACCTCTGTAAAGTTAGAAGTTGGTCATCCGCCAGGAGCACCACTTTTTCAAATGTTGGGTGCGTTTTTTGCCATGTTTACTACAGATGTTACTCACATTGCTAAAATGGTAAACTTTATGTCTGCATTAGCAAGTGCATTTACCATTCTATTTCTATTTTGGACAATAACCATGCTTGCAAAAAAAATGATTCTTGAAAAAGGCAAAACTCTAAGTAACGCACAAGCTATTGCTGTTTTAGGTAGTGGTGTTGTTGGTTCGTTAACCTATACTTTTTCGGACAGCTTTTGGTTTTCGGCAGTTGAAGCTGAAGTATATGCTATGTCTTCATTCTTAATGGCATTATTACTATGGTTAGGCTTACGTTGGGAAGCCGAAATGGATAAACCAAGAGGCAATAAATGGTTATTATTAATAAGTTTTGTTGTTGGTTTATCATTTGGTGTACACATATTATCTTTATTAGTAATTCCTTCGGTTGTACTTATTTACTTTTTTAAGGTTTATGAAAAAATCACAATCAAAACATTTCTTATTGCTAATGCTGTTTCAATTTTAGTTTTAGTTTTTGTGTTTAAATTTTTATTTCCGATGACATTAAAATATTTTAGTGTAATGGAATTGTTTTTTGTTAACTCTATCGGTTTACCATTCAATTCAGGTAGTATCATTGCGGCAATTATATTAATTGCTGGTTTTTATTACGGATTAAAATATACACGTACTAATAACTTAAAAGTTGCAAATATGTTAACTTTAATGATTCTGTTTATTATGATTGGTTTTTCTTCTTGGCTAATGTTGCCAATTAGAGCTAATACAAATACAACCATTAACGAAAACAATCCTTCGTCTGCAAGAGAATTATTGGCTTATTATAATCGAGAACAATATGGTGACGCTAATGTTTTTTATGATGATTTTTACACTACAACTTATCAAAGAGAATATGATAAAGAAACACCTTTTGTAGATGGTTCACCTAAATACGAAAAAGACGAAAAAACAGGTACTTATATTGTTGTAAATAAAAACGATTATAAAAAATCTATTCCTAATTATGGTAATTCGCATAAAGGTTTTATACCAAGAATGGTTGATTTATCTCCAAACACCATAGAAAACTACATCGCTATTACACGTTCGATGCCAAAATTTAAGTTAAAAGCGGAGTTTCAGGTAGATGAATATTATAGAGAATACTATCCTCAAATAAAAAAAGAATACGACGATTTTAGAGAAGCTTATACTACTAACCAATTATCTCGCAATCAATACATGAAATTCTTAAAAAAATACGAAGATTTTTTAAATGTTCAAAAACCAAGCTTTATAGATAATATTAGTTTTATGTTTAATTATCAGTTTGGATATATGTATGGCAGGTATTTTATGTGGAACTTTGTTGGAAGGCAAGACGATATTCAAGGACAATTAGACAATCATGGAAATTGGCTTAGCGGAATTGATTTTATTGATAGCTTTAGATTAGGAACTCAAGAAAATTTACCTCAAGAAGTATTAGAAAACAAAGGACGAAATGTGTATTTCTTTTTGCCTTTTATTTTAGGAATTATTGGCTTGTTATTTCATTTACAAAGAGATCAGAAAAACTTTTGGATGTTACTACTTTTCTTTGCTTTTACAGGTTTAGCTGTGATATTTTATACCAACCCAAAACCATTTGAACCAAGAGAACGAGATTATGCTGTAGTTGGCTCATTTTATATTTTTGCCGTTTGGGTAGGTTTCGGAATTTTAGCAATTTTTGAAGGTTTAAAACATCTTATAAATCCAAAAATAACTGCAATCGCAGTGTCATTAATTGGCTTAATTGCCGTACCATTATTGATGGCAAATCAAAATTGGGACGATCACGATCGCTCTAATAGATATACTGCACACATGAATGCAAAAGCTTATTTAGACTCTTGCCAAGAAAATGCCATTATGTTTACCATTGGTGATAATGACACGTTTCCCTTATGGTATTTACAAGAAGTTGAAAATTATCGTACCGATATTAAACTAATAAACACCAGTTTATTTGCAACAGATTGGTATATAGATCAGCAAAAAAGAGCCACTTACAAAGCCGCACCTATTCCATCACAATTAACACATAAAGATTATAGAACAGGCGCTTTAGACGCTGCTTATCACATACCTAAAGATGTGAGTTCTATTGTAGTGAAAGATTTTAATGCCGTAAATGAATTGGATACGATATTAGATTCCGAAAAGAAAAAAGAAAAAAACACCAGAATAGATATTAAATCATTTATGAGCTGGATTGCATCTAATAAAAAGCAAACTTTTGAAGATATTGCAGGAAACGGACATCCAATAAAAACATATCCATCTAATAAATTAAGAATCTATGTTGATAAAGAGCAGGTTTTAAAAAGCGGTATTGTTGCAAAAGAGGACGAAAATTTAATTGTACCTTTTATCGATATCGATATTGATGCATCTGGATTAAGCAAAAATAGAATACTAATGCTTGATATTATTGCAAACAATAATTGGGAAAGACCTATTTATTTTACTGGTGGCGCTTTTGCTGATGAAGAGTATATTTGGTTAAAAGATTATCTTCAAGCAGATGGTATGTCGTATAAATTAGTACCCATAAAAACACCTTCTAACAAAAGAAACATGTTAGATTTAGGTAGAGTGAATACTAAAGTAATGTATGATAATGTCAAAAAAATTGAATGGGGAAGTTCAAACAATAAAGACATTTATGTAGACGTAGAATCACGTAAAAATAGTATATCATTTAGAAGTATGCTAAACCGTTTAGCAGAAAAACTTATAGAAGAAAAAGATTTTGTAAAAGCTGAAGAAATTTTAGATTTATCTGTAAATAAAATGCCAATTAAAGCTTATAAACATTACAGTTTAGCCTTAGGTTTAATGGAAAATTATTATAAAATTAATAAAATTGAAAAAGCAAAGAATGTGTCTAATGAATTGTTAAGCATTATTCAAGATAATTTACGCTATTACGCTACTTTAGATACTAATGAAAGAGCTTATAATTACGATGATGCAGAAACAGATATGCTAATGTATGGTAGCATTATAGATGCTGCTTCTGACGGAAATAAAGACTATGCCGAAGAAATTATAGACTATGCTATTAATACTATTCCGTTTGAGGTTTACGCTAAAGAAGGTATTGCTTTAACAGCTATTGAAGGTTATTATAAAATTGGTAAAACAGAAAAAGCACACAAATTATCTTTAGCCCTAATTGAATCTTACAACGAAGAGTTAA
>JALSLZ010000180.1 GCA_026988075.1 Flavobacteriaceae bacterium
ATTAAATAATGGTAAATATTATTGTTCTGAGTTGGTTTACGAATCGTTTTTAGATAATGAAAACAAACCAATATTTTTGGTTAAACCAATGTCTTTTGTAAATATAGAAACAGGTAAAATAGATCAAACTTGGCTTGATTATTATAAAAAATTAAACTGTAAAATTCCTCAAGGCGAATTGGGTAATAATCCAGCAGATTATGCAAAAAGTGACGCTATTCAAATTATTGATATTAAATTTTAAACTAAATGTTAGCGTATTAAATAGATATGTATTCCTTTCAAACTTGGGTCAGATATAAAAATTAGGGAAAAGTTATAAAAAGTTATCATGTTTACTTATGAATGCAAAATAATTAATCTAACTTTACAACAGTTATATATCACGACAATATTGCTTTGCAAAACTGCAGATATAAAACCGTTGGTGGCAATAAAATATGACAGAAATAAAGTTTGAGTATCTATCTAATTAAAAACAGGCTAAATGTTTTATAATTTTATAAAAAATACATTATAAGTAAATATAATACATATATACGTATTATAAATATAATCTATGAACTTAATTAACAATCATTAAAATATTTATGTAAATTTGTTCTCATTATGAAAGACGATACTATTAAAATAGATTTTTCAAAAAAAGCTTTAACGGCTAATTTGAATGCTGTTGGCTTTGAAGAAGGAAATTCCTTCGTAGTTTATATTGCAAGCTTGGAATTATCAGCATATGGTGATAATTTTGATGAAGCCAATGAAATGCTAAAAATATCATTAGATGAATTTTCAAAAGAAATTTTTAAAATGCCAATGAATAGAGCTTTGGGAATTTTAAAAGATTTGGGTTGGAAAAGTAATAAAATTTTCAAAAAAAGAATGGTGAATTTAAGTGAAACCACTTTTGATGATATAAAAAAAGAATTTAACTTGCCTGAAAACACACCTGTCAGAGAATTTCCAATAGCAGTATAATGGGAGAGCATAATGGTCCAGTACTTACGAAATGTTGGGAAAAATTTTTGAAATCTAAAAGTTGTGTTTTTGATCGACAACAAGGAACTCATCATCATTGGAAGTGTCCAAAATGTTGGAGAACTATCACATTTTGGGGACATAAGAAAGAAGTTCCAAGATTTCATATAAGAACAAATCTAAAAACTATGGGACTTACCAATAGTATTTTTAATAAGTGGGTTAACGATAATTGTTAATTGAACTGTACAATTTACAATAAACTGCCACCAACAATCAATAAAATCAATAATGGCTAAGTGCTTAAACGAAGTTGGTTTTGTGAAATGAAGACCGCAAAATTTCTTAAATTTTGCTTTAATATTTCTGGTGGCGGAAAAATTCAAAAAATTGTGCTATTTTTATAACCTCAAAGTAAGAGCATTTTAAACCATTACTGCTCTTATTGTTAAACGTTGATAAAGTTTATTGTCAATACAGGTATTTTATACAAAAAAATTGAATTGTTTTGATAATCCCCAACTTTTATAGCTGACCCCAAACTTGTAGTTTTTTTTCATTTTGAAATAAATAGGAAAACATAACTATTACTCACGATGAATAAAATAGTTGAATTTAATTATGATTTAAAGAAATATTATTGATAACCTAACAGATAGATGTTGTTTTTTATTCGTAATATTTTTTAATTTATCTAACGTCTAACGTCTAACGTCTAACGTCTAACGTCTAACGTCTAACGTCTAACGTCATGTAAATTTAGCTTTCTTCGTTAAAAAACACTTTGTAATAAAACATTTTTTTCTCATCGTCAAAACCACGTTCTAAATAGTAAGAAGCAGCATCAGGCGAATCAACATCTATTTTAATTACCATTTGTGTATCTAATTTAATTTCTGATTTGAATTTTTTCTTTTCTTTCTTTAAAACTTTATCCGATACAAAAAAGTTGTTTCTTAATACAATATCTTCTTCAGCTTCGTATTGTTTTTTATAATCGTCAAATAATTCTACATGCTTTTCTTCTTCAAAAATAGTCGTTTTAAAATCGTCTATATTTACATTTTCATTTTCCTTAAAAAAGTCAATACTTTCGGCTAAAAATTCGCTTTGTTGTTTTTTGCCAAAATTTTCTTTAATAACTTCTTCGCCAAATGAAGCACAAAAATCCATATAATTTTTTGTGTGATTGTTACTGTCGTCAGCAGGTTTTAATTGTAAGAAATTTTTAATCCAATATTGTGCATCGTAACTATTATTATCTACACTTAAAACATATTTTCCATCTGCATCTGTTGTATTCAAAATCAGGCAGCCTTTGTCTAATTTTTTTGTGCTAATGCCTTCTAAAAGCATTAACTCAATAACATCGCCATCTACATAGGTTTGAAAAAAATCCGATTTATTTTCAATTTTAAATATCCCAATTGCATCGGTTGTAATGTCATTAATTTCAATATCGTTAAATTTTACAATCATTACATCGCCAGTTTTTATATTGGCAGACGTAGATTGTTCAAATAAATGTTTTACAATATTTTGTGATACTTCAACAAAATCGCCTTCATTTTTAAATAGCGAGTCGCTATATGCATTCATTTCGTTTAAGCTAACATCTGCATGATGATGAAAACGGTAACTTTCGGTTAAATTTGTAAAAGGTTTTAATAAAAAATTAAAAACCAATTGATAACTGCCTTCGTCAAAAAGCATGGTTTTTTCAGAAAACAAATTACGTGTGCTGTTGTATTTGTTTCCTACTTTATGAATAATAAATTCGGCTATTTGAGCTTTATTTTTTTTTATCATTTGTTTGTGCTTTAAATAAAAAAAAGTGCAGTATTGTACCTACACTTTTATTAATTATATGTTGTGTTTGTTAGAAGCGATATCCTAAGTTAATTCCAATTCGTGGTACAAAACTTGGTGATCCTTTGGTGTCGAATAAATTTCTACCAGCACCAACAAAAGCTTCAGCAACAAAACCTCTTGGGCTAACATAAGCTTTACCAACGGCAAAGCCAAATGCTCCATCAGTATAATCTATTTTTGAGGTTATGGTATTTCCTGTTCCATCATTTATAGATTCTTCAAAAGTTCCCGAATTAACAGCGAAAAAAGCTTCGGCAAAAATATTTTCAACAGCTCCTAACGGAAAATATTGACGGTAAAAAGGGGTTATTGTAAATTTCACTTTATGAGAAAATATATTATTATTATCCGATAAAGGTACATATAACGAAAGACCTGCGGCAGATTCTTCATTTAACAAGTATTGATAGGTAACATCTAAAGATTTAAAGGCTACTAAGTCAAGTACATCAATTTTTGCTTCGTGTTGTTGTGCATTCATGTTTAATCCTCCTAAGATTAAAAGCGAAATAATTGCTAATTTTTTCATAATTTATAATTTTATAATAGATTACAAAATAACAAAAAATATCTTAATAATGCTGACATATTTTGTTTTATCTTTGTAGCATGTTATTCGGAATAATAAACTTAAAATAAAATTATTTTAATGAAAGAGTCACACATTTTACCACAAAAAAAACCAGCATGGTTACGTGTAAAATTGCCAATAGGTAAAACATACACTAACTTGCGTAAGGTAGTTGATAAATACCAATTAAATACAATTTGTACAAGTGGTAGTTGCCCTAATATGGGCGAATGTTGGACAGAAGGTACGGCAACTTTTATGATATTGGGTAATACCTGTACTCGTTCTTGTGGTTTTTGTGGTGTTGCTACTGGTAGACCAAACCCTGTAGATTGGGAAGAACCAGACAAAGTAGCACGTTCAATTAATTTAATGAGCATAAAACACGCTGTAATAACATCTGTTGATAGAGATGATTTAAAAGATGGCGGTTCAATAATTTGGACAGAAACAATACAGGCAATAAGACGAGCAAATCCAGAAACTACATTAGAAACCTTGATACCCGATTTTCAAGGCAACAAAACTAATTTAGATAGAATTATAAAAGTTAGACCAGAAATTGTTTCACATAATGTAGAAACCGTAAGACGTTTAACACGAAAAGTTAGAATTCAAGCAAAATATGATAGAAGCTTAGAGGTATTGTTGTATTTAAAAGAAAGCGGAATATCAAGAACAAAATCTGGTATTATGTTAGGTTTAGGCGAAACCGAAGATGAGGTTGTTCAAACACTAAAAGATTTGAAAAATGCCAAAGTAGATGTGGTAACAATTGGTCAGTATTTACAGCCAAGTAAAAAGCATTTGCCAGTAATTGAATATATTACGCCAGAACAATTTAAAAAATACGAAACCATAGGTTTAGCATTGGGTTTTAGGCATGTAGAAAGTGGTGCTTTGGTGCGATCTTCTTATAAGGCACAAAAACATTTAAAGTAGTAGACTGCTTTTAGACATTAAATTTAAGATGTTTTATTTACTATTAACAGTTAATATTTTCAATAAAAACAGGAGTTATGAAAAAAATAAAAATCACTCTTTTATTATTACTAAGTTTTTGTTTTAGTGTTGCGCAGCATTCACAAATTGATAACAATATTGTTAAATATTGGAATTACAGAGAGCGATTAGTAAACAATTTTATTGCTATTGGTAGTGAATCTGGTCAGAGTTTGCCTTTTGGAACACGAAATGAACGAGAGTTTCCACGATTAGAACATGGCGAAGGACCAATAATGTTAGGGCAATATTTAGGTGTTTTAGCAACAGAATACAAATTGCTTAAAAAAAACAATAGCAATACAACACAAACACTAAAAGAATTGTATTACGCTTTGTATGCATTTAATAGGTTAGATTTAATTGCTGAAACAGTTAATGGTTACAATAAAAAACCAAAATTAGATGGTTTTTTTGTGCGAGAAGATTTTCCTGATGACTTTGTAAAAAAGAATCCAGCATTAAATAAACATTCAATAAACACAGAGAAATTTATTTATGGTAGTGGAAAAACCTTTCATGTTAAATGTACAAACCATAAAGGCACTCAATGTTGCGATGTGTATGTTGATAAAAACTGTAATGTAAAAGAAAATCCAAAAGGTTATGCTAAAAAATACAATCATGTACCAATGTCTATGGATCAAATTTTGGGTGTATTATTAGGTGTTTCTTTAGTAAATGAATTGGTTGATGATAATGCGTCATATCAAAATAAACTTTTTCAAGACAATGAAAATAAGATAAAGCAAGAGGCTAAAAATATTGCTGAGCGAATTATTTCTTACGCTAAAAAATACCATTGGACACCAAAAGATCCTGATGGCGATTATAATGGAGATTGTGATTTTAGAGGCAATGCATCACCAAATTATTTTAAAAATAATACAACCATGTTGGTGTTTTCACGATTTTTTTCTAAAATAGGAACTAATATTTTTGGTAAAAAATACACTTACATTCCGCTAATCGATTTTTTAGATGGTGTTGGTTCAATACAAGCCGATAATTTTAAAGGCGATTTTTGGAACAGAAGAATGTATATTGAAATGATTACGCTTAGTAACCGAGATAACAATTTGTTTTTATCGACTGGTAAAAAAGTATTAAAAGCATCTAAAAAATACAATTGGGAACCGTATTATTATAATCTCGGTGTTATTTTACACGATTGGAAAAGAAATAAAACAATCGAAAAAAAAGGACTCGAAATGTTAAATTCAGCTCCTTTTAATGGTCCTTTTTATCACGGTATAACCGATTTTTCAAAATACGGTTGGGCAACTAAAAATAGATTTTCTGCCAGTTTGGGCGAGCAATATAATGGTTGGCGTTTTCCTGAAATTACAGGTAATTATATTGGTTTAGATTATATGTTGCTGCATAATATGTATTTGTTAGTTGCAAATAAAAGCGAATCATTCGCTCAGTTAAAAAATAAAAAACAAGACGGTTTAACCAAAATAGTTGCATCTAAGTTAAGTTTAAAAAAATGCATTCAAAGCGAAAAACAATCGTGTGTAGAAAGAAAAAAATATTATCAATTTTTAGAAAAATATAAAAATAAAAATTGCAAAGATTCTCGTGTTAAATGTAAAGAAAAAACAGTTAAATATTTCAAAACTACTTTTGGTAATGATAATGGACCAAATATGAAATGCTCTAAATCTGTTTATATAGAAAAGTGTACAAATCCAATTACACATTAAAAATAACTTCTTTTATCACTCCTTTATTTTGAAAAACGGATCTATTTTGAATGAAATATTTTAATATTATTTAGGGTTTTGTTGCGAATATAATTTATTACACTTGCTTTTTACATTTAAAAATAAAAGTATATTACACTGATAATCATATAATTGAAATTTATTTTTAAACAATATTATTTTTTGGCACGCTACTTGAAAGTATAACATCAAATGCGGAAGCCGAAAAGCAAATAGAGTAGGCATATCCTTTTAAAACCATAAATTATGAAAACAAGAATACTTTATTTAGTAGCAGTGCTTATGATGGTTTCAACTGTTGAAGCCAAGACGAGCTATGAAAATCCAAACAGTAAATGGGATAACCGATATGATGATGCAGAGCCAATTTCGTTTAATGAGCGAGGCGTTAAATTTTACATTTTTTTAGATGGAGAAATGGACTTCGATATTCACGCAAATGATTATGGTACAACAACTGAATATTATTATAGAGGTAAAAGAAATAAATCAAGAACATCTCATACTAATAGAGCAACAAAAGTTGTAAGAGATTATAGAGGTAGAGTAATTAGAGTTGGTCGTGTTTTTATCAACTATAATTATAGTGGTAAAATTAGTAGAGTAGGTAGTGTATCTATTAGGTATAACCGAAATACAATGACTAACATTGGTAATATGAGATTGCGTTATGATAGATATGGTAATGTAAGACATATAGGTTCTGTTAAGCATAGATATGGAAATTATTATTCAAATTATTACCATAACTATTATACTGATCTTTACCACGATTATTTTTACAACAATTACGTGTTTAACTATAATGACCATTTTTTTAACGATGATTTTTACGATGAATACGAGCAGTTTGAAGAAGATGAAGATTACTATTATTACAGATCAAAAGCAAGAGTTACTAAAAATAGTAAAGGGAAAACAGAGCGTAAACAAAAAATGATAAAAAGAAAAAAAGAAAAAAAATTACCGAATGAAAACCTGAAAAAAAGAAAAGTTAGAGGCAGTCAACCAAGGTAATAAAATAAAGCTATGAAAGCGGAAAAAACTCCTGATGTTATTTATAACTGAAGGAGTTTTGGTTGTATTATTAATTTAACAACCTGAGTTTGACCTAAACTTTAATTGTAAGTTTAGGTCAAGCTCAGGTTAATAAGTAGTTGCCGTTCTTTTAGCTTTACACATCTCGCATCTCGCATCTCGCAGCTCGCATCTTGCATCTTGCATCTTGTATCTTGCATCTTGTATCTTGTATCTCGAATCTTACATCTTAATTATTGGCATTCCATAATAATGTTTATATTTGTTGAAATTAAAACACTTTCAATGAAAAAAATAACACTATTATTTATTTTTATATATCAAATTTCATTTTCACAAACGCCATGTGATGCAGGTTTTGCAGGCATATTTCCATGTGATGGTTTAGATTTAATGAGTTTTATACCAGTATCTACCTTTGGTTCAACAGCAGGAAACGATATTTGGGGTTGGACAGATCCATTAACAAATAAAGAATACGCTTTGTTTGGCGATAGAAGTAATACCGCCTTTTTAGACGTTACAGATCCTGTAAATCCAATTTATTTAGGTAAATTAGATAAAACAGCAGGAACCTACCCAAGTACTTGGAGAGATATTAAAGTCTATAATAATTACGCTTTTATTGTAAGTGAAGCTTCAGGGCATGGCATGCAAGTTTTTGATTTAACAAAGCTAAGAAACGTTGTAAATCCGCCAGTAG
>JALSLZ010000181.1 GCA_026988075.1 Flavobacteriaceae bacterium
ACCTCAACACCAGTTGATTGAATAATTCTACGCATTATATTTATTGCTGCATCGTGTCCATCAAATAGTGATGCGGCAGTTACAATTCGTATTTTATTTTTTGGTTTGTAGGCTGTGATTTTTTCCATTTTTATTGCTTGGTTTGATGCTGCAATTTACGGAAAATTTAGATATGACTTTTACAGATTATCATCTTTATTTTTCAAAAATTTATCTTTAATCTGTGTTTTTAAAACCAACAAAAGTCCAAAATAAATATATTTTGGACTTTTGTTTTATCTGCAAAAAGGTTTAATGCATGTATTGCTCAATAGAGGCAATCCATTTTTTCACACCGCCTCTAACATAACCAGTTTTACCAAGTGGTTCTAAGTCTTTTTTAGAGTCTTTACCTTTACCTACATTAAACGCCCATACAGTTGGGTAACCTCTTACTCCAAAAGCTTTTTGTAAGGCGTAATTTTGTTTTTTTAATTTTTCGGATAATTTTGTGCGTCTTGGAAAATCAATTTCTAATAAGACGACATTTTTATCTGACCATTTTTTAAATTCTGGCTTATCAAAAACTTCTCTTTTTAAAACTTTACACCAACCACACCAATCTGAACCTGTAAAATTAGCCAAAATTGGTTTTTTTGTTTTTTGTGAAATTTTTGCAGCTTCATTAAAATCGGTTAACCATACTAATTTTTCTTGTGCAAAAGTGCTTATTGATACTGTGAAAAGTAGTGTTAAAAATAGTTTCTTCATAATTATGTTTTCGTTTGTTCTTTTACTTAGTTGCAATTTATATGCCGAAATTACAAAATATTTTAAAAAATAAAAGACGTTTGTTAAAAAACGTCTTTTATTTACTATATTATTGTTTTTGTGTTCTTATTTAACACCATGCATTAATCTTTTTAATAACGGACTTAAAGCCATTGCTAATAAACCTACTCCTATTGGAATTAATGTAAACATTAAAAAAAATGTTGCCATAGAATATTCTGCTGTAATTTCATCAATCATTCCTCCCATTTTACCTGCTAATTTGTTACCAATTGCAACAGCAATATACCAAACACCAAACATCATTGCTATCATTCTACCTGGAACTAATTTACTAACATAAGAAAGTCCAACAGGTGATAAACATAATTCACCCAAAGTATGAAATAAATAGGCAAATACTAAGAATATGATACTTACAGCTGCTGTCATTGCTCCTTGTGGAATATCTTTTGCTCCAAAAGCTAAAACTCCAAAACCAAGACCTAATAAAATAAGACCTAAGCCATATTTTACAGCTGCTGATGGATTGTATTTACTTTCCCACCATTTTGTAAAGAATGGTGCAAATGCAATAATAAATAACGAATTTAAAATATTAAACCATGAAGCTGGTATTTCGGCAGTATCTTTATTAAATGCATCGTAAAGTAAATAGATAACAATTCCCCAAATAATTAAAAAACTTGTTCCTAAGATGGTGTTTGAAAGTGGAATTTCAGAATAGGAAGTTTTAATTAATTTAATTAAAACCCAAGATATTATTGCTAATGGAATAATATAAATAAGTGTATTTACAATTTTAAAAGTAGTTGCAGCAGTTCCGTCAAGCATTCTATCTACATAATCTTTAGCAAAGATATTCATAGATCCACCAGCTTGTTCAAATGAAGCCCAGAAAAACACGGTAAAAAAAGCAAAAATTGCTACAGCAATCATTTTATCACGTACAACAGTTCCATAACGAGCAATTCTGGTTACTAATAAGTATAAAAACGAAATTAAACCAACTAAAATAGCAATATTTTGACCAGAAACACCTGCAATTTCAAAAGGGAATAAATTTATAGGGTTTGCGTATCCTTTCATTCTTGAAATTTCATATAAAGGGTCGTTTATTAAGTATAAAACACCTAAAATTCCACTTACATACATTAAAATTTTATCTAAACTTGTAAAGTGATTTAAACCTGTTTCGCCTTCTTCTAAAATTTCTGAAAGTTCCGTTTGGTTTAATTCTTCTTTCTTTTCTGGTTTATCACCAATTCCTTTAAATAATGGTTGTGCAAAATAAAATTGCAACATACCTAAGAACATAAAAATACCTGCTAATCCAAAACCATAAGACCAACTGTATTTTTCGCCAATTGTACCACAAAGTAAAATTCCTAAAAAAGCACCTGCATTAACACCCATATAAAATAAAGTAAAAGCGCCATCTTTCTTTTCAGGATGATGTTTGTACATGTGCGAAATAATAGAGGTAATATTCGGTTTAAAAAGACCATTACCAAGTATTAAACCCATAAGACCTAAATATAAGAAAAATTCGGTTTCAAAAGCCATAAATAAATGACCTAAAGTCATAATAGTAGCTCCAATTACAACAGCCATTTTATAACCCAGTTTATTATCGGCAAGCCAACCACCAATAATAGGTGTAATATAAACTAAGGAAGCATACGTTCCAAAAAGTGCTAAAGCAGCTTTTCTATCCCATTCCCAGCCAGGATTAAAACCTGTCATTCCAGAGGTTAAGAATAATACTAATAAAACTCGCATTCCGTAATATGAAAAGCGTTCCCACATTTCTGTAAAAAACAATACAAACAATCCTGCTGGATGACCTAATACTGTTTTTTCAAAAAAACTATCTGTTGATGTTGTACTCATAAATTTTTAAGTTAATTAATAATATTTGCAATATACAAAAACACATTTAAAGTTAATAAATGTGTTTTTTTGATTTTTAATGTTCTATTAAGCTGTTGTTATCTTTTTTAAGTTTACGTTCTTTTGGTTTTACAACCATATTATCATAAACTACTAAAGCTAAAATGGCTACAATACCAATACCAACAATAACATACCAAATTTTATTTGGGTTATAAGTGTCCCAAACCATTTGTGTCATTTCGTTTTGTGTCATATTTAATTTTTCTGATGCCATTTTGAAATAATCATTTTTAGAAAAACCTTCGCCAATTTCTGGCATATTAATACCTTTAGATTTCATTTCTGTTTGTAACAAACTTAGTTTATCTGACCATGCTTGGTACAAGTTACCAGAAATAAACGTAGTAAAAAAGTTACCAGCAGCAACAGGTAAAAAATAAGTACCTTGATAAAGTGCTTCTTTACCTTTAGGGGAGATAATTGCAATAAAAGAAGATAAAGTTGGGCCAGACATCATTTCGCCAATAGCAAAAATCATGATACCTAAAATAGTATACATTCCGTTATGAAAATAAAAAGTTAATCCAATTCCAATTGCAGCAACAATAAAACCAGCAATCATTGCGCTAACATGTCGCATTTTCATTACAAAATAAGAAACTATTATTTGAAACAATACAATAAATCCTGCATCGATATTTATTAACATTTCAGGATTTACAGAATTTCCGCCACCACTCATTAAACTTGCTAACCATGGCGAAATATCGGCAATAGAATTATGCAATGCATGTGTGTCAATCCAATCTTCAATAAAAGTTGGTAAAGTATAAAATAACTGATTAAACATGGTCCAAAAACCAACCATAATAATTAATAATATCATTAAACGTTTGTCAGATACAGCTTCCCATATTTTTTTAAAGGCATCGGTTACAGCTTCACTAAATGTTTCTTTTTTTTGCACTTCTCGTTCTGGTTCTTTAAAAAAAACAAGTACTATAAGCAAGTTAATCAATATAACAATTGTTGCTTGTATAAAAATTAAATTCCATCCGTATTCTGTACGCAAATTAGATGACATTGCTGGACCAATAAAACCACCAATATTAACCATCATATAAAACAAGCCAAAACCAAGCGTAGAATTCTCATCATTAGTTGATTTTGTTACAATTGCTGATGCTACTGGTTTAAATATTGCTGCTCCAATTGCGGTAAATAAAAACACCATAAACATACTGGGAACTGTATCAACTTGCCCCATCATATAATAACCGCCACCAAGCATTACAAAAGCAATGATTAAGGATAGTTTATACCCTATTTTATCAGCAATAATACCCGTAAAGATTGGCATAAAATATAATAGCGCTGTAATTAAACCCATTATTTGCCCTTTTTCAATATGTGTAAAACCTAAAGCACCTTCATCGGTAGAACCTGTAAGATATAATGCAAATACGGCAAAAAAACCATACCAAGCCCAACGCTCAAATAATTCCATGGCGCTTGCTAACCAAAATGTTCCTTTAAAAGAGCCTATTAACTGAAAAAAACCTTTGTTTTCTGTACTCATTGTGTGAAAATTTATGTTTAATAAATAAACCCAGTAGCATTAACTATTGGGTTTGTTGTTCTGTTTTTAATTAATCTGCTAATTCAAAACCTTCTGTTTCGTCGTTATGCATTTCTACTTCGTTGTCTTCTGCTCCGTGCGTTAAGCGTTTTAAAGGTTTAAGTAAAGCTATTACTAATAAACCGAAAATAACTGTAAAGATTGTAATACCACTAAAGATAGTATATTCGCCTAAATCACCAGCGCTTTCACCTAAGATACCTGCTACTTTACCACCTAAACCTGTTGCAGCAAAATATAACCCCATCATCAATGATGCATATTTAGCAGGTGCTAATTTGGTTACAAACGAAAGCGATACAGGTGAAGAACATAATTCGCCAATAGTATGAAACAGATAAGCTAAAACTAACCATTGCATACCTGAATGGCCTTTAATGCCATATTCTTTAGCAGCAAATACCATAAAAACAAATCCAAGACCCATAATAATAGTTCCCGTAGCCATTTTAAATAAAGAAGAGGCTTCTTTATTTTTTAATTTACGTTTTGCCCAAAAATTAGCAATAGCAACTGCAAATAATATAATAAAACCAGCATTTAAACCTTGAAACATAGGTGTCGGTATTAAATAACCTAATAACATTCTATCTGTTTTTTGTTCCGTATAAATACTCATTAATCCTCCAGCTTGTTCAAAAGCACCCCAAAAAACAATTACTAAAAAGAACGAAAGTAAAACAACTAAAAAACGATCTTTTTCAACTTGAGTTTCTAAACTTTTAAATATCATCATCATTAATGCTACTACAAATGACAAGAAAATAAATAATGCACCGTAACCCCAATGATCTACACCTTCAAAAGTAAACCCTGCATAAAGTGAAAAAGCTAATAAAGCTATAAATATAACCAAATGTATAGGTGAATTGAATATATTAGAAAATATTTTAACTAAAGAAACATCATTTTCTTTAGATTGTTTTGTTGGTTTATTACCTACATGAGTAATGTATTTTTGACCCCAAATATAAACTATTAAACCAAAAAGCATAGCAACTCCAGCCGTTCCAAAACCTGCATGCCAACCCCATTTTGCAACGATTAACCCAATAACTGATGTTGCTAATAAAGAGCCTAAATTAATACCAATATAGAAAATTGAAAAACCTTTATCTCTACGGATATCTCCTTTTGCATATAAACCACCAACCATAGTAGAAATATTAGGTTTTAACATACCAACTCCTAAAATGATTAAGCCTAAACCTGTTAGAAATGCCCAAGAAGATTCAATGGCTAAAGTTCCATGACCTAAAACTAAGATAAAAGCGCCTATCATAACTGCTTTTTTCTGCCCTAAATATCTATCTGCTATTATTCCACCAGGAATAGATACCACATAAACCAACATTACATACCAGCCATAAAGTTTTAAAGCTTCTAACTCCGTCCAACCTAAACCTGCGCCGTCTTTATGATTTGCTTGTGCAATCATATAGATAACTAATATGGCTCTCATTCCATAATAAGAGAATCGTTCCCACATTTCGGTAAAAAATAGAATATACAATCCTATTGGATGTCCAAATAGTTCTTTTTGATGTGGTTTTAATGTTGTTGCTGACATATTTTTATTTTTTTATAATTTTTATTCTCGCACAAAGTACGAACAATTATTAAAAAATAGATTACGTGTTATAATAAATTACGTATTGTGACTAATTGTTATTACTTAAAAGCCTTATATATATGGTTGTCTGTATTGTGTGTAAACTCTTGTAGTAATTGGTTTTTAACCTCAATATGTTCGGGTAAAAAACGCAAACGATATTTTGCTTGCCCTATAAAGGTAAAAAAGTCATTTCGGTTTAATTTAGCCTCATCTTTTAGTTCTAATATGTCATTTATATTATCAATTATCCGTGTTAAATACGTTTGACTTAGAATTTCGCCACCATTATACACTTCGATACACATTTGATTATCTGGCGCATATTTTCTTCGAATTGCAAATTTTAATAGGTTGTTAAATTGTGTTGTTTTTTTTCCAAAACGGACTTCTTTATTGATGATGTTTTTAGTTGGGATACTTAAAACTATTTTATTCCAATCGGTAAATACAATCTTCATTGTTGATGCTTCTGGCAATTGTGCCAATTCTAAAGCCCAACTTGTACCTAAAACCAAAAAAACATAAATTAAGGTGACTTTTGCTGCTATTTTAATTAAATCGACATAAAATAAATTAATACCTAAATTAAAAACAAAAGGTAATTGCGATAAAAGCAATAAAACAATACTTGCAATTGCAATATACGCAACGGATTTCATTGCTCTATTGATAAAAGTTCGATACAAAGCAATGCTTAAAAACCAAGACAACACAGTTGATAAAATTAAATCTGGAATGGCATTAAAACGAAAACCATGCGTAGTAATAGTTTCGCCAAAACTTAAAGCAATAATTAGTGAAATGATAGATAAAACAATAAAAAAACTAATTATTTTAGTGGTGTTTTTTTTGTTATTATAAAGATAATCGGGTGAATTGTCTAAATAATACAATGCTAAAATTAAAAACAAACTGTTTAGTATAGAAAACATATTCATACTAATTAACTTAAACCAGTTATCTACATTTAAATACTGATAAACAATACCGAGTAATGCAGATATTGACCAGACAAAAATAGACAAACCAATAAATAACAAACCTTTATCTAAACGTTTTACTGTGATTTCTGAAGCTAATTTTTGTTTGAATTTATTTTGAATGGTTAACCAAATAGACAACAATAAAAAACCACCTATAAACGAAAGTATAAATTCGGTAAATTGATAGAAAAGTTGTTGATTGGTTATCATATAATTTATTTTTTATTTAAATATTTATTGGCTAATTCTTTTCCTAATTCTACACCAAATTGATCAAAACTAAAAATATTCCAAATAACACCTTGTACAAATATTTTGTGCTCGTAAAAAGCGATTAGCGAACCTAAATTCTCTGGTGTTAATGTGTCAAAAAGTATCGTAGTCGATGGTTTGCTGCCTTCAAAAATTTTGTAATTTAACAACTGGTTTATCTTGTTGCTTTGCCCATTAAATTTCAAATCTAAATGTACATTTTCTTTTGATTTACCAAAAGCTAAAGCAAATGATTGTCCGTAAAAATTAGCCATTAATTTATCGTGATGATTTTCATTATTATAAAGTGATTTTTTAAACCCTATAAAATCAATAGGTATCATTTTTGTACCTTGATGAATTAATTGCATAAAAGCATGTTGCATGTTTGTACCTACATTTCCCCAAATAATATTACCTGTTTGGTAATTTATTTTTTTACCACTTCTATCGACACTTTTGCCATTGCTTTCCATAGAAAGTTGTTGTAAAAAAGAGGGTAAATTCGTTAAATATTGTGAATATGGTAAAACAGCTTCCGATTCCGTTAGGTAAAAATTATTATACCAAATACTTATTAAAGCGGCTAAAACCGGTATGTTTTTATTAAAATCCGTATTTTTAAAATGATTATCCATTTGGTTTGCACCTTGA
>JALSLZ010000182.1 GCA_026988075.1 Flavobacteriaceae bacterium
TTTTTTTATTGTTTTTAGAGTTTTGTATTAAAATTTAATTGCTACTTCATCTAATTCATAAGTTCCGTCAAAGTCTGAGCTTCCTGAACCTGTATATTTAAATGCAAGGTAAAAATTCGTACCTTCTGCACATGATAAATCTACCACACCAGAAGAAACCCAGTTTTGATAATATTCATCGTCACTAACAATTGTTGCAGCTGTTAATAAGCCCCAATTTGCATTTGCTATGCCAGCTTCAGTGCCATCCCAATCGTTAGAATACATCAATTCTAATTTTGAACCATCTGAATAACTATTCGATGTTTGAAACTCTAAGGTTTCGCCTGTTTGTGCATCCATATTTATTGCTGGACTTATTAACCAACCAATAGACGATTCGTCATTAGATTGGTAAGAACCCATTCTAACTGATTGACCAGAAAGTGCATTTGAACCAGAAAAAGTTTCCCAACTTTCTGAACCTGCTTGAATGTAATTTGTCCAAGTTGCAGGAATTCCACCATCAAAATTTTCTACCATTAAATCGGTTGTACCAGCAGTAGAAGCTGTACCACAATCTAAAAATATTGGGTCACATCTATCTGTTTCTGTAAAATTCACATCATTTGGTGAGTTTAAAACAACTACAGGCTCACTTTCTCTAAAGTTTTTCATTAAAACACCTTTAACACTTCCTTTTTTATCTGAAATTGCTAAATATTTAAAATTAGAAAAAGTACTTGTCATTAAACCAAATACATATTCCGTTTCACAATTAATTAAAAATCTTGATGCATCGTATGCATCATTTGCTTCGCCAGCATAAGTTTTACCTAATTCATTAAATTCAAATTGCATGTTATTAAATTCTACTGCTGTATTCATTGTTGCATCAGATATGTCGTTTGTAGAAATTAAACTTGGTACAATTGTTTCTGAAACAGAAGATCTTGTAATTATTTTTTCATAATCTAATCCTGAAATTCTATCCACATAAAAATCTTCACCTAAAACACCTAATTTATAAACACCAGGAATGTTATTGTAGTTAATGTCTGCATGACCATCAGGAATACTTTGATTAGGATAACTTGGCGCTCCACCTTGAGAACCATCAAGGTAAGTTGCAGTTAAACCGTTTAATTGAATGTAAATTTTACGACCAACATTATAAATGGTATGTAAATTACCTGCATCTATTCGTATTTCTAAACCAAATGTTGGGTTTTCTGGACTGTCTTGTACTATTAATTTTTTGTAAAAATTACCTGTTGTATCATCGCCAACTACATAAGCAGCAACGATAATTTTATTGTCTTCATTTGCATTTAACTCAGGAAAAGTATGTATTAATGTTGATGAATCTGGAATGTCTGGATTTGTAGAAACCAAACTAAGGCTTTGCAAAATACTACTTTTAATTACTGACAACGGCGTATTTGAAATATCAGTATCGTTTTCTGTTATTTGTGGTGTTTCAAAGTTTTTATCATCTACACAAGACGTAAAACTTGCTACTATAATAAGTAGGCTTAATGTTATTTTAATTATTTGTTTTATCATAATAATATATATTTTGTTTTATTAAAATCGTAAGTATAAATTTAAGTAATAAGTGGCTTTATTGCCATACCAATATTTTGAACCAAATACAGGTGTATCTAAATCTTTATCTGCTTGTAAAGCAACAAAATTTGCTTTTCTTGCTTGCTCAAAACCACCAGTTTTATAATCTCTACCAAGAATGTTACTAATATTAGCAAAAACACCAATGTATTTATCGCCAATTTTCCAAGATTTACCACCAACTGCATTTAATAAAAATACAGGTGCAAATTCTTCTTGAGTTAATAATGCATCAACGTCTTGTTGAGTTACTTGATTACCAGTTTTTGGATTAACATATATTTGATTGTCATTATCCGCATCTTTATAAAAACTATCGGTACGTATTAATTTTGTTACATTAACAAAATTATCTGAAATATAATTACCATTTACACCAAACCACCAATAATTAGGATCTCTGTATTCAAAACCTAAAGAGTATGCTTGCTGTGCAGTACCACCTTGTCTATAATTTTTCAAATACGATTTACCATATTCAAAAACACCAGAAGTATTACCATCATCAGTTAAATATATAAATGGGTTTGATGTATATCTAAAATCTGCTATAGAAGCTACACCAGTAATTTTGATAGTTGGTGTTGCTTGCACTTCCATACCAAACTCAACACCCATATTTTTTTTATCAACTCCTGTTGCTGTTTCTCCAACAAAATCATTACTACCATCATTATTTGTAGTATTTAATTTAATTCCTTCTGCAAAGTAAAAAGCAGATTCTATTCCATTTTTAAACTCAGTCATATAACCAGTTAGCCTTGCTTTTACACCTGGACCTCGATAAATATAACTTGCATCAAAAGATGTGATTTTTTGACTTTCTAAATTTGGTGTAATTATATTGTTAACTCTTGAATTAAAAAAGGTGTTTCTTAAATTTGGAGCTACAGACAACATACCTGCATTTACATTTAATAAATGACGACCTGTAACCTTATAAGTTAAACCACCTTTAAAATTTATATTATTAAACACTTGCTCTTCGCCTTTACCTAACGAATTATTTAAATAAGCACCATTTCTATACTTTCCATCACGTTGATGTTTGGTGTTTACAAATTCACCCGCAACAAAGAAATCGACTTCATCATAAGTAAATTGCAATTGCGCAAATGCTTCTGCATTAGAAGATGTAATATTGTAATTATAATTAAAACGATCGGCTACTTTTATTTCTCTATTTGGGTTGTCAAAATTATATTGTTCTTCGTCTGTTCCACTTTGCGCATAGCCATCAATGTCTTTGTGATATTTAGCATCTAACAAATCTAACATGCTTGCATAATTTTCAGAATACAATTGAGAATAATTTAAACGTCCGTTTAATGTAATATTATCGGTTAATTCTGTGGTTAGATTCGTATTAAAACTAATGGTTGTGTCATCAACTCTATCTTCGTATAAATAATAATCAGCAGCATCTCCAATACGGTTTCTATCATACATATATTTCCAATTTACTTGCCCGTAATTTTGAAAATCTTGTTGGTAGATATAAGCAGCTTCATAATCATTATGAGATAAATGAAAACTCGGTAAGTTTTTGTAATAGGTTGCATCAGGGTTTTGTGTTTTATAATAGCCCAAACGACTATTGCCAATATGACCTGTTTGAAAAGAAACATTGGTATTTAAGGTTGTTTTGTCATTTATTTGCCAGTAATGACTTAAAATTGCCATTGGCTCAGAGATTTCTTTCATACGTGAGTTTCTATTTTCTCCACCTTGTGTTCCCCAATACGAGTTGTATTTTGTACCTCTTAAATCATACACTTCTTGTGTGTTTGGTGATGATTTACCTCTACGGTTAAAAGTATGAAAAGCAGTAAGGTTTAAACTGTGTTTTTTATTTAATTTTTTCTCTGCAGAAATAAAACCAGACCATGCATTATAAGTACTACCTTCATTATAACCTTCGGTTGCATATCTACGAGATGCAGACACACTTAAAGCCCAGCCTTTTTCGCTCATACCTGTATTATGAGTTACCATAACTCTACCAGAATAATTACGATTTGCAGATGCTGCCGAAATACGAGAACCTGCACGTTGCTCTGATGCTCTTGTACTTATTGAAGTTGAACCTAAAACACCACCAAAAGTTTTTTCGGCAGGAGCTAATCCGTTTGCAAATTCTTGATTTCTTAAAACATCATTAAGTCCACCCCAATCTGACCATTGTGGTCTTCCGTTTGAAACTTTATTCATTTTAATACCATTCATTAATACATTGGCATTTTCAGAATCGTAACCTCTGGCTCTAAACCACGGAAAGTTAAACGCTGCTGCTCTTGTAAATACATCTTTTGATGATTGTAATAATCCTGCAGTATTATCTGCAGCACCTTCATCATCGTCTAATTCTGTATCTGTTAATGTAATAGTACTTAAATCCTCTTCTTGCTGAAAATTCTCATACAAACGAATAACACCTAAATCTAAGGTTGTATTTGTTATCTTTAACGGAAAAGATTGCGATTCAAAACCATTAAAAGTAATTTTAATAATTTGTTTACCTTTAGCAACATTTTTCAATTCAAAAACACCATTTGATGTCGTTTTTTGTGAAATATCTGTATCTAATACAGAAACTACAACATCAGTCATCGGTTTTTCAGAAGCGGCATTAATCACCTTACCTTTAACGGTTTGCGCAATTAAGCCATAAAATGAAAAAACACTGAGTATAGCCACAATAATTTTTCTATTCATAATTTTAATTCTATTTATTATTTAATATTTGCACCCAATAATAGTTATAGATACGTTTAATAATCACGCAAAATTAATGTTTTACAAGTAAACTTTGTGTTAAATTTAAGATTAAAAAAAGTATTTTATAAACAATCTACCCTAAATTAGCGTCATTAAATTAAAATTTATAGTAACTTTAGCCTCTTTATATTAAACAACCCATCATGAAAGTAAAAATATTTTTCAGTATATTAATAATAGTTAGCACATTATTATCTTGTGGTACTACACAACAAGTTAGCGCTCAAAAAAAAACAAAATCTAAAAAACATACTGGTCAAAAAGAATTTAACATTAGAACCGTTGCTTTTTATAATTTAGAAAATTTATTCGACACCATAAATGACCCAACTAAATTAGACGAAAAAAGCCCGATTATGGACATGAAAGAAGGTAATCGTGCTAAAGCGTATTGGTCAAAAATTAACAATATGGCTAAAGTTATATCCTTAATTGGTAAAGAAAAAGCAAACACAAGTCCTGCAATTATTGGCGTAGTAGAAATTGAAAATAAAGCCGTTTTAGAAGATTTAATAGCCAACGAAAAATTAAAAAATAAAGATTACGGAATTGTACATTATGAATCTCCTGACGCACGTGGTATTGATGTGGCTTTATTGTATCAAAAAAGATATTTTAAACCAATGGATAGCAAATCTTATGAGCTAGAATTACCTGGTAAAGATGGTAAACCTTATGCAACCAGAGATCAGCTTTTAGTAACTGGTTTGTTAGATGATGAAGTAGTACATATTATTGTAAATCATTGGCCTTCGCGTAGAGGTGGCGAACAAAAAAGTAGACCTTCAAGAGAAAAAGCAGCGGCATTAAATTTAGAAATTATTGCTGATGTTAAAAAAGAATACCCAAATCCTAAAATTATTATTATGGGCGATTTAAATGATGACCCTAATAATTCAAGCTTAAAAAATATTTTAAAAACTGTAGGAAAAAAGGAAGAAGTGAAAAATGGAGATATATTTAACCCAATGGAAAAAATGTTTAAACGTGGTTTAAGTACTTTAGGTTATCGTGATAATATTAATTTATTTGATCAAATATTACTAACATCACCATTAGTAACCAATAAACAAGATTATAATTCGTATAAATTATATAAAGCAAATATTTTTAACCCTAATTATATGACACAAAAAAAAGGGCGTTACAAAGGTTATCCATATAGAAGCTGGAATGGTGCAAATTTTACTGGCGGTTATAGTGACCATTATCCTGTTTATATTTATTTGCTAAAAGAAAAATAGATTCGTAAAAAATGAAAAAATACTTTTGCATCGTCTTATTTTTGTTTTATAGTCTTAGTCAAGCTCAGATAAAAAACAATCCATATATCGGACAATGGGTTGCTACAATAAACAATCAAACATTTCAAGTTAAAATATACGAAGAAGGAGCTATTTTAAAAGGCGATTATCAGTTGTATAAAATTGATAAAAACGGAGATAGAAAAACCATCTATACATCAATAAATTAATTGACAAAGAGTTTAATATGTATTATGGGCATGCTTTTTTTGGAAACACAAACGATAAAAATATTTTTACAGGTATAATTAGAGATAATGTTTTATTAGGCGATAAAATACACACCGTAAAAACAGGAGAATTAACAATCAATTTAAAAGAAAACAATCACATTAATTGGAAAATAATACCGATTGAAACTTATAATAGACGCAAAAATTTAAAAATACCACAAAAATTTAGCATTCCAACTAATATTGCGCTAACCCGATTAAAAAAGTAAAAATTGTTAACAACTTGTTGATATATTTACTATGTTTGTAATTAGATATGAAGTTAGAAAGATACATAAAAGATTTACTATATAGATATGATTGTGTGATAGTTCCAGAATTTGGTGCTTTTATTGCTAATCATAAATCTGCAAAAGTTGAAGAGCAAAATTTTAAACCGCCATTTAAACAAATAACTTTTAACACATTAATTCAAAACAATGATGGTTTGTTAGCGAACCACATTGCTCAAGTTGACAAAATACCCTACAAAACTGCCATCAATTACATTAAATTTGAAGTAGAAGAATGGGTAAATAAATTGTTAGACAATGAATTGATTTTAGAAGATATTGGTAATTTTTATATGGTTGATGATACTATTAACTTTGAAGTAAATGATACCATAAATTATTTAACTTCGTCTTTTGGATTAACTTCATTTATTTCTGATAAAATTACAAGAGAATCAGAAAAAGTAGTTAATAATAGTTTTGTATATAAAAAACAAGTAGAAAAAATAGAAAATCAGGCGCCAATATATATTAATGTAGAAAAGCGTAAAAAAACAGCTTACTTTATTAAGTATGCTGCTATTTTTGTATTGGGTTTTTCAATAATTGGCTTGGGTAAAAAAGCATACGATACTAAAATTGAAAAAGATTATATTGTTGCTTTAGAAAAACAACAAAAAATTAATACTAACAAAATTCAAACAGCAACATTTGTAATAGATTCGCCATTGCCAACCATTAATATTAGCACGGTAGCGCCTATTAAAAAATACCACATTATTGCTGGTGCTTTTAGAAGCGAACAAAATGCGCTTAACAAAGTTGCTCAATTAAATAGTAACGGTTTTAATGCTTCAATTGTCGGGAAAAATAAATGGAATTTAACTCAGGTTGCTTTTTATAGTTTTTCTTCTTTAGAAAAAGCAAATAACAAGTTAGCTATGATTAAAAAACACACTGCTAAAGATGCGTGGTTGTTAATTAAGGAGTAGAAATTAGTTTCTTTTACACTAACGCAAATTTAATTTTTAAAAAAAAGTGTTAATATTCATAAGGATATTTAATTATTAATAAATGTTTTATTTTACATTATTCTTTTTTTAGTAAAAGTTTTCCTGCTCTATATTAATAAATATAAATAGATTTGCAGCAAATTAAGAAAATATTAAAATGAAACGTATTAATCAATATAAAAAACTTTTTAAAGTAGAAGGCGCTATTGAACTTAGAGCATTAAAAAAAACTTATAGAGGTTTGGTAACAGAATGGCATCCGGATAAATTTCAAGACTTAGAAAAGAAAAAAGAAGCAGAAATAGTAAGTACCGAAATTATTGATGGCTACCACTTTTTAGTAAGTATTGCACCAAAAACTAAAGAAAAAAACTTAGAAGAATACGCTACTACAATAGCCCAATCTGTTGCCGATTTTCAACATAAAAGTATGTTATTAGAAGTTACTTTTACAGACGGAAACACTTACGAGTACTTTGGTGTAAACAAAAAACTATTTAACAAATTTGCAAGTAGTAGATCATTAAATAATTTTGGAAGAAGAAATATTTT